>CACZWU010000004.1 GCA_902784965.1 uncultured Bacteroidia bacterium | reverse complement strand
AAGCTACAAGACCATTTCCGCCAATAGCGGTACCGTCAAGAAAGAATGGTACGTTATTGATGCGACCGATCAGGTGCTGGGTCGTCTCGCTTCCCGCGTTGCCCTTGTCCTCCGTGGCAAGAACAAACCGGACTTCACGCCGCACGTGGACTGTGGTGACAACGTCATCATCGTCAACGCCGAGAAGATCCGCCTCACGGGCAAGAAGCTGACCGACAAAGTGTATGTCCGTCACACCGGATACCCCGGTGGACAGCGTTTCGCTACGCCCAAAGACATGTTCGATCGCAAGCCGACTTTTGTCGTGGAGCACGCCATCAAAGGAATGCTTCCGAAGAACCGCCTCGGTGCCGAACTGTTCCGCAACCTCTATGTGTATGAAGGACCGGAGCACCCGCACGAAGCTCAGCAACCCAAACCCCTCACGTTAAACGAAATTTAAGACAGAGTAATGGAAGTAATCAACGCCCTTGGAAGACGTAAATCAGCAGTTGCTCGCGTCTTTTTGAACACCGGTTCCGGCAATATCACCATCAACGGTCGCCCGCTCGATGAGTATTTCAAGGAAGACACCTTGAAGTATATTGTCAACCAGCCGCTCGTCCTGACCGACACCCTGGGACAGTTCGATCTGAAGATCAACGTCGACGGTGGCGGCATCAAAGGACAGGCAGAGGCCATCCGCCTCGGTATCGCCCGCGCTCTTTGCCTGGTCGATGCAGAAGCCTATCGCCCCGTCCTGAAGTCGAACGGTTTCATGACCCGCGACGCCCGCGAAGTCGAGCGTAAGAAACCGGGCCAGCCTGGTGCTCGCAGACGCTTCCAGTTCAGCAAACGTTAGTCGCCTGACACTGATTTACAAATGCACGGCCTGAATTGAAAACGAAGGGATCCTTCCCAGGCTACCCGCCGTTTGTTCAGCCGCGGAAAATCCAGGAGACCGGCCAAAACGATGCCGCTACTCCGGATTGAAGAAAAGAGAAACACAAAAATTAAAAAACAAAACAATGTCCAGAACCAATTTCCAAGACTTACTCGATGCAGGTGTCCACTTCGGTCACTTGAAGCGGAAATGGAATCCCAAGATGGCTCCGTATATTTTCATGGAGAAAAACGGGATCCACATCATCGACCTGCATAAAACTGTCGTCAAAATAGACGAGGCAGCGAACGTGATGAAGCAGCTGGCACACGCCGGCCGCAAGATCCTGTTCGTGGCCACCAAGAAACAGGCCAAGGATATCGTAGCGGAATGCGCACAGAAAGTCAACATGCCGTATGTGACCGAGCGCTGGGCAGGTGGTATGCTTACCAACTTCCCCACCATCCGCAAAGCCGTCAAGAAGATGAACACCATCGACAAGATGATGACCGACGGCACCTTCGAGACCCTGGCCAAACGCGAGCGTCTGCAGATCTCGCGTCAGCGCGCGAAGCTCGAGAAGAACCTCGGTTCGATCGCCGACCTCAACCGCCTTCCTTCCGCCATCTTCGTCGTGGACGTCCAGAAAGAAATCAACGCCGTCCGCGAAGCCAATCGTCTGAATATCCCCGTTATCGCAATGGTTGATACTTGTTGCGACCCGACCACGATCGATTATGTGATTCCGGCCAACGACGATGCGGCTAAATCCATCCAGCTCATTACCGAAACCCTCTGCAACGCCGTTGCCGAAGGTCTGGAAGAGCGTCGGATCGAGAAGGAAAAAGAGAAAGATGAGGCTCCTGCCAAAGAAGAAGCTCCTGTCGCCCCGAAGCGCCCCCGCAAGGCCGCCGCTCCCAAGGCAGAGGCTCCTGCAGCTCCCGCTGAAACCAAATCTGAAGAATAACCCTTAACCCACGCACACAATGGAAATCAAAGCAACAGATGTCGCGAAACTGCGCAAGATGACCGGTGCCGGCATGATGGACTGCAAGAAGGCCCTCGTAGAGGCTGAAGGCGACTTCGACCGCGCACAGGAGATTATCCGTGAGAAAGGCAAGCTCGTGGCCGCCAAACGTGCCGATCGCGAGACCACCGAAGGTGCTGTGAAGGCCCGCGTGGCCGACGGTAAGGGTATCCTCGTCTGCCTCGGTTGCGAAACCGACTTCGTGTCGCAGAACGCCGAATTCCAGGCCCTGGCCAACGCCATCGCTGACGCTGCCATCGCTGCCTGCCCGGCCGACCTCGAAGCCCTGAAGGCTACCAAGATGGCCAATGGTGAGACCGTCGAAGACGCCATCTCCCAGCAGACCGGCAAGAGTGGTGAGAAACACACCCTCGCCTTCTACGGCAAGCTCGAAGCTCCTTACGTGGCTTCTTATGTCCACACCACCAACGGCAAGCTCGGCGCCATCGTGGCCTTCAACAAGCCGATCGACGAAGAACTCGCCAAAGGTATCGCCATCCAGGTCGTTACGATGAACCCGGTGTCGGTCTCCGCCGACGATTGCCCGGCTGAGGTCGTCGAGAAAGAGCGCCAGGTCGCCGTCGAGAAGACCAAGGAAGAGCAGGTTCGCAAGGCCGTGGAGAACGCCCTCAAGAAGGTGGGCATCAACCCGGCTCACTGCGACAGCGAAGATCACATCGAGAGCAACACCGCCAAGGGTTGGCTTACGCCCGAGATGGCACAGAAGGCCCGCGAGATCATCGCGAAGGTCTCTGCCGAGAAGGCTGCCAATCTGCCGGAGCAGATGATCCAGAACATTGCCAACGGCCGTATCCAGAAGTTCTTCAAGGAGAGCACGCTGGAGCAGCAGGAATACCAGATGGGCGACGGCAAGACGCCCGTCAAGGATGTCCTGGCCGCTGCCGACAAGGATGCGAAGATCCTTGCGTTCTACCGTTTCTCGCTCACCGACGAGTAATCGAATCAAGCAATAAAAAAAGGAGCCGCGAGGCTCCTTTTTTTATTTGATCACGCCAAGTTCCTTGCCGATCTTGGTGAAGGCCTCGACACATTTGTCGAGGTGTTCTTTTTCGTGCCCGGCCGAAACCTGCACGCGGATGCGGGCCTGGCCCTTCGGGACCACAGGATAGTAGAAACCCGTGACATAGATGCCCTCTTCCTGGAGGCGTGCCGCCATCTTCTGCGAGAGCGGAGCGTCGTAGAGCATCACGGCGCAGATGGCCGACTGCGTGGGCTTGATGTCGAAGCCGGCGGCCTTCATGCGGCCGATGAAGTATTCGGTGTTGGCGTGGAGCTTATCCTGGAGTTTGTTGGTGGCACTCATCATCTCGAACATCTTGATGCCGGCCGCTGCGACCATCGGCGGGATCGAGTTGGAGAACAGATACGGGCGCGAACGCTGGCGTAGCATGGCGATGATTTCTTTCTTGCCGGTGGTGAAGCCGCCCACGGCGCCGCCGAAGCTCTTGCCCAGGGTGCCGGTCAGGATCTCGATCTTGCCGCGCAGGTTGAACTGCTCGGTGGTGCCGCGGCCCGTGCGGCCGACCACGCCGGCGGAATGGCTTTCGTCGACCATTACCATGGCGTTGTACTTGGTAGCCAGGGCGTAGATCTGGTCGAGCGGGGCTACGTTGCCGTCCATCGAGAACACGCCGTCGGTCACGATGAGACGGTGGCGCTGGGCCTGGGCCGTCTTGAGGCAGTTCTCCAGTTCTTCCATGTTGGCGTTGGCGTAGCGGTAGCGCTGAGCTTTGCACAGGCGTACGCCGTCGATGATGGAGGCGTGGTTCAGCGCATCGGAGATGATGGCGTCGTGCTCGTCGAGCAGGGGCTCGAACACACCGCCGTTGGCATCGAAGCAGGAGGCGTAGAGGATGGCGTCTTCCGTGCCAAAGAACTCGGAGATCTTCTTCTCGAGTTCTTTGTGGAGGTCGCCCGTTCCGCAGATGAAACGCACCGAAGACATGCCGTAGCCGTGGGTGTCGAGGGCCTTCTTGGCCGCTTCCACGAGTTCCTTGCTGTTGGCCAGGCCGAGGTAGTTGTTGGCGCAGAAATTCAACACGTCTTTACCGGGCGCCACCTTGATGGCAGCCTGCTGGGGGGAGGTGATGACACGCTCTTCCTTGTACAAGCCGGCTTCACGGATCGACTGAAGCTCGGCTTCCAGATACTTTTGAAAATCGGTATACATAGTGGATTGCTTTCAGTTTGACAAATATATGAAAATTTGCCTTTTTCCGCAAAAATTACTTACTTTGCGAAATATACGTTATAAACCAAAACCATTCATTATGGAAGACATTTCTTCGAAAGTCATCTCTATCATTGTCTATAAACTGGGCGCTGAAGAGACGGAAGTGACGCCCTCCGCAAGCTTCAAGAATGACCTTGGCGCAGACTCCCTCGACACTGTCGAGCTGATCATGGAGTTTGAGAAAGAATTCAACATCACGATTCCCGACGACGCGGCCGAGAAAATTTCGACCGTGCAGGACGCCATCGACTACATCAAGGCCAACGTTCAGCAGTAGACGGGCAGGATGAAGCGGGTTGTCATCACGGGCATTGGCACGATCAATCCTCTGGGCAGAAACGTTGCCGAGTATTTCCGCAATCTCGACGCCGGGGTAAGTGGCGCCCGGATGATCACCCGCTTTGACACGAGCCCTTTCAAGACCAAATTTGCGTGTCAGATTCCGGACTATGATCCGGAAGGTTTTCCCGAGGCCTTCGACCGGAAGGAAGCGCGCCGTACGGATCCCTTTACGCAATACGCGATGATCGCCGCCCATGAGGCGGTCCTGGACAGCGGGATTGACCTCGAGACGACCGACCTGCGCAGGATCGGGGTGGTCGTTGGTTCGGGCGTCGGCGGCATCAATACCTATACGGATGAGATCAGGGATTTTTATACGCAGCCGGACCGGTCGCGTTTCAGCCCTTTCCTCGTCCCCAAATTCATCACCAATATCGCTTCGGGCCACATTGCCATCCGCTATGGTTTCCGCGGCCCCAATTTCGGCGTGTCGTCGGCCTGCGCCACCTCGGCCCATGCCATCCTGACGGCATCGTCCCAGATTCAGCTGGGCCGGGCCGACATCATGATTTCGGGCGGCACGGAAGCTCCGGTCAGCATTCCCGGCATCGGCGGTTTCAACGCGGCCCACGCCCTTTCCACCAACAACGAAGAATACCAGACCGCATCGCGTCCGTTCGATGCCACGCGCGATGGTTTCGTGATGGGCGAAGGCTCCGCCGTCCTCGTGGTCGAGGAATATGAGCACGCCCGTCGCCGCGGTGCCCATATGTATGCCGAGATCGTCGGTTTCGGCATGACCTGCGACGCCTGGCATATCACCGCTCCGCGGGAAGACGGCCAGAGTGCGGGCGATGCCATGGAACTGGCCCTTCGCGAGGCAGGCCTCCGGCCGGCCGACGTCGACTACATCAATGCCCACGGCACCTCTACGCCGCTGGGCGACCTGGCCGAGATCCGTGCCATCCTGCGCGTGTTCGGCGAGGATGCTTACAAGGTCAACATCAGCTCCACCAAGTCGATGACCGGCCATATGATGGGCGCTGCCGGCGCCGTGGAAGCGCTGGCCTGCATCCATGCCATCCAGGACGGCGTGATTCCGCCCACCGTCCATTTCAAAAACGAAGACCCGCAGATCGACTACCGGCTCAACCTCACGCTCAACGAGCGTCAGGAGCGGCGTGTGCGGGTCGCCCTGAGCAACAACTTCGGATTCGGCGGGCAGAACGCCAGCCTCATCTTCCGGGCTATTTAAGTGTCGTATAGATCAGATTGATCACAGGATGACGGAGGTCTTCCGTGCCGTTGAGCTCACTCTGTGTGTAGAAGAAGTAATCGGCCAGGAAGGTGGTTTCTCCCGTATAAGAATTGTAGGTACTGACGTAGGGCATCATCCACAGGTCGTCGTAGGCCGTCAGCTGGCTGCGGTCGGTACGGACGAGTTTCTGGAGATAGATGCTCACATTCGAGTCATAGCATAGATTGGAGCGGTCGATGTCTCCGCTTTCCATGCTTTCATCTTCGATTTCCACCAGGGGCGTGTAGCGGACGTATACATCCTTGCGCACGCGCTTGCACGGGAAGAGAGACGTCGAATAGCACTCGAACTGCTGGCCGTCTCCGGAGTATTCGAAGGGGAAACTGAGGGTGGCTTTGGCGATGATCAGGTTGTCGAGCGAAATCTGGTTGTCGGCTGCCCAGCGGGCCACGGCATCGCGGAGTTCGCGTGCGTCGACATGGGGCTTGATGCCGCAGAGACCCTCCATGAAGATGCCGTCTGTCGCCAGCGGGCTTTCCATGGGACGGGCCCCCGAAGTGCAGACGTTCACGGTTCGCTTCATCCCCATCAGGAAGGTGGCGATGGCGCGCTTGCGTACGCCGTCTTCGTCGTCATAATCGTAGGTCAGGTTGATATACGAAGAGCTCAGGTCGAACACATTGAGCCGTCCGCCCAGCATGCCTTCTTCCGGATCGTCGCAACGCAGGTAGAAGCCGTGGAAAGCCTTCATGAAGAGTTCGGCGCTGTCGCGCGTAGCCATCGGGATCTGGAAGAGTTCCTCACCCAGTTTCTTGTTCAGCGGTACGGAGATGGAACTGCCGCCCGTGTAGACGAATCTGCCTTCGTTGAGCACTTCCGGTTCGTAGTCAGCGGCACTCAGGCTGTTGTTGTAGATCATCGTGGAGTCGAGATCTACGCGGAGGCGGTGCAGATAGAGGTTCTGCGGGATATGGAGCTGCGTGGCGTCGATCACCAGCGTGGAGTCACTCACCAGAACCATCTCCAGACTGTGGACCGAGGGGTTCCGGCCCCATTCGACGGAATCGTAGGCGGAGGTTACCGACACGGCGGCATCGCAGTGGAAAAGCCCGTAGCGTACGGAACGGATGGCGCCGACGGTGGCGCTCTGGGAGACGGAGGTCTGCAGGCTGTCGGCCATCTTCAGGCCGACAGGCAGGTCGATGGTCGCCGTGCGGATGGAAATATCCTGATTGTCGGGCACCAGCGCGGAGCCCAGGGTGTTGTCGGTGGTGATACAGGAAACGAGGCAGGACAAGGTCAGCAGCGCTGCCAAGCCGAAGGAAACCCCTGTTTTTTTCATCTCTTGTCGCTAATCTTTTAACAGGTCGTCGTAAAATTGGTCGTAAGCCCGGACGTATTGGCTGTAATCCTGGCTGATGGGGGTGTGAGGCAGAACCGGGAGCTTGCGCCGGTTGACCTCTGCCATCAGGCGGGCATCGACTTCAGGCACGCCGGCGACGATGCCGTCGGCATACTGGATGGCCAGTTTCGCAAGATTTATGCCACTGGGCTCGGCCAGGACCGCCACGTCCTCCGGCAGGAGGGCGCCGGTGGCGACCTTGTCGACCACGTTGTCGCTCAGGCGGGCGTCGAGCATCTCGTTGTAGAGCGAGAGCACCACCTTGGCGTCGGTAAAGATGGGATCTTCGTGGTATACTTTCTTCAGGTACACGGGCAGGAAGTGAGAGACCCATCCCTGACAGTGTACGATGTCGGGTTTCCAGCGGAGCTTCTTGACGGTCTCGAGCACGCCCCTTGCAAAAAAGATGGCGCGTTCGTCGTTGTCCTTGAAATCGTTGCCTTCTGCGTCCTGGTAGATGAATTTGCGATGGAAGTAGTCTTCGTTGTCGATGAAGTAGACCTGCATGCGGGCCGAAGAGATGGAGGAAACCTTGATGACCAGCGGGCGGTCCGCATTGTTGATGATGAGGTTCATCCCCGACAGGCGGATGACTTCGTGCAGCTGGTTGCGGCGTTCGTTGATCGTGCCATATCGCGGCATGAAGGAGCGGATCTCCTTCCCGCTCTCCTGGATCCCCTGCGGCAGATACCTTCCCAGTACAGATATGTCTGTTTCAGGCATATAGGGGAAGATCTCGGAGTTCACGAACAGTACTCGTACAGGTTCTTCCATCTTTTTAAGACATTTTAAGGCAAATTCGACACAAAGATAATAAATTATTTTGATTATCTTTGCAACCTGACCCGAAAATGGCTGCGAAAGGTAAAAATATAGTACACAAGCGGTTGATTCGTTCCTACGTCACCTCGGTCATCAGCATTTCGCTGGTGCTCGTGCTGATGTCGGCCGCTGCCGTCTTCGCCGTCAACGCCCGTGGCCTGGCGCGCTGGTTCAAGGAGAACATGGCGGTGTCGGTGATGCTCAAGCAGTCGACCTCCGAGAAGGAGGGCCGGGCGCTGGCCGAGCAGCTGGCCGAACGTCCCTATGTGAAGGAAAGCCGCTTCGTCTCGAAAGAAGAGGGCGCCGAGGAGATGAAAGGCCTCCTGGGCGAAGATTTCCTCTCGGTCTTCGAGAGTTCCCCGATCCCCATCTCCATCGACCTGAAACTCGACGGCGACTATATCACCAAAGACTCGCTCGAATGGGTCAAGGCCAGCCTGCTCGACAACCGTTTCGTCGAAGAGGTGGTCTACCAGGAGACGCTGGTCGATGCGCTCAACGCCAACCTGCGCAGCATCAGCTTGGTGCTGGGGGTCGTGATCGCGCTGCTGCTGGTCATTTCGTTCGCCCTGATCAGCAACACGGTGCGGCTCAACATTTACGCCCGCCGCTTCACCATCCACACCATGAGCCTGGTGGGGGCCAAGCGCTCCTTCATCGCGCGGCCTTTCCTCTGGCAGGCGGTGGTTCAGGGCGCCGTGGCCGGCATCATCGCCTCGGGCATCCTCTGCGCCATCATCCGCTACCTGAGCCGCGACTCCGACCTGATGGGCATGATCCTTGACATGCGGCTGGTGTGGGCGGTCCTTGTGGGAACGGTGCTGCTGGGCATCCTGATCTGTGTCATCTCCACGGCCTTTGTGGTCAACAAGGTGGCCTTCGGCAGCAAAGACGATTTGTATTATTAGCAAGATAACCATGGCAAATTTCTCCCTGCCTAAAAAGAACGTGACACTCATCGGCATCGGTCTGCTGGTGATGGTGCTGGGCTTCATCCTGATGCTCGGCGGCGGATCGTCCGACCCGAACGTCTTCAATCCCGAAATGTTCAACGCCCGCCGCCTGGTGGTGTCGCCCGTCATCATCTGCATCGGCATCGGCGTGATTATCTGGGGCATCATGCGCAAGCCCCGCGATGAAAAAGAAGAGCGATGAGTTGGATTGAAGCGATTATCCTGGGCATCGTCCAGGGCCTCACGGAGTTCCTTCCCGTGAGCAGCAGCGGCCACTTGGCCATCGGCAAGGCCCTCTTCGGCATCGAGACGGCCGACCTCAGTTTCGAAGTGGCGGTCCACGCTGCTACGGTACTGGCCACCATCGTCGTGTTCTGGAAAGATATCGTCAAACTTCTGCAGGGGCTTTTCCAATTCAAGATGAATCCTGAAACGCGCTACCTCCTGCTCATCCTCCTGTCGATGGTACCGGTCTTCGTCGTGGGGATGTTCTTCAAGGATCAGGTGGAGTCGATTTTCGGCAGCGGCCTGCTGGTCGTTGGTTTTGCGCTCATCGTGACGGCCTTCCTGCTTTTCCTTTCGGAAACCCTGGCTGCCCGCCGTGGCGGCGAAGGGGGACCGGTTACCTGGAAATCTGCCCTTTGGATGGGTCTGGCGCAGGCGGTAGCCGTGATTCCCGGTCTCTCGCGCAGCGGCTCGACCATCGCCACGGGCCTGCTCTGCGGCGTGAAGAAGGAAGAAGTCACGCGATTCTCCTTCCTGATGGTGCTGGTTCCCATCCTGGGCGAGGCTTTCCTCGACGTGGTGGGGGGTGATTTCGCAGCCAGCAGTATCGGCGTGCTGCCCCTGGTGCTGGGTTTCGTGGCCGCGTTCTTCTCCGGACTCTTTGCCTGCCGATTCATGATCGCCATCGTCAAGCAGGCGAAACTCCGCTGGTTTGCGCTCTACTGCGCCATCGTGGGCCTGGCCTGCATCATTTCGACCCTGTTCTGATTTCCCATGGCTGAGGGCGGGAAATACTATTTCGTGTGCGACCTGCACCTGGGCGTCCCCGACTCTGACGGGACGCGCGAACGGCTCTTCGTCGATTTCCTGAAAGGCCTGCCCGCCGATGCGAAGGGTCTTTTCCTGCTGGGCGACATCTTCGACTTCTGGGTGGACTACCACGATGTGGTGCCCCGGGGCAACGTCCGCGCGCTGGCGGCCATCGCAGCCGTGGCGGAGCGAATGCCCGTGTGGTATTTCCGTGGCAACCACGACTGGTGGATCAGCGATTATTTCGAAAAGGAACTGGGCGTCAAGATCGTACAGGAGCCCTATGTGGTGGTGGACCTCGACGGACGCCAGGCCTGCATCGGGCACGGCGATACGCTGGGCTGCCGCGACGCCAAGTCGTGGATGGTGTTCCACATCTTCCGCAACAAGGCGCTGATCGCCCTGCTCAAGGCCTTCCATCCACGCTGGGTCTTCGCCCTGGCCCACAGGTGGTCGGCCTACAGCAAGAAGCACCATCCCGACCGTGCCATCACGGTCGACCGTGAAAGCGGCATCTACCGCTTCGCCAACGAATTCGGAAAAACCCGTCCCATCGACCTCTACATCTTCGGGCATTGGCATTCCCCCGCTCACCTCGAGGTGGAAAGCGGCGGCGAGCTCTATGTCATCGGTGACTGGTCGCAGGGAGTAAACTACCTGGCTATTTGAATTTTTCCGGGATGGGGACCTCGGGTTTCGGCTTGCCGAAAATCAGCCAATAGAGGTCGTCGAATTCGCCGCGTTGCCAGATTCCTACCAGTTCTTCCAGGTCCTTGTCTTCCCCGAAACGGTCGTAGGGCTGCTTGAGGTTCCCCTTGAAGACTTTGGCCACACCTTGCCAGAAACCCGCCGCGGCGCCGCCCATATAGTTTTTCAGGATGTAGTAGGGGGTCAGGCCGCATTCGCGGTCGATGAGCCGGATCATCATCAGACCCTGCTTGAGGGTGAGTTTGCGGAACAGCGGGTCGAACTCCTTGAGCAACTCATCTTTCAGTTTGCTCAGGTATTTATCCTGCTGGCGCTTGGTGTAGTGTTCGGCTTCGAACAGGCTGTCGGTCTGCTTGATGATGTGGCTGATGGCCAGGGCATAGGGATAGGCCTTGCTGAAATTGTGGACGCGCTTGTAGTATTTCACCCACTCGCGCCGCTTCATCGTCTTTTTCGGGTGGATGACTGCGGGTGGGATCTCATCGAGATAGATGGTGTCCTTCCCGTTCACGTAGTATTCCATCACGTTCACTTCCCGCCGGTTCTGGGCGGAGACCGAAGGAAGCAGGACGAGGGCCAGGAGAAAGGCCGTGGCGAACCGGGATAGGATTTTCATCTAATTTTTCGTAAATTTACGACTTAATCCGTAAAAGTGATGTTCGACCTTGCAAATTTCACGCCGTGGGTGCTGTTTTCCGATGCGGGAATCATCTGCGGCCTGTTGCTCATCGGGAAGTTGATCCGGGTGAAAGTTCCCCTCGTACAGAAGCTTTTCATCCCGCCGAGCCTGCTGGCCGGACTCCTGGGCCTGACCTTCGGCCCGAACGGGCTGGGCTGGCTGCCGCTCTCCAACAACATCGGCACCTATTCGGCCCTCCTCATCGCCGTGGTCTTCGCCGCGCTGCCCTTTTCCTCGCCCCATTTCAAGCTGAAACAGGTGGTGAACCGGGTGGGCCCGATGTGGGTGTATTCCCAGTTCGGGATGCTGTTCCAGTGGGCGGTGATGGGACTCTTCGGCCTGCTGGTGCTGCGGCTCATCTGGCCGGAGCTCCATCCGGCTTTCGGCGTGATGCTCCCCACGGGTTTCTATGGCGGGCACGGCACAGCGGCCGCCATCGGCTCGGCTTTCCATGGCCTGGGCTGGGATGAGGCCGCGAGCCTGGGCATGACCACCGCCACCATCGGTGTGATCGTGGCCATCCTGGGCGGCCTGCTTTTCATCAAGCGGGCAACCCGCAGGGGCCATACTTCCTACATTGTCGATTTCAGCGACCTGCCCGACGAATACCGCAGCGGCCTGCTGCCCGAGGAAAAGCGCGAGCCCACCGCCGTGGGCACGACCTCGCCCATCTCCATCGATTCGCACATGTTCCATCTCGCACTCGTGATGGTGGCGGCCTTCGGCGGCTATATGCTGAGCCGGGGCGTGAAACTGCTCTGGCCGGCCCTGGAACTGCCGGTGTTCAGCTGTGCCTTCGTGGTGGGCATGCTCTTCAAGGCAATCTTCAATAAAGTGGGAGCATCCCGTTACATCGATCCGCGCACGACGGTGGGCATCAGCAGCACGGCCACCGATCTGCTGGTGACGTGCGGCGTGGCTGCCATCAAGCTCGGCGTCGTAGTGAAATATGCACTGCCGCTGGTCGTGCTGACGGTGGCGGGCATCGCCCTGACAATCTTCACCGTGTTCTGGTTCGGCCGCCGGCTCAACGAGAAGGACTGGTTTGAGAAATCGATCTTTGCCTGGGGCTGGTGGACGGGGACCATGGCCATGGGCATCGCCCTGCTGCGCATTGTCGACCCGAAGATGCAGAGCAAGGCGATGGACGACTATGCGCTGGCCTATCTCCCCTGCGCCCCGGTCGAGATCCTGCTCATCACCTTCGTGCCCATTCTCTTCGCCGCCGGCGCGGGCCTCTGGCTGATGCTTGGCTGTCTGGTGGCGTCTTTGCTGCTTCTCTTGCTGGCCCGTAAACTCCATTGGTGGAAATGAAATCATTGAGGATTCTCCTTCCTGCGCTGCTGCTTTCCGCGGCGGCCTTTGCACAAGACCCTGGCGACGCGGCGCTGCTGCAGCGGGCACAGCGGCTGCACGACCGCATCGTATCGATCGACACGCACACGGATACGGCGCTGGAACTCATCCGGGACAGCGTGGACATGAACCGGGTGCAGGCTTCGTTCCCGCGCTTGCGGGAGGGACGCGTGGACTGCTGCTTCTATCCCATCTTCACGGAACAGGGACCGCTCGACGAGGCTTCGGAGCAGGCGGCTTTCGAGAAGGCCATCGGCCAGATGAAAGCCATCCGCGCCTACATCGAGGCACGCCCCCGCGAAGCCCGCATCGCCCTGACGGTCAAGGATATCGAGCGTAACAAAAAGAAACGTCACCTGAGCCTGGTGATGGGTCTGGAGAATGCGTATCCCATCGGCCGCGACCTGTCGCGCCTGCAGGACTTTTACGACCTGGGCACCCGCATCATCACGCTCTGCCACAACTACGACAACGACATCTGCGACGCCTCGCGCTATCCCGAAAAGACCTGGGGCGGCCTGTCGCCTTTCGGCAAGGAGCTCGTGCGCGAGATGAACCGCCTGGGCATCATCGTGGACTGCTCGCACGCCTCGACCCAGACGCTCTATGACTGCCTGGAGCTCAGCACCGCGCCCGTCATCTGTTCGCACTCGTGCGTGTATGCCATCAAGGACCACCCGCGCAACCTGACGGACGATGAGATCCGGGCCATCGCGGCAAAAGGCGGCGTGATCCAGGTCACGACGGGCCGCTGGGCGCTGTCGTGGCTGCCCGCCGACCAGGTCGACATCGGCACCTTCTGCGACCATGTGGAGTATATCCGCCGGC
Organism: uncultured Bacteroidia bacterium; assembly: GCA_902784965.1. Classification (GTDB taxonomy): domain Bacteria; phylum Bacteroidota; class Bacteroidia; order Bacteroidales; family UBA932; genus Cacconaster. Next base: position 39,775 of record CACZWU010000004.1, on the reverse strand, counting down.
TGGTGGGGGTGGAATACGTGGGCATCGGTACCGATTTCGACGGGGGCGGCGGGATGCGCCAGCTGGAAGATGCCTCGCGGATGAAGGACATCACCGTCGAGCTGATGCGCCGCGGCTGGACCGACCGGGAGCTCGAACTCTTCTGGGGCGGCAATTTCCTCCGGGTCATGCGTGCGGTCGAAAACGCCAAAAAATAGAATCGTTTCAAGTCGGCTAAACGCCTGCTTTGTCAGTAAGTTAAGTATCAAAAATTTTTGTCGAAAAATTCGCAAAAGTTTTTGGTATTTAATTTTTTTGTGTACCTTTGCAACCCTGTGTCTTATGCCCGAAGTGGGTCAAGACGCTGAGAATGAGAAGTTTAAGGTATAATTAAAGTAATAAGGCTATGTTACAACCTAAGAAAACCAAGTTCAGAAGACAGCAGAAAGGTCGCATGAAAGGTATCGCCCAGCGCGGTAGCCAGCTGGCCTTCGGGTCCTTCGGCATCAAGACGATGGAGAGCTGCTGGCTCACCGGTCAGCAGATCGAAGCTGCCCGTCAGGCTGTTGTCCGTTACATGAAACGTGAAGGTAAGATCTGGATCCGCGTATTCCCGGATAAGCCCTATACCAAGAAACCGGCCGAAGTCCGTATGGGTAAGGGTAAAGGTAACCCGGAAGGTTTCGTGGCTCCCATCACGCCGGGCCGCATGATCATCGAGGCCGAAGGCGTTCCGATGGAGGTTGCCAAGGAAGCGCTCCGTCTCGGTGCCCAGAAGCTCCCTATCACCACCAAGTTCGTCGTTCGTCGCGACTATGTTGAATAATCTTTAGCAGAGCAGATTATGAAAAGAAAAGAAATCGAAGAGATGGCAGTGAAAGACCTGCGCGAACGTCTCGAGGTTGAGAAGCAGAATCTCAACAAAATGAAGATGAACCATGTGATCTCTCCGCTGGAAAACACCTCCGCCATCAAGAAGGCGAAAGCTGACGTCGCCCGCATGATGACCGTGCTCGCAGAAAAAGAGAAACAGAACTAAAATAGAAAGTCCTATGGAAAGAAATCTTCGTAAAGAAAGAATCGGCATCGTGGTCAGCAACAAGATGGATAAGTCTATTGTAGTTGCTGTGAAGACCAAGGAGAAGCATCCCATCTACGGCAAGTTCGTGAACAAGACCACGAAGTTCGTCGCCCAGGATGACAAGAACGAGTGCAGCGAAGGCGACACGGTCCGCATCATGGAGACCCGCCCCCTGAGCAAGACCAAACGCTGGAGATTAGTAGAAATCGTAGAAAAAGTCAAATAAAATGATACAGCAAGAATCACGTTTGTTGGTGGCTGACAACTCGGGTGCGAAGGAAGTGCTCTGCATCCGCGTCCTCGGTGGTACCCGCCATCGCTATGCCACTGTCGGCGACAAGATCGTCGTCGCCGTCAAGAGCGCCATCCCGGGCGGCAACGCCAAGAAGGGCTCTGTTTCCAATGCGGTCGTCGTCCGTACCAAGAAGGAAATCCGCCGTCCCGACGGTTCCTATATCCGTTTCGACGACAACGCTTGCGTGCTGCTGACCAAGCAGGACGAGGTCGTCGGTACCCGTATCTTCGGCCCCGTGGCCCGCGAGCTCCGCGAAAACTATATGAAAATCGTTTCACTGGCCCCTGAGGTATTATAAGGAGGTACAACCATGGCAAAACTGCATATCAAGAAAGGCGATATGGTCTACGTGAACGCAGGCAACGACAAGGGTAAAACCGGTAAGGTCCTCGCCGTGCTCACCGAGAAGAATCGCGCCATCGTTGAAGGAGTCAACATGGTCAGCAAGCACACCAAACCCAATTCCAAGAACCCGCAGGGCGGTATTGTCAAGCAGGAAGCCGGCGTCCACGTGTCGAATCTTCAGGTCGTCGACCCTGTGAAGGGTGGCGCCACCAAGATCGGCCGTCGCCTGAACGACAAGGGCAAGCTCGTCCGTTATGCTAAAAAATCTGGTGAGGAGATCAAGTAATGGCAAAGAAAGAAAAAGCAGCAGCAGTACCGCAGGGTCCCTCCATGGCCCAGATCGGTTACGTCCCTTCCCTTCAGAAGAAGTATAAGGAAGAGATTGTCGACAAATTGATGAAGGAGTTCAAGTACTCCACCGTGATGCAGGTGCCCAAGCTCACCAAGATCACCGTCAACCAGGGTATCGGCAGCGCCACGCAGGACAAGAAGCTGGTGGAGGTCGCTCAGCAGGAGCTTACCACCATCACCGGCCAGAAAGCCGTGCAGACCGTCTCCCGCAAGGATATTTCCAACTTCAAGCTCCGCAAGGGCATGCCCATCGGCGTGAAAGTCACCCTCCGCGGCGTCCGTATGTATGAGTTCCTCGAGCGTCTGATCGCCGTGTCCCTGCCGCGTATCCGCGACTTCAAGGGCGTGAGCGAGAACTTCGACGGCCGTGGCAACTACACCCTCGGCGTGAAAGAGCAGATCATCTTCCCGGAGATCGACATCGACAAGATCACGAAAGTGATGGGTATGGAGATCACCTTCGTCACCACCGCGAACAAGGACGAAGAGGCCTTCGCACTTCTCCGCGAATTCGGTATACCTTTCAAGAATATCAAACACAACAACTAATAGTATAGGTATGGCAAAAGAATCGATGAAGGCACGTGAAGTCAAACGTGCGAAGATGTGCGCCAAATACGCTGAGAAGCGCAAAGCCTTGAAGGAAGCCGGCGACTGGGCCGCTCTCGACAAGCTCCCGAAGAACAGCTCCCCGTGCCGCCAGCACAACCGCTGCTCGATCACCGGTCGTCCGAAAGGGTACATGCGTTTCTTCGGCATCAGTCGCATCCAGTTCCGCGAAATGGCCTCCAAGGGCCTGCTCCCGGGCGTGAAGAAGGCTAGCTGGTAGAAATTCATTCACTTAATTAATAATAACACATTGGATATCGGGCGTCGCGCCAAGGCTTTTTCCGAGTGACGCCGGGATTCATTAAAAAAGAAAAGAAATGACTGATCCAATTGCAGATTACCTGACTCGAGTCAGGAATGCCTATCTCGCCGGCCACAAGACCGTCGAGGTTCCGGCATCGAAAATGAAGGTCGAGATCACCCGCATTCTCCACGAGAAGGGGTACATCCTGGCCTGGAAGGTGGTTGAGGGCAAGCCCTGCAACACCATCAAGATGGCGCTCAAGTACCATCCGGAGACCAAGAAGGCGGCTGTCAAGAAACTCATTCGCGTCAGCTCCCCGGGTCTGCGTACCTACACCGACGTGGAGAACATGCCCCGCGTGCTCAACGGTCTGGGAATCGCCATCCTCTCTACATCCAAAGGTATTATCACCGACAAGGAGGCCAAGACGCTCAATGTCGGCGGTGAAGTGCTTTGCTACGTTTATTAGTAACAATTAAAATTGAACGATAATGTCAAGAATCGGTAAATTACCTGTAAACCTGCCCTCTGGCGTTGCTGTGAAAGTCAGCGACGACCATGTCGTCACGGTGAAAGGCCCGCTCGGAGAACTGTCCCAGAAGATTGATCCGGACATCGAAGTCTCCGTTGATGGCGGTGTTCTTACTGTCAAGCGTCCTACGGACCAGCCTCGCCACCGCTCCATGCACGGCCTCTATCGTGCCCTGATCCACAATATGGTGGTGGGTGTCTCTGAAGGTTATACTGTCAAACAGGAGCTCGTCGGTGTCGGTTATCGCGTGGAGGTCAACGGCCAGATCGTGATCTTCAGCCTGGGTTATTCCCACGACATCCAGTTCCAGCTTCCCAAAGAGGTGAAGGCCGAGGCCGAACCTGTCAAGAAGGGTCAGAACCCCGTGTTGGTTTTGAAGAGCGCTGACAAGCAGCTGCTCGGTATGGTGGCCGCGAAGGTCCGCTCGCTGCGCAAGCCTGAGCCGTACAAGGGCAAGGGTATCAAGTTCGTCGGCGAACAGCTCCGTCGCAAGGCCGGCAAGAGCGCTTCTGCTAAATAATAGGAGATCAAGTTATGGCATTGACTAAAACAGAAAGAAGACAGAGAATCCATCACCGGATCCGCAAGATCGTCAACGGTACCGCCGAGCGGCCCCGTATGGTGGTGTACAGAAGCAATAAGCAGATCTACGTCCAGGTCGTGGACGACACCAAGGGTGTGACCCTGGCGTCGGCTTCGTCCAACGACAAGGCGCTCGTCGCGTCCTGCAAGGGCAAGACGGGTGTCGAGGCAGCAGCCATCGTCGGCAAGGCGATCGCAGAGCGCGCCCTCGAGAAGGGAATCTCCACCGTCGCATTCGACCGCGGAGGTTACCTCTATCACGGAAGAGTTAAAAGTTTGGCAGATGCTGCCCGTGAGGGTGGCCTTAAATTCTAAGCGCTATGGCAGATATCAATGTTAAGAAAGTAAAGACTACGGACCTGGAGCTCAAGGACCGCCTCGTGGCTGTCCAGCGAGTCACCAAAGTCACCAAAGGTGGCCGTCACTTCAGCTTTGCTGCCATCGTGGTCGTCGGCGACGAAAACGGCGTCGTGGGCTACGGCCTTGGAAAGGCAAACGAAGTCACTACCGCCATCTCCAAGGGTATTGAAGATGCGAAGAAGAACCTCGTCCGCATCCCGCTCAGCAAGCAGACCATTCCGCACGAGCAGTCGGCCAAGTTCGGCGGCGCCCGCGTGTTCATGAAACCTGCAGCACCCGGTACCGGTGTGAAGGCCGGTGGTGCTATGCGTGCCGTCTTCGAGTCGGTGGGCATCCACGACGTGCTGGCAAAGAGCAAGGGAAGTTCGAACCCCCACAACCTGGTGAAGGCAACGGTCACCGCTCTGACCGAGATGCGTGACGCCTACACCGTGGCCGGTCTTCGCGGCATTCCCATGAACAGAGTATTTAACGGTTAAGGAGGAGTGAAGCAATGGCAAAGGTCAAACTTACCCAAATCAAGAGCAAGAGCGGCGCTACCAAGCGCCAGATCGCTAACCTCACTTCGCTGGGCATCCACCGGATGCACCAGAGTGTCATCGTGGAACTGACTCCGGTCACCGAAGGTATGATCGAGCGCGTGGCCCACATGATCACCGTCGAACCCGTCAACGAATAGGAGGAACAACAGATGAAACTGCATAATCTTACACCTGCAAAAGGTTCTGTGAAATCGGAGAAGCGCGTCGGCCGCGGCCCGGGTTCGGGTCTGGGCAAGACCGCCGGTCGTGGTAGCAACGGTGCCAAGTCCCGTTCCGGCTATTCCCGCAAGATCGGTTTCGAAGGTGGTCAGATGCCTATCCAGCGCCGCCTTCCGAAGTTCGGTTTCAAGAACCACAACAGAATTGAATACAAGGCCGTCAATCTCTCGGCCCTTCAGACCATCAGCGAGCGCTATGGTGTGAACGCCATCGACGTCGACGTGATGATCGGCGCCGGCTTCGCCTCCAAGGGCGACCTGGTCAAGGTCCTGGGCAACGGCGAACTGACTGCCAAACTCGACGTGACCGCCGACGCATTCTCGGCAACGGCCGTCAAGAAGATCGAAGAAAAAGGCGGAACCGTCACCAAACTCTAATCCCCGGAGAGCCCAATGAAAAAGTTTTTTCAAACCATAGCCAACATGTTCAAGATCGAAGATCTCCGGAAACGGTTGATCTATACGTTCTTGCTGATTGTTGTCTACCGTCTCGGAAGCTACGTTGTGCTCCCTGGCATCGATGCCACGCAGATCGCAGCTCTGCAGCAGAAGACTTCGGAAGGCCTGGTCGGACTCCTGAACATGTTCTCCGGCGGTGCGTTCGGTAACGCATCGATCTTCGCTTTGGGTGTGATGCCTTATATCTCCGCATCCATCGTGATCCAGCTCCTGGGCGTCTTCCTCCCGTCCTTCCAGCGCCTCCAGCGCGAAGGTGAGAGCGGACGTCGCAAGATGAATCAATATACGCGCTATCTCACGATCTTGATCCTGGCCATCCAGGGCCCGGCCTACGTGGCCTCCCTGCGTTCGACCCTTCCTGCCGAGGCGTTCGTCACCACGATGAACGGCTGGTGGTACGGTGTCTTTGCCACGATCATCCTGATCGGAGGTACGATGTTCGTCATGTGGTTGGGTGAAAGAATTACAGACCGCGGCATTGGTAATGGTATTTCCATAATCATCATGATCGGCATCATCGCCCGTCTTCCGCAGGCCCTGTGGATCGAAATCTCCGAGAAATGGACGACCAGCCTGGGTGGCATGCTCGTGCTTGTCATCGAACTGGTGATCCTCTTCCTGGTGTTTGTCGGTACCATCGCGCTTGTCCAGGCGGTGCGCAAGATTCCCGTGCAGTACGCCAAGCGTATCGTTGGTAACAAACAGTATGGCGGTGTCCGTCAGTACATCCCGTTGAAGCTGAATGCGGCAGGTGTGATGCCGATCATCTTCGCCCAGGCACTGATGCTCTTCCCGCTCATCTTCCAGGGATTCAACGCAACGAAAGGTCTTGCTGCAGTAATGGGCAACACCAACGGTTTCTGGTACAACTTCGTCTACTTCATCATGGTGATCCTGTTCACGTATTTCTACACCGCTATTACGGTGAACCCGACCAACATGGCTGAGGAAATGAAGAAGAACGGCGGCTTCATCCCGGGCTGCAAGCCTGGCAAGAAGACGGCCGAGTACATCGATACCATCATGTCGCGCATTACGCTTCCCGGTTCCATCATGCTGGCCTTTGTCGCCATCCTCCCCGCTTTCGCGCGGATGCTCGGCGTCAACTCCCAGTTCGCTCCCTTCTATGGCGGCACTTCGCTGCTGATCCTCGTGGGTGTGATCCTGGATACCCTCCAGCAGATTGAGAATCACCTGCTCATGCGTCACTACGACGGTCTGATGAAGACGGGACGTCTCAAAGGCCGTTCAGGGATGTAACGAGTGTATGTAACTTTGATAGATTCTTTCACATGATCAGACTCAAATCCGAACAAGAAATCGACCTGCTGCGCGAGAACGCCCTGATGGTGTCGAAGACACTGGCAGAGGTCGGCCGCCACATCGAGCCGGGTATCACGACCAAGGAGCTCGACGTGATTGCCGAGAAGTTCATCCGTTCCCTCGGAGCAGTGCCCGGTTTCCTCGGATACGACGGCTTCCCTGCCACGCTCTGCATCTCGGTCAACGACATTGTGGTGCACGGCTTCCCTTCCGCTTACAAGCTGAAGGAAGGCGACATCGTGTCGGTCGACTGCGGAACGGTGTACGGGGGCTTCTACGGTGACTCCGCCTATACGTTCCCGGTCGGGAAGGTGGACGCCCGCACACAGCAGCTGCTCGATGCCACCCGGCAATCGCTGGAACTGGGCATCGCGCAGGCTGTGGCGGGAGGTCGCACGGGCGACATCGGAGAAGCGGTCCAGTCGTATTGCGAAGGTCTCGGATTTTCCGTCGTCAGGGAGCTGGTCGGCCACGGACTCGGTCGCGACATGCATGAGAGCCCGGAGGTCCCCAACTACGGACGCCGCGGTCACGGTGTGAAACTCCGCGAAGGAATGGTCATCTGCATCGAGCCGATGATCAACGCCGGCCGCAAGGAGGTCTATCTCGACGACAACGGATGGGCTGTGCATACGGCCGACGGCGCCAAGTCTGCTCACTTCGAGAAGACGGTCGTCGTCCGCCACGGACAGCCTGAAGTGCTGACAACTTTTGAATTTATTGAAAAAAAGTAACGTTAAACCCTACGAGTTCATTTTATGCCGAAACAGTCTGCAATAGAAAAAGAAGGTACCATCATCGAAGCCCTGTCGAACGCGATGTTCCGCGTCGAACTGGACAACGGTCACGTGATCATCGCCCACATCTCGGGCAAGATGCGCATGCACTACATCCGCATCCTCCCGGGCGACAAGGTGAGAGTCGAAATGTCCCCGTATGATTTGACAAAAGGAAGAATATCTTTCAGATACAAATAAAAACTTACAACAATGAAAGTCAAGACATCCATTAAGAAGCGTAGTGAGGATTGCAAGATCGTAAAGCGCAAAGGCCGCTTGTATGTCATCTGCAAGAAGAATCCGAAATTCAAGATGCGCCAGGGATAATCTTAATTTGTAAACAAATAAAGTAAAAATAGATTATGGCACGTATAGCCGGAGTAGATTTACCCAACAACAAGCGTGGAGTCATCGGCCTGACCTACATTTACGGTATCGGCCGCAGCTCTTCCGAGAAGATCCTCAAGACGCTCGACATCAATCCCGACATCAAGGTCAAGGATTGGAACGACGAGCAGATTGCTGCAATCCGTACGATGATTGCCAACGAATTCAAGATTGAGGGCGAACTTCGTTCCGCCACTCAGTTGAACATCAAACGACTGATGGATATCGGCTGCTATCGCGGCATCCGTCACCGTATCGGCCTGCCTGTCCGCGGACAGAGCACCAAGAACAACGCCCGTACGCGCAAGGGCCGCAAGAAGACTGTGGCCAACAAGAAGAAAGCAACGAAATAAGGTTTAGATTATGGCAAAGAAAACTACAACAAGCAAGAAAAGGGTTGTCAAGGTTGACGCTTATGGTCAAGCCCATATTTCGTCTACTTTCAACAACGTCATCGTCACGCTGACCAACAGCACGGGTCAGGTGATCAGCTGGTCGAGCGCCGGCAAGATGGGCTTCCGCGGTTCGAAGAAGAACACGCCGTATGCCGCACAGGTCGCCGCCCAGGATTGCGCAAAGGTCGCCTACGACCTCGGTCTGCGCAAGATCAAAGCGTATGTCAAAGGCCCGGGTGCCGGCCGTGAGTCCGCCATCCGTACCCTCCACGGAGCCGGTATCGAAGTCACCGAGATCATCGATGTCACGCCGCTTCCGCACAATGGTTGCCGCCCGAAGGGACGTCGTAGAGTCTAACGTTTAAAAGATTTGTAATTATGGCAAGATACACTGGTCCGAAAACCAAGATAGCCCGTAAGTTCGGTGAGCCGATCTACGGTCCTGACAAGTATTTTGAAAAGAAGAACTACCCTCCGGGACAGCACGGCCTGGCCAAGAAGCGCAAGAAGACCTCCGAGTATGGTATCCAGCTTGCTGAGAAGCAGAAGGTAAAATATACCTACGGTGTGCTCGAGCGTCAGTTCCGCAACCTCTACGGCAAAGCCAACCGCATGAAGGGCCGTACGGGTGAAAACCTGCTCATGCTGCTCGAATCCCGCCTCGACAACCTGGTTTACCGCCTCGGCATCGCCCCTTCGCGTGCCGCCGCCCGCCAGCTTGTCACCCACTGCCACATCACCGTCGACGGTTATGTCTGCAACATTCCTTCGACCATCGTCAAGACCGGCAGCATCGTGGGTGTCCGCGAGCGCTCGAAGAGCCTGGAAGTCATTCAGGACAGTCTCAACACCTCTGCCGGCAAGTATCCCTGGTTGGAATGGGACGCTGCCAAATGCGCCGGCAAGTTCGCCAGCCTGCCCGAACGGAGCGAGATTCCCGAAACCATCAATGAACAGTTGATCGTCGAGTTGTACTCCAAGTAAAAATTGACAGACAATGGCCATTTTAGCATTCCAGAAACCGGACAAGGTGATCATGCTCGATGCAACCGACACCTTTGGTCGTTTCGAATTCCGGCCGCTTGAGCCGGGCTACGGAATCACCATCGGCAACGCACTGCGTCGCATCCTGCTCTCCTCGCTGGAGGGTTTCGCCATCACTTCGATCCGCATCGACGGTGTCGCCCACGAGTTCGACACCATCCCTGGCGTCATCGAGAGCGTCGTCGACATCGTGCTCAACCTCAAGCAGGTTCGCTTCAAACGGATGATCGAAGACGTCGACAGCGAAACGGCGACCATCGAAGTGAGCGGCAAGCCTGAATTCACCGCTGAAGATATCTCCAAACATCTCTCCTCCTTCAAGGTCCTGAATCCCGAACTTCACATCTGCTCGATGGAACCGAGCGTGAACCTTAAGATCGATATCCGGATCGGCAAAGGCCGGGGATATGTCCCTGCCGACGAGAACAAAGTCGAGCTCGCTCCCGTCGATACCATCGCCATCGACTCCATCTTCACGCCGATCAAGAATGTGAAGTATACGGTCGAACCCTGGCGTGTCGAGCAGAAGACGGACTACGACAAGCTCAACCTTGAAATCACCACCGACGGATCGATCCATCCGAAGGAGGCCCTCAAGGAAGCGGCCAAGATTCTGATCTACCACTTTATGCTCTTCTCCGACGAGAAGATTACGCCCGAGACCCCGGTCGAGGTCGATAGCAAGGAGCTGGACGAGGAGGCACTGCGCATGCGTCACCTCCTGCTGAGCAAGCTCTCCGATATGGATCTCTCCGTCCGTGCACTCAATTGCTTGAAGGCGGCCAATATCGACACTTTCGCCGACCTGGTGTCGCACCAGCGCAGCGAGCTGATGAAGTTCCGCAACTTCGGCAAGAAGTCCATGAACGAGATCGAGGTCCTCATCGACAAGGTGAAACTGGGCTTCGGCATGGATGTCACCAAATATGGCATTGAGCCGAAACAGTCGACCCCCGATGCGGAAGCCGGTGCGGACAATGAAAAAGAAACAGAAACCACTGAAACAGAATAAAGATTATGAGGCATAACAGGGCAATTAATCATTTGGGCCGTCAGAGCGGTCACCGCAAGGCGATGCTTTCCAACATGGCTTCTTCGCTGATTCTTCACAAGCAGATCGAAACCACGCTGGCCAAGGCAAAAGCACTGCGTATCTATGTAGAGCCGCTCATCACCAAATCGAAGGAAGACACCACGCACTCCCGCCGTATCGTTTTCAGCTATCTGAAACAGAAAGAGGCCGTGAGCGAGCTGTTCCGCGTTGTCGCGCCGAAGATCGCCGATCGTCCGGGTGGATACACCCGCATTGTCCGCACGGGCTTCCGTGAGGGTGATGCCGCCGATATGGCCCTCATCCAGCTTGTCGACTTCGCCGAAGGTGCAGAGGCTCCTGCAAAGGAAACCAAGAAGACGACGACCCGCCGCAGCGGTGCCAAGAAGGCCGCCGCTACGGAAGGCGAGGCTACGACCAACCCGGCCAACAAGAAGAGCGTCTCCCGCAAGGCGAATTCCCAGAAGTCGCCGAACCAGGCTGCCACCAAGGCTGCTCCTGCAGCCCGCAAGGTCCAGGCTCCCCGCAAATCCGGAAATTCGTAATCTCCGTCATGCCGGGCCTGACCCGGCATCTCAAAAAAAACCGGCTCTCGAAAGAGTCGGTTTTTTTGCGTCATGCCGGACTTGTTCCGGCATCTCTACGGGAGACTAATAAAGTAATCCCGCAGATCTTTCCAGCGGTAGTATGGCCCTTTCCAGGGCTTGAGAGCGGGAATGACGGTTTCCTTCTCGTTGCGGAGGATCTTCACCAGAACGTCGCCCTTGGGATTCTTATAGAAGATCAGCTGCAGGTTCGAGCCCATGGGCATCTGTTCGAAACAGTACCAGCCCTTTTCGGCCGCTTCGGCCATGGGGATCAGCTCCTCGTAGCCTTCTACGCGCAGGTAGCTCAGCAGCGGCATCAGGCCTGAATCGTGGCCGAACCGCAGGTCCGCAGCCACGTTGTTGCCCGCCACGGCCGCATCGGCCTTCTCGATGAAGTCGGCCAGGATCTTGCGCCCCGTCTCGTTGAAGCGGCAGTCGTTGTCGACGGTGTTGGCCATCGAATCGAAGTGGGAAAGGTTGTCGGTCAGGCAGAGCGCATACAGTTCGTCTTCCGTGAAGAAGCGATAGATGTCGGGCAGATCGTAGTCGTCGGCCAGGCACTGGACGATACCGCCCACATAAAACACATGATAGATGAAGGAGCGGACATCGTATTTTCCCAGGTGCTGCGCGGCATCCCAAGGGTCTGTGAACCAGGCGTTCATGACGCGTGTGGGATCGAAACGGGCGTACAGCACCGAATCGAAGACGGCATAGTGCGACGCGTTGCGCTTGACACTGGTGCCGGGGGCGATGTGCTTCATAAAGCGTTCGCCGGCATAGATATCGATGTCCAGCTGCGGAGCCATGCTCTTGAGGGTCATCGTGAAATTGGCCAGCGACTGGATGCAGCGCTGGATGTAGCTCGATTCGGCGACGATATGCCCGCGGTCAGGCTGGCGGAACACGCCGGGGACACGCTCATAGAGCCGTCGCGCGATGCCCTGGTGCTCCCGTCCGCCGCGCAGGCTCAGATAGCCGGCCTGTCCCTCGTGGCTGGCTTCCAGCGCTTTCAGGGCAGCGTGCAACTGTTTGCCTTCGTCCGTCAGTAATTGGAGGGAATCGAGGGAATCGAAAATATGCGATACCCTGGTAACCGAGTTCATCGATGTCATATAGCGGCTGCCGTGACGACCGTAGTGGCTCACGTAGAAAGGTTCATATCCTTTCGGGGCGGGTGTATCGGAGATGGCTTCCGGGGCTTCATAGCTGTGGTGTATGTTGGCATAACGCTCGGGGTTCTCCCGAAGCAGTGTACGCAAGTCCTGGCCCTGCAGGGGCAGGAGGGCCAGAAGTAATGTCGGAAGGAATAAGAATATCTTTTTCATCATTTATTTTGATGTAAAAGTTGTTGCGTCGGTGTGGCCGCGGTATTCCTTGGCGTAGAGGCATTCGATCTCAACCAGGCCGGTGTTGAAGGTGCCTTCCTGCTGTACGTAGAACTGCTCGACGACCGTGGTCTTTTCCTCGGGCAGCAGCTCCCAGTAGTAGTTGGTCTCGGACGGCTTGACCTCGCGGTAGTAGCCCCACCAGGTAAAATAGGACCGCTCGTCCACCGGGTAGAAGCAAGCCGGCCGCATGGCGCGCATCTGCACGAAACTGCGGTTCTCGCGGTTGTCGATGTCGTAGTAGACGGTGATCTTGTCGCCCACCTTGAGCGGGGTGCCGTCGACGAGGGTTTCGTGGTCGTTGCGGACGAAGCGGCGGCGGACCGAGAGCTCGTTGGCGGAGGCCTTCACGCGGCTGAGTTCCGTAGTGTAGGTGTAGTACACGGCACCGAGCTTCAGGTCTTTGGCCTTGCTGGCGATGAGGGCATGGACCGCGTCGGTCGTGGCCACGGTGTTCTCCCAGGCCTGGTTGTGCTTCTGCAGCAGCAGCCACTGGGCGATACCGTCGACCATCTTGCGCTCCTTGAGTGAGGCGAAGAGCTCCATCAGCTGGGCGTGGGCGTAGATCTCGCTGTTCATCAGGCCCCGGTACGGCATCACCGCATTGGGGAAGTAGCAGCCGATGGTCGGGTTCTCCACGGCGTAGTCCTTGAGCGATTCGCGCAGGAGCTTGATCCGCTGGCCGAAGCGTTTGTCGGCGTACGGCGTTCCGTCGGCGCGCAGCATGGTGTTGCACATTTGCGCCTTCTCGAGGATGGAGAGATCCTGCCAGCCGTCGCCGCTCTTGTCGACATATTTCTCAAACACGGCCTTGGCCTTGTCGCTCAGCGGGATGTCGAACCACAGGCTGCGGATGGCAAAGTCGCGGATGTAGGAGAAGGGATGAAATTCCTTGCTTTGGGCGTTGCGGACCACCACGCGGTCGTCCACGGCTGCGGCCGCCTTGCGTACCATCTGCAACTCGTCGTCCGAGAGGGTGATGGCACCCACCTGCCGCAGCTGGCCCAGCTTCTCGAGGAAGTAGAGCGTGATCATGTCGCTGCTGGGCATGCCGCGGAACCAGCAGAAGCGTCCGTCGCTCTCCTGGAAAGTCTTGAGCGCAGAGAAGGCCTGGTCGCGGAACGGGACGTAATCCGCGGCGTCATCTTGCAGCACGAAATTGCGCATCTGGTTGATGTAGAGCTGGTTGATCCAGTTGATGGCGTTTTCGCACGCGGGCTTGACAGCGGCGGGCAACGACTCTTTCACGGCGTCGAGCGTGGAGTATTCGGCATATTCGATCTTGGGATGGGCAGCGCCGAACTGCTTGCGGAGCTGCTTCTCGTAATAGGCGTGGTCCTTGCCCTGGCCCATGACGAACGAGGCCGCTTCGGTCAGGGTGATGGTGTCGGGCACGATCTGGATCTCGTGCTGTTCGCCGTCGCTCGCCGTCGGGGTGGCGAACCAGATGCGGACCGTCAGCTTGCCGGTGCCGCCCGGCACTTCGATGCCCCAGGCCACTTCGTCCTGGGCGCCGGCCAGCAGCGTCTTCTTCTGGCTGGCTGTTCCCTTGAGTTTCAGCTTTTTGCCCTGGTCGTCGAGGATCTCCACGTACGCCGTTCCCTTGATCTCCTTGTTGCTCAGATTCACGATCTTGCTCTTGAGTACCAAGCGGTCGCCCTTCGTGGCGAAGAGCGGCACGGACGGCATCACCATCAGCTCTTTCTGGACGATGAATTCCGCTTCGGCATCGCCGGTGAACAGGCGCTTGTCGTGCGCCATCACCAGGACCCGGAAAGTGGTCAGCAGGTCGTTGGTGGTGTAGCTGACCTTGGTCACACCGCCCTTCTCTGCACGGATGTGCGGGTAGAAGGCGATCAGCTCGCTGAAGTTGGTACGACCCTCGAATTCGGGCGCCTCCTCTTCCTCCTCGCTTACCGCTGCGTCGTCGGCGCTCTCTTCAACGGCGGCGCTTTTGTACATGGCGGGGGCTTCAGCCATCAGCATGTCTTCCATCACGCCATTGGCGCCGGCGCTCCGCATCATCTGATTGACCGACACGGCGCCCCAGGCGTCGAGCGACGAATGGATGGCGGGAGCACTTACCGACGGATACTCCTGCAGCGGGCGGAAATAGAAGGAATTGGCGCCATAGCGGTCGGTCGTCACGTCGTAGATCGAGACCAGCATCTCGGTGCCCTCCGGCGCCCGGATGGTCATTTCTTCCTGTGCGCCGGGCGTGGTCTTGTCGCGGAAGGTCTCGATGGCGATGTCGAGGCGGACATCGCCCGGACGCCGGAATTCATAGCGGTGGCTGATGATTTCGCCGTCACGGATACCATAGATTCCCATCTTCACGGCGCTGCGCCAGGCAGCATCGTAAGGAATCCGGAACTTGCGCATCTCGTTCTGCAGGTGGACGCTTTCATGGTAAAGCACCTGTGCGTTGTCGAAGATCTCCAATTCGAAATACAGATCCTCTTCCGAAGTGCCCAGTACGAATTCGATCTCTCCTTCGGTCTTCACCGGATAGTAGAAATAGCGCGATTCGAAGGGAAGCTGCCGGTCGTCCGTGCTCATCACGATGATCTTCCGACGGGTGTCGATCTCGCGGCCGCGGTATTCGGTGCGGGCCCTCATCTCGTAGAGGCCGGAAGGCAGGGATCCGAAATCGAAGGCCACGGGCTCGTTGGAGGTGAAAGTACCCTTGGCGGCTTCTTTCCCTTCCTGGTCGGTCACGGTCCAGTCGCCCGTAAAGCGGTAGGGCGTTCCGTTGAGGGTGGTGCCTCTGACCAGGACGGATTTCACCTGGTCCTTGTCGACGATGAGCCGTCCGTCGAAATTCTCTCCCTCGGGCAGTTCGATGTTGAGGTCGAGCGGGATGTCGGCCACTGGCACGGAAATCTGCGATTCGTGGACTTCGCCCTGCGGGTCAACGGCCCGGACCTGGATGGTATAGAAGGCCCGGTACAGGTCCTGGTAGTCTTCGGGGCGGTAGCCCTTGTACACCGGACGTTCGGCCGGGAACACGATCTCGAAGTTTCCCTGGTTGTCCGACAGGGTGCTGCCTTCGCCCAGCTTCTCGTACCAGGAGTTCCACCAGCCGGCCTTGGAAAGGACCATGCAGCTGCGGCGGAGGGTGTATTCAATGGTGCCGCCCGCTACCGAGAAGCCGGCGTAACTCTTGAGCGTACCTGTTTGCTTGACCACGTCGCCGAAGCAGAGCACATCCTCCACGGGCTGCAGCGTCACGCTGAAATTGGGCCGCTTGTATTCTTCCACCCGGATGGATTTCCGGGCATTGTATCCTTCCGAGATGATGTAGCGCCCGTTCTTGCAGCCTTCCGGCAGGGTGAAGAAGCCGCTGGCGGAGCCCATGTCGTTGGTCAGGAGTTTTACCTGGGCCACCGTGTCGGGTGAGGAACTGTGCCGGAGCGTCAGCACGATGCTCTGGTTGGCCAGCACTTCGCCTTCCGTCTCGGAAGACTTGTAGCAGATCACCTTGAAATAGATGGTATCGGTGGGCTTGTAGAGGTTGCGGTCGGTGAAGATGATGGAATGGTCGTAGCGGTAGCTGCTGCTCTTGCGGGCATACCATTCCTCATCCTGCAGGCCGCCGATCAGCGGGGCGTAGATGTCCCGGTCCTCTTCGATCCGCAGCAGGTAATTGTTCTTGTAGTCGGTGGTCGCAGGGCCGGCATCGATGGCCGTGAAACCCTCCCCGGCGAAATGGCCGGTAAGGAAGGGTTTCATCTTCAGGATGCTGGACTTATTTTTGTCGTACAGGTTCTTGAAGATGGAATAGTTCCCCTGGCCGAAAGGCTTGCCCGTGGTGAAATCGGCCGCGTAGACCTCGGGCTGGCCGTCGCGGATGCGGAGGGCGCCCACCACGTTGCTCACGTTGACGCTTTCATAGCAGACTTCTTCGTTGTCGGCCGTCGCGAAACGGATCACGTAGATGCCGGGTGTGGGGAAATCCACCGTGGTCTTCTGCCGCTCACCGATGTTGTATTCTTTCTTGAAGCCCGTCACTTCGGTGGAAGCGAGCAGGGTGGCGTTCTTTTCCAGCATCGAAAGCGAGGCGTCACCCATGTGGGGCAGGAACACCACATCGTCGTTCATCCGGTAGACACGCACCAGGACTTTGTCGACGTTGCGGGTGTCGATGGTATATTCCACTCCTTGGGTGGGAGCCATCGTCGAGTGGGAGGAGGTATAGAGCGAGCGGGAATCCATCGAAGCGATCATCGCTTCGATGTTTTTCTTGTAGTTGCCCACCCGTTTGTGCCGGAGCAGTTCTTCTGCCTCGCGGCGGACGGCCAGATAGTCCTCGCCGCGCACGACGCTGCGCGAGCGGCGGTCCACCGCCTCCTTGTGGTTCTGCAACTGCCTGTAGAGCAGCATCATCACGCGGGGATGGTCTTTGTACTTGACGACATAGGCATCCAGGCTGTCGGAGAGGACCCGGCGGTTGAGCGTCGCGTAGGTGGAATAGTACGCATTGGCTTCCTTCCAGTTGTATTTCTGGAGGTTTTCGTAAAGCCGCTCGGAGACAGCCAGCTGCTCCAGCTCGTCACCGGCGGTGATGGTCTTCTGTTCCAATTCCCTGAGGTAGCCGGCAGCCGTCTGGGGCTTGCCTTCCTTCTCCGCCTTCTGGACCTTCGACCAGAGGCGTGAATAGTTGTTGTTCTGTGCATTCATACTGAAAACAAAAGTGGCCAGCAGGGCGACCGTCCAAAGCAATCGTTTCATCGTAAACTTGGTTTTGGCAGTTAAAGTTAACGAAAAATATACCAATTTTGCCTATCTTTGCCATGTTTAGCATTCGTCGATGAAATTCGAAGTACTTTCTACGGACAAGGCCACGAACGCCCGTCGCGGCCGGATCACCACCGACCACGGCAGCATCGATACGCCCATCTTCATGCCGGTTGGCACCGTCGGTTCCGTGAAAGGCGTCTATCACAAAGACTTGCGCGAAGATATCCACGCCCAGATCATCCTGGGCAACACCTACCATCTCTACCTGCGTCCCGGTCTCGACATCCTGCGGCAGGCCGGCGGCCTCCACCGCTTTACCTCCTGGGACCGGCCTATCCTGACTGACAGCGGCGGATTCCAGGTGTTCTCGCTGGCCCAAAGCCGCAAGCTCACCGAGGAGGGTTGCATCTTCCAGTCTCACATCGACGGATCGCGGCACGTTTTCACGCCGGAAAACAACGTGGATACCCAGCGCATCATCGGTGCCGACATCGTGATGGCGCTCGACGAGTGCTGCCCCGGCGACGCCGACTACCGCTATGCCGAGAAGTCGCTCGGGCTCACCCAGCGCTGGCTGGAGCGCTGCATCCGGCATTTCGACGAGACGGAGCCCCTCTATGGCTATAGCCAGACCTTCTTCCCCATCGTGCAGGGCTGCGTCTATCCGGACCTGCGCCTGCGGGCGGCCGAGCACGCGATGGCTTTCGAGCGTGAGGGCTACGCCATCGGCGGACTGGCCGTGGGGGAGCCCACCGAAAAGATGTACGAGATGCTGGAGCTCCTGCATCCCGTGCTGCCGCACGACAGGCCCCGTTACCTGATGGGCGTGGGCACCCCCGCCAACCTGCTGGAAGGCATAGCGCGCGGCGTCGACATGTTCGACTGCGTGATGCCCACCCGCAACGGACGCAACGCGATGCTGTTCACCAGCGAAGGCATCATCCACATCAAGAATAAGAAATGGGCCGACGACTTCTCCCCGCTCGACCCGAATGGAACATCTTTTGTAGACCACTGCTACACCAAGGCCTACCTGCGGCATCTGTTCGCTGCCGGCGAGATGCTGGCCGCCCAGATCGCCAGCCAGCACAACCTGGCTTTTTACCTCCATCTGGTAGAGCAGGCGCGCGAGCACATCGCGGCAGGCGACTTCGGCAGCTGGAAGGAGCAGACCCTCCGGAAGCTCGACACCCGACTTTAGCATGAACGTACCCCAGGTCAAGATCCTCGACAAATACATCGTCAAGAAGTTCCTCGGAACCTTCTTCTTCACGATCGTGATTGCCGTGGCCATCGTCGTTATCTTCGACCTGAGCGAGAAAATCGACAAGTTCGTGGAGAAGAGCGTGCCCGTGAAGGAGATTGTCTTCGATTACTTCGGCGGATTCATCCCATGGATCGTCAACAGCTTCAGTCCCTTGCTGGTGTTCATCTCCGCCATCTTCTTCACCTCGAAGCTGGCGCAGAACAGTGAGATCGTGGCCATGCTTTCGGGCGGCATCAGTTTCCGCCGCCTCATGGCGCCCTACATGTTCTCGGCGGCCGTCATCTGCGGGCTCTCGCTGCTGTTGGGTCTTTACATCATTCCGCCCGCCAACCAGAAACGTCTCGATTTCGAGAACAAATACATCAAGCCGCAGACCGTTGTGGCCAACACCAAGCGTGACATCCACTACCAGCTTTCGCCGGGCGAGTTCGTCTATGTGGGGCAGTTCAGTTCCGCCGCCAACACGGCCTACGGCTTCACCCTCGAGCGGATGGAGAACGGACGGCTGGTGTCGAAACTGTCGGCGACCTCGGCGGCCTGGGACACCACTTTCCATGGCTGGAAGCTGCGCAACTATTACATCCGTGACTTCTACGGCGATTCGGAAATGGTCCGTACCGGCCGGGAACTCGACACGGTCATCGCCCTGACCATCGACGATTTCTACCGTCGCAAGAACGCTGTGGAATCGATGTCCGGCAGCGACCTTGACGATTTGATCCAAGTCCAGAAGATGCGGGGCGACGATGCGGTCAAAAACGCCCTGATCGAGAAGAACAACCGCCTGGCGATGCCTTTCTCAGCTTTCGTGCTGACCATCATCGCGGTCTCGCTGTCTTCGCGCAAGAAGCGCGGCG
The DNA here is from genome assembly GCA_902784965.1 of uncultured Bacteroidia bacterium. Lineage (GTDB taxonomy): Bacteria > Bacteroidota > Bacteroidia > Bacteroidales > UBA932 > Cacconaster. The sequence continues at coordinate 20,360 of CACZWU010000004.1, read as the reverse complement.
GCCTGGGCCTGAACATCGGTATCGGCCTGGCCATCAGTTTCACGTACATCCTGTTCATGAAGTTCAGTTCGATGTTCGTCCTCAAAGGCATCATGGCACCCGCCCTGGCGATGTGGCTTCCCAACATCGTCTTCGCCTTTGTGGCGGCCATCCTCTATCGACTCGCTCCGAAATAAATCAAACACTTATACTATGGAATCCAAATCCAATCTGAAATTCAGGCTCATCGTGATGAACTTCCTGGAGTTTGCCGTCTGGGGAGCTTATCTCACGTCGCTGGGCCGTTATCTGGGCAACATCGGCCTGGGCTCGCACATCAAATGGTTCTTTGCGATGCAGGGAATCGTTTCGATCTTCATGCCGACGTTGATGGGCATCGTGGCTGACCGCAAGATGGAGGCCCAGAAGGTGCTGTCGCTCTGCCACGGCTTTGCCGGTGTCTTCATGCTGGGCGCGGGCTACTATTGCATGTCCGCCGGAGGCAACGTGGAGTTCGCTCCGCTGTTCATCCTCTACAGCATCAGCCTGGCGTTCTTCATGCCGACCATCGCCCTGACCAACTCCGTGGCCTACAATGCGCTGCGTTCAGAGGGCATGGATCCCGTGAAAGAATTTCCGCCCATCCGGGTGTTTGGAACCATCGGATTCATCTGCAGCATGCTGACGACCAACTTCCTGAAGTTCGGCGGCGTGGCGATGCAGGACAGCTACACGCAGCTCATCTCTTCGGGCATCCTTTCGGTCATCCTCTGCTTCTATGCCCTGAGCATGCCCAAGTGCCCGGTCAACCGGGGCGAGGGCAAGCAGTCGTTCGTCGATGCGTTCGGCCTGAAGGCCTTCACCCTGTTCAAGGACAGCCAGTTCGCCGTGTTCTTCATCTTCTCGATGCTGCTCGGCGCTTCGCTTCAGATCACCAATGGCTATGCCAATACCTTCCTGGGCTCGTTTGCCTCCGAACCTGAGCTGGCGGGAACCTTCGCCGTAAAGCACTCCAACGCGCTGATCGCCATCTCGCAGGCGTCCGAGACGCTCTGCATCCTGCTGATCCCGTTTTGCATGAAGCGGTTCGGCATCAAGAAGGTGATGCTCATCTCGATGCTGGCCTGGGTGTTCCGCTTCGGTTTCTTCGGTCTCGGCCATCCGTCCTGGCCCGGCGTGCTGCTGTTCGTCCTCAGCTGCATCGTTTACGGTATCGCGTTCGATTTCTTCAACATCTCGGGCTCGCTCTACGTGGAGCAGCGCACCGACAAGGATATCCGTTCCAGTGCGCAAGGCCTGTTCATGATGATGACCAACGGCTTTGGCGCTTCCATCGGTACGCTGGCCGCCGGCGCGGTGATCGATGCCTGCGACGTGTTCAACACGCCTGCCAACTGGCCGAAGGCCTGGTTCATCTTCGCCGGCTACGCCCTGGTGGTCGCCATCCTCTTCGCCATCTTCTTCAAATACAAACATGAACCGGAGGCCCAGCCGGCCAAGTAAGGATTTCCGTCAACTAGGCGCAACATCATCGGCCTCACGCGTGTTGTGGGGCCGATTGCATTGCGCCTGGGGCCGAAATCGGGCGTTGCCGCAAGGATACCCCCGCCAGAATGCCTGAGAGCGGGATTCGGTTGCGCCAGGTTGGCGGAAAGGGGAAGCGTCAGGGCTACTCCGGAATCAAATGCAGGATGTTTTCGGGGATGGGTACGTTCTCTTGAAGGTCAACGACTTCGACGACGGATTCGCGGCGGCCCTGCTTGACGACGGTCTTCATGGGAATACCCTTGTAGGCCCAGATGGTCCAATAGACCTTTTTCCGGTTCGTGAGCACCATATAGGTGTACTTATGGCAGGTCTTGCCCATAAATTCTTCTTCGCCGAGATCCTCGATTTCATATTTCTGGGCCAGTTCAGGCGTGACGTCCAGAAAGTTAAGGTCGGACATCGGATTGGGGGACTCCTTAGCGTCGACTTTCCCTTCCTGGATGTTGAAGACCCATATCCGGTCTTTCCGCGTGAGGATGCCGTAGTCGTAGGTGATGAAGTCGGGAATGTCCATCGTCTTGATGTCACATTCGAAGGCACCGTAGTCATCGATATACAGCGTTCCGTCGGTTACCTGTCCGCCGGTAGAGGACTTCGTCTTGGCAATGGCCGATTTCACCGCGTATTTCTTGAAGGTGTCCTGTGCCGCAGCGCCGAAGGCCATAGACAGCAGGAGGCAGAGGAGAAGGGTCTTTTTCATGGCTAAAAGGGTTTGTTCCGTAAAGTTACGACGATTCTTTCAGATGGTCAAGCCCGGCGCGGCGGAGGCCGGAGTCGGAGAAGCGCTTTTCGAACTCTTCATCCGTGAGGGCGGACCATTCGGCTTCTTTCATCGCGGCGAGTTCGGCGCGATGGGTCTCGAATTCGGGCAGCGGGGTGAGCGGCTTGTCCCAGGGGCAGGCGCGCATGCATTCCTCGCAGCCGAAGCGCCAGCCGCGGCGCGCTGCGGCGGGGGCGAGGTCGTCGGGCAGCGGCCCGGACGATTCGATGGTGAGATAGGAGATGCAGCGGCGGGCGTCAAGGTCGAAGGGTGCGCGCAGGGCCCCGGAGGGGCAGGCGCGGAGGCAGGCACCGCAGGCGCCACATTCCGTGGCAGCCAGCGGCGCGTGCGGCGCAAAACGATCGGCCGGTATGTTGCAGATGATTACGCCGATAATGGTCCGTAAGCCGAATTCCGGAGAAATGAAGAAGTTGTTCTGCCCGATGAATCCCAGTCCGGAGCGGACGGCCCAGTAACGCTCGAGTACCGGTGCACTGTCGACGAACGGCCGGCCTTCGAAAGCAGGGAACTGTTCCCGCAGTTCTGCGATAACGGCAAATAGCCGGTCCTTGACAATCTTGTGATAGTCCACGCCCTGCGCAAAACCCGCGATGCCGCCGCCTGCCTGGCCGTAGGGTGCCAGCAAACAGAGCACGCTTTCGGCGCCCGGCACCAGTTGTGCCGGATCGAAGCGTTTCTCCAGATTCCGGGCCAGATAGCCCATCCCGGCATGGCGTCCTTCTTCCAGATAGCGGCCAAAATCCCCCTGGCGGTCTTCCGAAACTTTTTCAACCTTTGCAGCGCCAAAATCCAAGAAACCGTGCGCAGAATAATTGATTTTTATTAAATTTGTGGACAAATCGATTTAAAATTGTCAAAAACGATATGAAACGGATCCTTGTTGTCGGAGCTGGCGGACAGATCGGTACCGAACTCGTCCCCTATCTCCAGCATATTTATGGCGAAGATAATGTAATTGCCGCAGATTTGAAAGACGAACTGGTCGAAAAGCTGGGTCAGCACGCGATTGCCGAGAAACTCGACGTCCTGGATGACAAGCGTTTCAACGAACTCGTGGTAAAATACAAGGTCGACGCCATCTACAATCTCGTGGCCCTGCTCAGCGCCAAGGGCGAGCACATGCCCGGCGTGGCCTGGCACCTCAACATCACGGCCCTGATCAACGCCCTGAACATTGCCCAGGCACACCACTGCTCCATCTTCACCCCGAGTTCCATCGGCGCTTTCGGCCCGAACACCCCGCACGACAATACCCCGCAGGATACGATCATGCGTCCGAACACCATCTACGGCATCTGCAAGGTGACGGGTGAGTTGCTGGGTGACTACCACTGGCAGCGCTTCGGCGTGGATGCCCGCAGCGTCCGCTTCCCGGGCATCATCTCCAACGGTGCCCTGCCTGGCGGCGGCACCACCGACTACGCCGTGGAAGTCTTCTACGAAATCCTCAAACCCGGCCACCACTACACCTGCGAAGTGCCGGAAGACAGCTACATGGATATGATGTACATGCCCGACGCCCTGCGCGCCGCCGTGGAGATCATGGAAGCCGATCCCAAGAAACTCATCCACCGCAACAGCTTCAACATCGCCAGCATGAGCTTCTGCCCGCGCGAACTGTTCGAGGTTATCAAGAAACGCATCCCCGATGCCACCTTCGACTACAAGGTCGATCCGGTGAAGGCCGCCATCGCCGACTCCTGGCCCAACAAGATGGACGACACCTGCGCCCGCGAAGAGTGGGGCTGGAAGCCGGAATGGGACATCGACGCAATGGTCGACGACATGCTAAAAGTGATCGGCGAAAAACAGAAGAACGCCGCAGGGATGTGAGAGCCTGAGCGTAAATGTCTCTGAAAGCGCCTCATTGAGCGTCGCTTTCCAAAGCGAATCGAAACGCACCTGATCGGTCGGGTATTTCAGCCCGGCCGATTCTATTTTCAGGGAGTTGTCGAAAGCGAAGATCGAAACCGGCTGGCCGGGAGCGCACGACAGCGTGACCGTATCGAAAATAGCCTTGAAATAGCCGTAGTCGGTGAGGATCTCCACGGGGCAGTCCGCCTCCCGCGCATAGTCGAGCAGCAGCGAGATGTTGCCCAGCGTATGGTCTTCGCGCTTGCCGGTCGCACCCAGGATCGTGATGCGCGAGGGATGAAACGTCAGCGCATAATGGAAGGTCTTGGTCAGGTCGTTGTCGTCCTGCTCTTCGACATGGGTGATGCTATCTGCATAGCACGCCCGGAACTGGGGCGACAGCGAGTCAAGGTCGCCGACGATGTGGTCGGGTTCCAGGCCGTATGCCACCAGCTCTTCCGCCGCCGAATCGCAGCAGATGCGCAGATCGGCTTCGTGCAATGCCCGCAGCGGCTTCTCCGCCTTCGGAAAATCGCCTGCGGCGAGGATGACGATGGAAGGATGCTCTTTTTTCATTCGAATCGATAGCTTTCCGGCTCGCGGAAGCCCCGGAGGAAGTCGGCGATGTCCATGCGTTTCTTGCCGGAGGCCTGGAGACTGAGGATGCGCAGGGCGTTGCGGCCGCAGCGGACCTCGAGGAAGGTCTTGCCGTCGGTGGTCAGCTGGCCGGGCACGCGCGGATCGTCGTCCGGGCAGGGCACGACGTAGCTGTCGTAGAGCTTGACGCTGAGTTGGGTGCCATCGTCCTTGACGAGCGTGGACCAGGCGGCTGGGTAGGGGCTCAGGCCGCGGATGAGCAGGTGGACGGTGCGGGCGCTGCGCGTCCAGTCGACGTGGCAGTTGTCGCGGGTGAGCTTCGGTGCCGGATAGAGGGTCTTGTTGAAGCCGAGGGTCTGCTCGTAGGGCTTGGTGCGGTGGTTCTCCAGGGCGTCGACCGTCTTGAGCACCAGGTCTGCGCCCAGTTTCATCAGTTTGTCGTGCAGCGCGCCGGCGTCTTCGTAGTCTTCGATGGCACAGGACTCCTGGAAGAGGATCTTGCCCGTGTCGATCTGCTCGTCGAGCAGGAAGGTGGTGACACCCGTGAATTTCTCGCCCCGGATGATGGCCCAGTTGATGGGCGCCGCGCCGCGGTACTGCGGCAGCAGCGAAGCATGGAGGTTAAAGGTACCCATCGACGGCATCTGCCACACCTCCTTGGGCAGCATGCGGAAGGCCACCACCACGAAGAGGTTGGCCTTCAGTGCGGCGAGCTGCTCCAGGAACGCGGGGTCCTTGAGTTTCTCGGGCTGCAGCACGGGGATGCCGTGGGCCACGGCATATTGCTTGACGGCGCTTTCGCGCACGGTCATGCCGCGTCCGGCGGGCTTGTCGGTGGCCGTGACCACGCCCACCACCTCATAGCCGGCCTGCAGCAGCTTCTCGAGCGGCGCCACGGCGAACTCGGGCGTGCCCATATACACGACGCGGACCTTGCCGCCTCCCTTCCGGAAGAGGTTGATGAAGCGGTGGTAGCGCTTCGAAATCCACTTGCCGATGCGGCGGAAGAACTCCTTGTAGGTATCGGGATTGAAGAGCGAGGAATCCTGGGTCGACTTGCGGGTGAGGAGGATGCTGATCGGCAGGAGGATGGCTGTCGAGATCAGCGTGCCCACCAGAGGCGGGAGCGAGCCCTTGGCCAGCTTGCGGCCGATGATGTCGATGATGTAGTAGATGAGGTAGAAAAAGATCGAAATGATGACCGGCGTGCCCAGACCGCCCTTCCGGATGATGGCTCCCAGCGGGGCGCCCACGAAGAAGAAGAGCAGGCAGGAAAGCGAAAGCGTGAACTTGAGGATCATCTCGATGTCGATCTTCCGGATCAGGCTGAGGTTGTAGCGCGACTCGATGTAGAACTGCTTCACCTGCTCCTTGCCCTGCTCCGCCTTTTCTGCCGCCATGCGGTTGGCGCGCTTCACCTGTTGGGGCGTGAACGTCTGTTTCAGGCTGTCGAGGTTGAGGCAGGCGATATAGGCCGAATCCGGTTTGATGGTGTCGAGCTGGTAGAGGTATCGCATGCTCATCATAGACATGAAACGCGGCATCTGCCGCATCACGATGGTGTCCACGTAGCGGGAGATGGAGTCGCGGTCGTTGCGGAGGCGCTTCAGGCCGAGCGACTTGATCTCATCGCCGTAGTTGTCTTTCTCGGAGCGCTGGAAGCTGTAGTTGTCGAGCGGGATGATGAGCTGCTGTTCGTCGAAGCGGGAACGGACCAGGTTGAGGGTGGTGTCGCGGTAGCTCATCTTGTTCTCCTCGGTGTAGGAGCAGCCGCTGTAGAGGTCGAAGATCAGGTTTTGCTTGTCGGGTGTGACCCGGATGCGGCCGCTGTCGGCCACGGTCATGTTGTTGCTGTTTCCGCTGTTGTCGGTATGGTCGTAGATGATCAGGTCGTACATCATGTCGGTGTCTTCGTTGCGGCTGGAGATGCGGAGCTTGTAGCCGTCGATGCCGTCGTAGAAGATACCGGTCGGAATCTTGATCTCGTCACGGGTGTTGATGATGTCGGCCCGCAGCGTATAGACCTTGTTGAAGGCCAGGGGCACCAGGCGGTCGGCCGCGAAAAAGGCGCCGATCGAGATCAGCACCGAGATGAACATCAGCGGGGTGAGGATACGCATCAGCGACACGCCGGCGGCTTTCATGGCCAGCAGCTCGTTACGCTCTCCCAGGTTGCCCAGGGTCATGATGGAGGCCAGCAGCGTGGCCAGCGGAATGGCGTTGGGGAAGAGCGTGCAGGAGGCCCATCCCATGAACTCGAAGATGACGCCCAGTCCCAGACCTTTGCCTGCCAGTTCGTTGATGAACTGCCACAGGAACTGCATCGACAGTGAGAACACCACGATGAAGAAGACCGCCACGAAGGGGCCGGCAAACTTCTTGATCAGGTAAAGGTCGAGTTTCTTCATCCATTATCGGGTCGCCGCGGCGACCATCGTTTCTAGGGCGTCGTTCAATCCTGCAAGATTCCTGCCACCGGCCGTGGCAAGACCCGGCTGCCCGCCGCCACCGCCCTGGATGAACTTGGCGGCCTCCTTGATGTCGGCCTGGGCGTTCTTGCCCGCGGCCACCAGGTCGCGCGAGTACATCAGCAGCAGCTGCGGCTTGCCTTCCACCTCGTAGGCGGCGGCCACGACGAGGTTCTCCATCTCGTTCTGGAGCATCATCGCCGCGTTCTTGAGCATGATCGGGTTGGGGCAGGAGTCGATCGTAATGACGCGGTGGCCGCCCATCTCCCGGGCCTTGGTAAGCAGGTCGCTCTTGAGCAGGACGGTGCGTTCGCGCATCACCTCTTCCATCTTCTTCTTGTACTCGTCGTTCTCCGCGATCATCTTGTGGATGGCGCCGCTCAGGTCGGGCACGTTGTTGAAGAAGGCGCGAGCAGCCCGCAGGGCGTTCTCCATGGTGTCGACCACCATTTCGGCTTCCAGGCCGGTGACGGCCTCGATGCGCCGGATGCCGGCAGCCACGGCCGATTCGCCCGTGATCTTGAAGAAGCCGATGGTACCGGTGGCTCCGGTGTGGCAGCCGCCGCAGAGTTCCACGCTGTCGCCGAAGCGGACCACGCGGACCTTGTCGCCGTATTTCTCGCCGAAGAGCGCCATGGCTCCTTCGCGGCGGGCTTCCTCCATCGTTGCTTCACGCTTTTCGCAGAGCGGGTAGTTCTGGCGGATGAGCGCGTTGACGCGGCGCTCCACCAGGTCGATGGTGTCGTCGCTGAGCTTCTCGAAGTGCGAGAAGTCGAAGCGGAAATACTGGTCGCACACGAAGGAACCCTTCTGTTCGACATGGGTGCCCAGGATCTCGCGGAGGGCCTGGTGGAGCAGGTGGGTGCAGGTGTGGTTGTTGGCGATCTTCTGCCGGCGCTGGGCGTCGACCGCGAGGGTGAAGACGGCCCGCACGTCGGACGGAATGCGTTCGGCGATATGGATGGTAAGGTTGTTTTCCTTGACGGTGTTGAGGATCTTGATGACTTCGCCGGAGGCGGCAGTGGCGGTGCCGGTGTCGCCGACCTCGCCGCCCATCTCCCCGTAGAACGGGGTGCGGTCGAAAACCAGCTGGATGAGCTCCTTGTTCTTGGCCTTGACCAGGCGGTATTTCATCAGGTTGGCTTCTGTGGTAAGGGTGTCGTAGCCCGTGAATTCACAGCTGGTGAACGGATGGATCTCCACCCAGTCGCCGTTTTCCACGGCCGTGGCGTTGCGGGCGCGTTCTTTCTGTTTGCCCAGCTCCACGTTGAAGCCTTCCATGTCGATCTTGTAGCCTTTTTCGCCGGCGATAAGTTCCGTCAGGTCGATGGGGAAGCCGTAGGTGTCGTAGAGGGTGAAGGCGTCGATGCCCGACACGGTCTTCGTGTCGCGGTTCTTCTCAAGGATGTTGTCCATCAGCCTGATGCCTTTGTCGAGCGTGCGGAGGAAGGCCTCTTCCTCTTCGCGGATGACGCGGGTCACCAGCTGCTGCTGGGCCACGAGTTCGGGATAGGCCTCGCCCATGTCGGCGATCAGTTGGGGCACCAGGCGGCAGAGGAAGGGTTCCTTGAAGCCGAGGAAGGTGTAGCCGTAGCGGACGGCGCGACGCAGGATGCGGCGGATGACATAGCCGGCCTTGACATTGCCGGGCAGCTGTCCGTCAGTGATGGAGAAGCTGATGGCGCGGATGTGGTCGGCGATCACGCGCATGGCCACGCCCACCATGCCATCGGGGTCGTAGGCCACGCCGCTGAGTTTGGAGATGGCGGCGATCATCCCGGTGAAGACGTCGGTGTCGTAGTTGCTCTTCTTGCCCTGGATGGCCATGCAGAGGCGCTCCAGGCCCATGCCGGTGTCGACATGCTTGGCCGGCAGCGATTCGAGCAGGCCGTTGGCCTTGCGGTTGTACTGCATGAACACCAGGTTCCAGATCTCGATGACCAGATGGTGTCCTTTGTTGACCATCATCTCGCCGGGGATCGCGGCGCGCTCCTCATCGCTGCGGAGGTCGATGTGGATCTCGCTGCAGGGGCCGCAGGGGCCGGTGTCACCCATCTCCCAGAAATTGTCGTGCTTGTTGCCGGCGATGATGCGTTCGTCGGGCAGGTAGGTGCGCCAGTAGCCGCGGGCTTCGTCGTCGGCGGTCAGGCCGTCGGGGGCATAGCCCTCGAAGACCGTGGCGTAAAGCCGGTCTTTCGGCAGCTTGTAGACTTTGGTAAGCAGCTCCCAGGCCCAGTCGATGGCCTCTTTCTTGAAGTAGTCACCGAAGCTCCAGTTGCCGAGCATCTCGAACATCGTGTGGTGATAGGTATCGTGACCGACCTCTTCCAGGTCGTTGTGCTTTCCGCTGACACGCAGGCACTTCTGACTGTCTGCCACTCGCTTGGCCGCTGCCGGTGTGTTGCCCAGGAAAATATCCTTGAACTGGTTCATACCGGCGTTGGTAAACATCAGCGTGGGGTCGTTCTTGACCACCATCGGGGCGGAGGGGACGATCGTGTGCCCTTTCGAAGCGAAGAAGTCCTTGAAGGTCTTCCTGATTTCCTTGACTGTCATATCTGTGTCGATTCTTTGGAATTTGGCACAAAAATAGTCTTTTTCCGGGTAAATTTCTGTAATTTTGCAAAGATATAGTGGTGAAAACGCAGATGTCCCGCAAGACCCGTTATATTTTCAACCAGCAGACACAGGCCTACGAAGTCGACCGGCTCTCCGCGCGTGCGACCCTCTACAAAACGGGAGGCGTGCTGCTGGGCGGCATGGTGTGTTTCCTCCTCTGCTATTTCATCTTCATCCAGCTGCGGGGCGTCGAGACGCCCAAGGCCCTGTATCTGCAGTACCGCAACCGGATCCTGGCCGAGAAGATCGAGATGCTGGAAGGCCGGATCGAGGCTCAGGACGCCGTGCTGCTTGACCTGGCTTCGCGCGACAACCTGGTGTACCGTCCCGTCTTCGGCATGGCGGAAGTTCCGGCCGAACTGCGGGACGCTGGGCTGGGCGGAGACGAGCGCTATGCGGAGTATCTGGGCCTGGACCACGCCGACCTGATGGCGGCGGCGGCCCGGCAGGTCGACGGCCTTACCCGCAAGGCCTATGTGCAGTCCACTTCGTTCGACGAGGTGATGGTCTATTCGAGCCGTGCCGGCGACATGGCCTCCTGCATCCCGTCGATCTATCCCGTCAACCCCAAGACCGTTACCATCACCAGTCCCTTCGGTGCCCGCTTCCACCCGGTGCGGAAAGCCGTGATCTTTCACGAAGGCATCGACCTGGCCGGTCCTGCCGGGCAGTGGGTCTATGCCACGGGCGACGGGGTGGTCGAATCGACCGAAGTGAATTTCTCTGGCTACGGCAACGTCGTAGTCATCGACCATGGCTTCGGCTACAAGACCCGCTACGCCCACCTCAAGGAAATCAAGGTCACGGCGGGCCAGGTGGTGATCCGCGGCGACAAGATCGGCACCCTGGGCAGCAGCGGCCTCTCCACGGGCCCGCACTTGCACTACGAGGTGATCTACCGCGGCACGCAGATCAATCCCTGGAACTACCTCAATCCCGATATCTCCCCCGAAGAATACAACAGGCAGGCACGCAATGGCTAGATTTGTATACGACGAGAAGAAAGGGTCCTTCGCACCCCGGCGCCTGACAGTCAAGCGCGTGTTGGGGGCCGTGCTGCGCTATACCCTGGCCACGGCGCTGGCGGCGGTCATGATCTACCTGGTGTTCGCACTGACGTACAGCACCGACCGCGAGCGCCAGCTGGAGCGGGAGCAGGACCTCCTGTCGGCAGAATATGCGACGCTTTCCGCGCAGCTCGACGAGGTGGAAGGCGCGGTGGGATACCTCCAGGTGCGCGACCGGGAGATCTACCATGAGTTGTTCAACGCCGATCCGCCCAACTACATCATCGAGGCGCAGGACACACTCCTGCAGCTGGGCGGTGACCTGGAGAACATGGATGAGGGCGATCTCGTGTGGGATGCGTATGCGCTCACCAACCGGGTGGAGTCGGCGGCCTCGCAGGTGTCGCAGTGGCTGTCGGAAATCGACACCCTGCTGTCGGGCGGCAGCATCGATGCGACCGCCATCCCTTCGATCGTGCCGGTGAAGCCTTTCTCCCCGATGCAGACCGGGGCTTCGGTGGGCAAGAAGGTCACCCCGTTCTTCAAGACCATCCGGGAGCATACGGGCCTCGACCTGGTGGTGCCGGCCGGTACCACGGTGCGCTGCAGCGCGGACGGCAAGGTGGTCAAGGTGGTCAAGACCGAAAAGGGAATGGGCAACCAGGTGGTGGTGGCCCACAAATACGGGCTCAAGACCCTCTATGCACACCTGGCCACCATCAAGGTGTCGGAAGGACAGACCCTGCACCAGGGCGACGTCATCGGCACGGTGGGCAGCAGCGGCTCGTGTTTCGCGCCCTGCCTCCACTACGAAGTGCAGCGCGGCGATTTCGTCCAGGACCCGGTGAATTATTTCTTCGCGGAACTCTCCCCGACGACCTTCCGCGAAATGATGATCGTCGCCCTCACCACGGGGCAGTCGATGGATTAGAATTATGGCAGAACGACTATACTACAAGATCGGCGAAGTGGCCGCTATGCTCGGAGAGGAAGTCTCCACCATCCGTTTCTGGTCGGATACCTTCCCCCGCTTCGTCAAGCCCGAACGCAATGCGAAGGGCAACCGGCTCTTCCATCCGGAAGACGTCGACAACCTGCGGTTGATCCACTACCTCACCCGTGTCGAAGGGCTGACCCTCGACGGCGTGGAGCGCAAGCTGTCGGAAAACCGGGACGGACTGGAACACAAGCGGCAGATCGTGGAAAAACTCTACGACATCCGCGCCCAGCTTTCGGAACTTTACGAAAACATCTGATCATGCTCGTCAAGGACATCACAGACATTCTCGAGGAGTTCGCCCCGCTCCAGGAGCAAGAGCGCTGGGACAATGCGGGCCTGTGTGTGGGCAGCCCCTGCGACGAGGTCCATGCCGTGCTGGTGGGTTTCGACTGCACCCCACAGCTCGTCCGGGAAGCCATCGCCCGGGGCGCCGACATGATCGTGACCCATCACCCACTGATATTCAACGGCTTGAAGCACATCGCCCCCGACGACCCGGTGGGTGCGGCGGTCTATCTGGCCATCCGCCACGGCATTGCCGTCTATGCAGCCCATACCAACGCCGACAAGGCGCCGGGCGGCGTGAACGCCCTGATGGCCGCGCGGCTCGGCCTGGTGGATCCCGAACCGCTCGACGAGAGCCGGCTGGGTTTCATCGGCCTGCTGCCCGAGCCCATGACCGGCGAGGCGTTCTGCCGCTATGTGAAAGAATGCTTCTCCCTGCAGGTCCTGCGCTGCTCGGCTCCCGTTGAGGAGGTGTCGCGCGTGGCCACCAGCTGCGGGGCGGGCTCCGGTTTCGCCGAACTGGCCTTCGGGGCCGGTGCTGACGCATTCGTCACGGGCGACGTGTCGTACCACCATTTCTTCGTTCCGGAAGGCCGTATGATCCTGGATATCGGGCATTTTGAGAGCGAAAAAGACATTGTGGAAAAGTTCGTTTCGCTACTTCAAGAAAAATTGCCTACATTTGCAGTTTGCACGACTACGCAAGAAAACAACAATCCGATATACTATTTCTAGCAAGACACTATGGCTACTAAAAAGAAGGTAAACAAGATCGTCACCCCGATCGACCAGCGCGAGACCTTCGTCTCCCTGCAGAAAAATATGGCCGACACCGATTCGATTGCGATGGAGCAGAAACTCCGTACGCTCTATCGGATCCAGCAGACCGATACCAAGATCGACAAGATCTACCTCCTGCGGGGCGAACTCCCCCTCGAGGTGCAGGACCTGGAAGACGAGATCGCCGGTCTTCACACCCGCATCACCAACACCAAGGCCGAGATCAAGGAGATCGAGAAGCTCAACGCCGACCACAAGCACGTCATCGAGGAAAGCAAGCAACTGATTGCCAAATACGGTGCCCAGCGTGACAACGTGAAGAACAACCGCGAGTACGAGTCCATCACCAAGGAAATCGAGTACCAGGACCTCGAACAGCAGGTGGCTTCCAAGAAGATCCGCGAGAACGAAGCGGAGATCTCCAACCTCAAGGTCGTGGTTGAGAACGCCCAGAAAGACCTGGCCCAGCGTGAAGCCGACCTGGTGGAGAAGAAGAAAGAGCTCGACACCATCGTCGAGGAAACCGCCAAGGAAGAGGAAACCCTCCTCAAGGAGCGCGAGAACCTCGTGAGCCAGCTCGATGAGCGCATGATGGTCGCCTACACGAAAGTGCGCGCCAATGCCCACAACAAGTTGGCCGTGGTGACTGTCAACCGCGATGCCTGCGGCGGATGCTTCAACAAGATCCCGCCCCAGCGCCGCCTCGACATCGAAGAGAGCAAGAAGATCATCGTGTGCGAGTACTGCGGCCGTATCCTGGTCAGCTCCGCATTCGAGAACGAAAACTGATAGCACGTCGCTGCGATGGCCAAGAACGAGAAGCGTCCGCAACGGGTGAACCTGGAGTCGATCGCCGAAGATTTCGGCGGCCGCAAGCCGCCGCAGGCCATCGACATCGAGGAAGCGGTGCTGGGCGCGCTGCTGCTGGAGCCCGAGGCGGTGCCCGAGGTGCTCGACCAGCTGCAGGCCGACTGCTTCTACAAGGACGTCCACAAGAAGATTTTCGAGGCAATCACCACGCTGTCGTCGCGCAACGATCCGGTCGACATCTTTTCCGTGTCGGATGAGCTCAACAAGCGCGGCCAGCTCGAAGAGGTGGGCGGCATGGCTTATCTGAGCCAGCTTTCCACCAAGATCGGTGCGGCAGCCCACGTGGAGTACCACACCAAGGTCTTGTTGCAGAAGTTCCTGCAGCGGGAGCTGATCGCCATCTCGTACGACGTGCAGAAAGCCGCCTTCGACGATTCCCTGCCGGTCGACGACCTGATCGACACGGCCGAGGAGAAAGTCTTCACCCTGGCTCAGCGCAACGTCCGCAACGAAACCAAGCCCATCACTTCGGTCATCAACCGGGCCATCGAACAGATCGAAACCAACCAGAAGCGCGAAGACGGCCTGAGCGGCGTGCCTTCGGGCTATACCGGCATCGACCGCGTGACCTTCGGCTGGCAGGCGGCCGACCTCATCATCCTGGCGGCCCGCCCGTCGGTCGGTAAGACGGCCTTCGTGCTGACCATGGCCCGCAACATGGTGGTCGACCATCATGTTCCCGTGGCCTTCTTCTCGCTCGAGATGCCCGACACCCAGCTCGTGACCCGTCTGATGGTGAGCGAGACAGGCCTCCCCGCCGACAAGCTGCGCGGCGCCCGCAAGATGACGCAGGACGAATGGGCGCAGCTCCACGACGGCCTGAACAACCTGTCTCGCGCGCCGATGTACATCGACGACACCCCGTCGCTGTCCATCTACGAATTCCGCTCGAAAGCCCGGCGGCTGGTGAACAAGCAGCACGTGAAGCTCATCATTATCGACTACCTGCAGCTGATGACCGGCCCGCCCGAGCTCAAGGGCATGCGCGAGCAGGAAGTGGCTGCCATCTCCCGTTCGCTCAAGGCCATCGCCAAGGAGCTCAACGTGCCCATCATCGCCCTGTCGCAGCTCAACCGTTCGGTGGAGACGCGCGGTGGCAACAAGCGCCCGCAGCTGAGCGACCTGCGTGAGTCGGGCGCCATCGAGCAGGACGCCGACATCGTGATGTTCATCCACCGGCCCGAGTTCCTGGGCGTCCAGGACGACCACGGATTCCCCGGCGAGACCGACCTGATCATCGCCAAGCACCGAAACGGGCAGGTATGCGACGTCAAGATGCGCTTCCTCTCTTCCGAGGTGAAGTTCGTGGACTACAACGACCAGCCCTACGAGGCCGACAATGCCTCGTACACGGAGTCCCGGATGAATACCATGTTCCCCGCGAACGAAGATTATTGAGTATGGCCAAGGAAAGGATCGAACACGAAGGCAAGGTGGTGTCGGTCGACAAAGACTACATCGCCGTGGAGATTCTCAACAAGTCGGCCTGTGCCGCCTGCCACGCCAAGGGCGTGTGCGGCGCGTCCGACCAGGCCGTCAAGGTGGTCGAAGTGGCCCAGGACATCACCACGCTCACCCAGGATTTCCAGGTGGGCGAGACCGTCAACGTGGTGATGGCTCCCTCGATGGGTACCCAGGCCGTCTGGTTCGCCTATGTGGTTCCGCTGATGGTGCTACTGGCATCGGTCACGGTGTTCTGGCTCTGCGGTGCCAGCGAACTGCTCATGGGACTGGCCTCCCTGGGCATCGTGGCGCTCTACTACCTGGGCGTTTTCCTGTTCAGAGACAAGATTTCCAAAATATTCACATTTTCTATAGAAAAACAACCTAAATGACTGGAACTATTCTTTTTACAATTGCTTGTCTGGTAGCCCTCGGGCTGCTGTTCGCAGTTGTGCTCTACTTTGTGGCGCAAAAGTTCAAAGTAGAGGAGGATCCCCGTATCGCGACGGTGGAATCCATCCTTCCGGGCGCAAACTGCGGCGGCTGTGGTCAGGCAGGCTGTCACGCATTCGCCGAGAATGTGGTGAAGGCTCCGGGGATGGACGGTTTCTTCTGCCCGGTGGGCGGCAACCCGGTGATGACCAAGATCGCCGAGGCGCTGGGCCGTGCCGTGGAAGAGAAGGCACCGATGGTGGCGGTGGTCCGCTGCCAGGGCAGTTTTGCCAACCGTGCCCGCACCAACGACTACGACGGCTATGCGTCTTGCAAGGTGATGGCCAGCCTCTATGCCGGTGACACCGCCTGCAAGTACGGTTGCCTGGGCAAGGGCGACTGCGCGGCTGCTTGTAAGTTCGATGCCATCCACGTCGATCCCGCCACGGGCATCGCGACGGTGGATCAGGACAAATGTACGGCCTGCGGTGCCTGTGTGAAGGCTTGCCCGAAAGGCGTGATCGAACTGCGCGCGAAAGGATTCAAGGACAGAAGGGTCTGCGTGATGTGCATCAACAAGGACAAGGGTGCCGTCACCCGCAAGGCCTGCTCCGCCGGCTGCATCGGCTGCGGCAAGTGCGCGAAAGCCTGTCCCTTCGAAGCCATCACCGTCGAGAACAACGTGGCCTACATCGATTTCTCCAAGTGCAAGATGTGCCGCAAGTGCGTCGACGAATGCCCGACCCACGCCATCCAGGCCGTGAATTTCCCGCCCAAACCGGCAGCACCTGCAACTCCTGCAACTCCTGCCGCTCCTGCAGCACCTGCTGCTCCTGTAACCCCTGAAAAACCGAAGCCCCATGAAGAAAACGTTTAAGATTGGCGGCGTGCATCCGCACGACAACAAGATCTCTTCGGCGGCAGCCATTGAGGTCTTCCCCGCGATCGAGACGGCCTATGTCTCGATGGCGCAGCATCTGGGCGCTCCGGCCACGCCGGTCGTGGCAGTGGGCGACAAAGTGAAGGTGGGACAGGTGATCGCCGAACCCGCCGGCTTCATCTCCGGCTATGTGCATTCGCCCGTCTCGGGTACCGTCAAGTCGGTCGGCCCGCGGGCTGACATCGCCGGCAACATGGTGCCGCACGTCGAAATCACCGTCGAAGGCGACGAGTGGATGGAAGGTATCGACACCTCTGATACCATTGTAAAAGATATTCCTTATTCTCCGGAAGAAATCATCGCCAAGGTGAAGGCCTGCGGTATCGTCGGCCTGGGCGGTGCTTCCTTCCCGACCCACGTGAAACTCGCCCCGCCGAAGGACAAGAAGGCCGAGTGCCTCATCCTCAACGGCACCGAGTGCGAGCCCTACCTCACCTCCGACGACCGCATCATGCGGGAGCGCCCGGTCGAGATCCTCATCGGTGGCGCCATCATGATGAAAGCCCTCGGCGTGACCCGCGGCTACGTGGGTATCGAGGAGAACAAGCCCGAGGCCATCGCCTCGATGCAGAAAGCCGCCGCCGAGTTCCCGCAGATCGAGGTGGTGGTGCTCAGGAAACGCTATCCGCAGGGCGGTGAGAAGCAGCTGATCGATGCGGTCATCCGCCGTCAGGTCCCTTCGGGCGCCCTGCCGATTGACACCGGCGCCGTGGTGCAGAACGTGGGCACCTCGCTGGCCGTCTACGAAGCGGTACAGAAGAACAAACCTCTGATCGACAACGTGATCACCGTCACCGGCAGCTGCCTCCCCGTGCAGCACAACTACAAGGTCCGGATCGGTACTCCGATGTCGAAGATCCTGGAAGTGGCCGGTGGCCTGCCCGAAAACGCAGCCAAGGTCATCAGCGGCGGCCCGATGATGGGCCGTGCCATCGCCAACCTCGATGCCGCCACCGTCAAGGCCAACGGTGCCATCCTCGTCCTCACCGACAAGGAGACGCGCCGCGGACCCGAGACCAGCTGCATCCGCTGTTCCAAATGCGCACAGGCCTGCCCGATGGGCCTCGAGCCGTGGCTGCTCAACAAACTCAGCCGGGCCGGCGGCCGCTACGACGAACTGGAAGCCGAGCGCATCTTCGACTGCATCGAATGCGGCTGCTGCAGCTTTACCTGCCCGGCCGGCATTCCGCTGCTCGATATGATCCGCATCAACAAGGCGGAAGTCATGAAGATTATGCGTAGCAGAGTTAAAAAATAGACAGACCGATGAACAAGCTTATCGTATCTCCTTCTCCCCATACCCACGGCCGTGAGAGCACGCAGTCGCTGATGCGCGACGTGCTCATCGCCCTGGCGCCGGCAATGCTGGTGGCGATCCTCGCCAGCGGCTGGTCGGTGCTGATGCTGCTTGTGGTGGGCGTCGCATCCTGTATGCTGACGGAATTCCTGATTCAGAAATATCTGCTCAAACGCCCGGTGACCATCTCCGACCTGTCGGCCGCCGTCACGGGCTGTCTGCTCGCTCTCAACCTTCCCCCGAACTCTCCCTGGTGGCTCATCGTCATCGGTTCCATCGTGGCCATCGGCGTGGCCAAGATGACCTTCGGCGGCCTGGGCCAGAATATCTTCAACCCTGCGCTGGTGGGCCGTGTGTTCCTGCTGGTTTCCTTCCCGGTGCTGATGACTTCGTGGTCCGACGACGGTTCGCTGTTCGGCATCGTGGACGCATTCTCCGGCGCGACGCCGCTGGGCGCCGTCAAGGAAGGCCTCAAGAACGGCATGACGCTTTCACAGATTGCAGACGACAACCTGACCTTCAGCCAGGAGTTCTTCTTCAATGCGGGCGGCTCGGCCGGTGAGCTCTCGGCCATCGCGCTGATCCTGGGCTTCATCTACCTGCTCTGCCGCCGCGTGATCAAGGCCACCATCCCGGTGACCATCCTCTGCACGGTGTTCGTGGTTTCGGGCATCTTCTGGCTGGCCGACCCCGAGCGTTTCACCAACCCGGTGTTCAACCTCTTTACGGGCGGTCTGCTGCTCGGTGCCATCTTCATGGCCACCGACTACGTGACCTCACCGATGACGACCAAGGGACAGATCATCTTCGGTATCGGCATCGGCCTGATCACGGTGTTCGTCCGTTACTTCGGTTCCTATCCGGAGGGCGTCTCGTTCGCCATCCTGATCATGAACTGCACCGTCCCGTTGCTCAACAAATATTGCAAACCGCGCCGGTTTGGGGAGGTAAAGAAAAATGGCTAAACAATCTACATTCGGCAACATGGTGCTGGTCCTGGCCGGCATCTGCCTGGTCTGCTCGGCGCTGCTGGGTACCGTCTATGCGGTGACTAAGGCTCCGATCGAGGCCTCTGAACTGGCCAAGGTGAACGCCGCCATCGCGTCGGTCACCCCGGCCTTCGACAATGTTCCTTCCGAAGATGTCCGGGCTGTCGAGGGCGGCCAGATCTACACCGCCCGCAATCAGGACGGCGAGCCGGTGGGCTACGCCATCAAGGTGTCGACCTCCGGTTTCGGCGGCATCCTGCAGATGATGGTCGGTTTCACGCCCGACGGCACCATCTACAACACCTCCGTCATCTCGCACGCCGAGACCCCGGGCCTCGGTGCGAAGATCGTCGACGAGAACTGTGCGCCGCGCGCCCAGGTGAAAGGAAAGAATCCGGCGACGAACAACATCGCCGTCAGGAAAGACAACGGCGAGATCGATGCCATCACGGCTTCGACCATCACCTCCCGGGCCTTCCTCAAAGGGGTGAACGCAGCTTACGAAGTATTCAAAAACAACTGCATGGACCATGGGCAAGAATAGCAAACTCCAACTGATTGTCGACGGCATCGTCAAGAACAATCCGACGTTCGTGCTCGTCCTGGGTATGTGCCCGACCCTGGGTACCACCACTTCCGCCATCAACGGCCTGGGCATGGGCCTGGCCACGATGGTCGTGCTGATCCTTTCCAACATCACGATCTCCGCCATCGCGAAGATCATCCCCGACAAGGTGCGCATCCCGTGCTACATCGTGGTCATCGCTTCGTTTGTGACCATCGTGCAGCTGCTGCTGCAGGCCTATGTGCCGGTGCTCTACGAATCGCTGGGCATCTTCCTGCCGCTGATCGTGGTCAACTGCATCATCCTCGGCCGCGCCGAGGCCTTTGCCAACAAGAATACGGTGGGCGATTCCGCCCTCGACGGTGTCGGCATCGGCTTGGGCTTCACCATTGCGCTGACCGCCGTGGGCCTCGTCCGCGAGATCCTGGGCAGTGGTTCGGCCTTCGGCTGGAAATTCATGGCCGGCGACGGCATGCTGGCCTTCGTGCTGGCGCCGGGCGCCTTTATCGTGCTGGCCTACCTGATGGTTATTTTCAGAAAACTCACTAAACAGGCTTAACCATGGAAATCATTCTGATATTCGTTTCGGCGATTTTCGTCAACAACGTCGTCCTGAGCCAGTTCCTGGGCATCTGCCCCTTCCTGGGCGTGTCCAAGAAAGTGGGGACGGCCGTGGGCATGACCGCTGCGGTCACCTTCGTGATCGCCATCGCCACGCTGGTCACCTTCCTGCTCCAGAAGTATGTGCTGGTGCCGCTCGAACTTGAGTTCCTGCAGACCGTGAGTTTCATCCTGGTCATCGCCTCTCTGGTGCAGATGGTCGAGATCATCATCAAGAAGATCAGCCCGTCGCTCTACCAGGCGCTGGGTATCTTCCTGCCGCTGATCACCACCAACTGCGTAGTG
>CACZWU010000003.1 GCA_902784965.1 uncultured Bacteroidia bacterium | reverse complement strand
CAAGAGCGGGATACTCAGGGGCACCTCCACCCCCACCGCCGCCTCCAGCCTTGTCACCGGCAACGAGAAAGTATATGTGCTGAGCAGGGACGCTGACGGTAACGTGGGCTTCTTCCCATTCACCGGCACCATCCCGGCAAACAAGGCGTACTACATAAAGTAGATTGATTAAAAACTAAGAAATAATCATTTGAATTTTGATTTTTTCCAAGTTTTCGATACATTTGTTTGCAAATAGATGGTAGGCAAGCGAAATGAAACGAAAGATCACACAGAAACTCATTGACTGGAAAAATACTCCCGGTCATAAACCGCTTGTTCTCCAGGGAGCAAGGCAGGTTGGGAAGACCTATATTCTGGAAGAATTTGGAAGGCAGCAATACAAGAATTACATCAAAGTCAGTCTTGACCTTGTTCCGGAGGTCAGGAATTTCCTGAAGGATAATATCAATCCGCTGGAAATCGTAGCCTATCTTGAGACGCTATACAATACCCGTATCGTTCCGCACGAAACGCTTGTTATTCTGGACGAAATCCAGGATTGCAAGCGCGCCCTGCTCTCACTCAAATATTTTCAGGAGGATTATCCGCAGTATGACGTCGTCGCAGCCGGCAGCCTTCTTGGCGTTGAGGAATTCTCGTATCCTGTAGGTAAAGTGGATGAACTGCGGCTGTATCCGATGGACTTTGAAGAATTCCTCTGGGCCACCGGGAACGACGTTCTTGCCCAAGAGATTCGGTCACACTATGCTTCCAATGAGGCTATGCCAGCTTCTGTTCATTCGCTGGCACTGGAACTCTATCAAAAATATCTCATCGTTGGCGGTATGCCGGAGAGCGTACAGAAATACGTAGACACGCACAGCTATCTGGAATGCCGGACCGTACAGCAATCCATCCTGAATGGCTACAATGCCGATATGGGGAAATACGCAAAGCCGGCTACCACGGTAAAGATTCGCGCCTGTTACAACTCCATCCCCGCCCAACTGGCGAAAGAGAACCGCAAGTTCCAGTACAAACTGGCTATGAAGGGTGGTACGGCCAAGATTTTCGGCGAGGCCATAGAATGGCTCATCCTGGCCGGGACCGTGTATAAATGCAAACTCATTTCTCACGGATTCATCCCTATATCCGCCCAGGAAGACGACAGCGATTTCAAAATCTATATGAATGATGTGGGCCTGCTGAACGCAAAAGCGCAAATGCCCGCCCAGATGCTTTTGAACGCCATAGACGCGGAGAATACCTTCCTGGGGTCCGTAGCAGAGAATTATGTCTGCCAGGCTTTGGCGGCTAACGGCATCACGCCCAGATATTGGAAGAACGACAGTACGCAGGAGGTGGAATTCATCCTTCAGGACGGTATGGCTGTCCTGCCTGTGGAAGTGAAGAAAGGCAGGAAGGTAGATGCTATAAGCCTGAACAATTTCAAAAAGACTTACAAATGCCCCTTTGCCTACCGCATTTCCGGCAAGAACTTCGGCTTTTCCAATGAAATCAAGGCGGTCCCCCTTTATGCCGTCTTTTGCATAGAGGCAGACGTTTTATAATTTTACTTTGACGATGAGAAGAATCCAACATATCCTTACCACCGCGCTGCTGCTCGTCGCGCTGGCCCTGGCCGGCCCGGCGGCGTGGGCGCAGCTCTCCGTTGATTCTGATATCCCTGCCGGCACCGCCGGGCACTGGTACGTGAATATGCCCCGCACCGGCATCAACACACTGACGCTCTCTGCCGAAGACCTCGCGAAGGGCAAAGGTACCTTCAAGGTGTATGACAACGGTGGCGAAGAAGGCAACTACTCGACTTTTTGTATGGGCAATCTTATTATTTTTGCCCCCGAGGGTTACGTCATTCAAGTCTCCGGAACGGTATGGACAAAGGCGCAGAAACAGAACGAGGCTGCACCTGCATTTCTTCGTGTTTATAACGGATCTTCTAAAAATAATATACTCGCCGATGTTTCTAGTCCTTCTGACGGCGTGGCGATAGACTTCGGACCCGTCACCACGACGGACAACGCCATCTCTTTCTATTTTCAAAATTCCGACGAAGATACATATCAAGGTCTAGACCTCACCGTGAGGGTATTTGAGAACACGCTCTACAAAGTCAGCGTGGCAACGGGCATCGAGCACGGCACTGTCGTTGCTTCGCCAGAAGAGGCTTACTATAATTCTGACATCACGCTCACCGTGACGCCAGACGAGAACTACTACATTGGCACCGTAAGCTATAACGACGGCACCGACCACGTCATCACCCCCGTGAACGATATCTATTCCTTCAAGATGCCGAAGCACGACGTTACCGTCAGCGCCACCTTCCTCGACGAGCAGGAATACCTGTGGGGCGAGGGCAACGACGGCACGGAGGCGAAGCCCTACGTGATCCGCGACAAGGCCGGCTGGGACCTGCTGGTGGAGAAGACCAACTTTGTGCTGGACAATATCACCAACGGTAAACATTTCCGGCTGGATGCCGATATCAGCGGCGTGACGCGTGGTCTCCGATATTTCTATGGCTACCTGGACGGCAATCATCATAAGATTACGCTGGCCAGTGCCGAAGGCGGCTTCATTGGTACGAGTTCGGAGGGGTTTATCAACGACCTCACGCTCGAAGGCAGCCTTTACAACGGATTCGTCATCGGCAATGCCTCCAGCCTGTTTTTGACGAACTGTTTCTTCAACGTCACATACACCGGAAATGGAACATTGGAACTGGTGCATAATGGTACCGTCCTGAGCACCAACTGTGCCTATCTGCTCAATGGCGAAGCTACCTTCGCCAGCGGCAACATCGCCCTCAACGCCCGCATCCCGGCCTATCTGCTTACGCTCACTGGCAGTGCCGTGGCCATCCGTCCGGGCGGCACCCCCATCGGCGATGGCTCGGTTACCGTCTATGCAGACGGATTCACGTTTGGAAGTGCGGAGTACTATAAACAATATGCCACCGTTACCTTCGGCGTTCCGGGCGCCAGCTTCGCCTCGGCCACCTATAACGACGGCAGCAACAGCTATTCCGCTCGCATCAACGACGACGGAAGCGCCAGCTTCGAGATGCCGGCCCGGGCCGTCACGGTCAGCATTGCGGGTTATACCGCCCGGTACATCGATGCCGATGGCACGGAGAAAACACATAGCGTTACACTGCTTACCGACGGAGGGCCTGTCGAAAAACCCGCCGGCTGGTATGTAGTTTACGGCAATGTGAGAATCACCGACGGCCTCAGATTCAGCGGCGACGCCCACCTGATCCTTGCCGACGGCGCTACGCTGACCGTCGACGGCGGCTTCGATGGCGAGAAAAACCAAACTTCCGTCAGGAGCAACGGCAACCTGAGCATCTACGGCCAGACTCTTGGCACCGGAACACTCAAAGCCAGAGCCCATGTCAGAGGCCTTGCGTTTAAAGATGAGGATTACTTCATATTTGGCATCCGTACCAAAGGAGGTAATATCACGCTCTGTGGCGGCAGCGTCAACGCAGAAGCCTTTTGCGATAACTATAAGAACGCATCAGGTATCCAGCCTACTTATGCCATCTGTGCCGATGGCAGCATCAGCGTCGTAAGAGGTAATGTCAATGCTGTCTGCCGCAGAACGTTAGGTGGTTTGCCCAATAATTATTTCCGGGGCATTACGGTCGGGGAAGGGGGCACCATCACCCTGGGCTGGGGCAGCACCACGGATTCCATCTATGCTACATCTTATTATGGAACGGTAAAGATAGCAGACGGACAGACGCTCTATAACGGCAGTACAGCTCTCAACGGCACCATTGCTGACAACGGCCAGATTGACGGCACGACGCTCAAGCCCTATCCGGGAAAGGGCACTACGCTACAGGCGAACCAGGCCAGCTTCGCTGGCCAGACGCACTACTGGGCTACGTTCTACCATCCTAACTACAATTACAAGCTTCCGGCAGGTGCCGAGGCGTTTACAATGGGTTCTGACCACGCGCTCTATCGCGTAGGTGACGGTTCCATCGTCCCCTCCGACTGCGCCGTGGTGATTATCGCCGACGCTTCCGAGCTGACGCTGACGCTGACCGGAAACAGCGCCACGCCCGAAGACGGCAATATCCTCAAGGGTTCCGGCACGGCAGTGCCGGTATCGGGCATCAGCGGGACGCCGTATGTGCTGGGCATCGTGAACGGAACGCTCGGATTTTACCCGTACACCGGAGAGAATATTCCCGCCAACAAGGCATATTATGTTGAACCTTAGATTCCGGGTCAAGCCCGGAATGACGTATGAGAATATGAAACAGAAAACCATACTGATCGCGGCCCTGACGGGCCTGCTGCTGGCGGGATGCCAGACAGACGAATTGATTTCCGAAATCGAACGCCCGACGACGGGCCCGTGGAACCTCACGGTCGAGGCTAGTAAGGAGATTCCGGGTCAAACCCGGATTGACGGGGCAACCAAGGCGCTGGAACTTTCCGGCAGTACGCTCAATGCCTACTGGATTGACAACGAACAAGTGTCCGTCTATCAGGGGGGCACCTATAAAGGAATGCTGACCGCCACGGCCGCCGGCGAAAAGAGCCCGCAGGCCACGCTTTCGGGCAGCATCGAAGGTCTTTCCAAGGGCGATCCGATCACGCTGCTCTTCCCCAGAAAGGACTGGGACTACACCGGCCAAGACGGCGCAGCCCCCTCGCCCACGGGTGACCTCTCCACGAAGTACGACTACGCCACGGCCGATGTGACCATCCAGTCGGTATCGGGCAACAACATCACCACCAGCGGCGCCACGTTTGAGAATCAGCAGAGCATCTTCCGCTTCGGCTTCAAGAAGGGTGACAGCAACTATTCCGTGAAAGCCTTCACTCTGGCCTCCAGCAAGGGGAAACTGGTCCAGAGCCGTACCTACGAAAGTAGCAGCTGGACCTCGACCTACGGTCTCCTCTCCGTGGTTCCCACCAGCACGCCTACAGACAAGCTCTACTATATGGCCATCCGCAACGAGAATACGACGGAAGCGGACAAGTTCTCCTTCTACGTGATCGGCGACGATAACGGCCTGTATACCGGCAGCAAGGACATCCCGACCTCGGCGCTTGTCAACGGCCAGTTCTTCAACGCCGCCGTCCCCATCACCCTTGCCAACTTCGCCGCCGCATCCGGCAGCATTTCGTCGGCCAGTGACATATTTTAATCAGCTACGACCATGGAAGCAAAAGTCAGAATCAACTACGAGACGCCCGCCACGAAGGTCGTGGAGCTGAACATGGGCGGCATTGTCTGCGTGTCGGGCGACCCGAAGGTCACCCTCCCGGGCTATGGCGATGCCATCGACCTGCAATCTGAACCTTTCAATTTTCTATAGCGCGTAGGAGGTACTTCTTCCCGGGATTTTTCGTATCTTCGTGAATCCGACTAGCGATTCCGAGATATGAAACCCCTGAAATTCCTGCTGCTGGCCCTCGTGGTGGCGGCGTGCACCCACAATCCGACGCCCGAAGAGCGGGCGCGGCTCCTGATTTCCCAAATGACGCTGGAGGAAAAGGCCTCCCTGATGCGGCACGACGCCGGCGGCGTGGAACGCCTCGGCATCCTGCCCTACAACTGGTGGAACGAAGCGCTGCACGGCGTGGCGCGCAACGGCAAGGCCACGACCTTCCCGCAGCCCATCGGCATGGCTGCCTCGTTCGACGAAGCGCTGATCGAAGAAGTCTTCACGGCCGTGAGCGACGAGGCCCGCGTGAAGAACCGCATCGGCATGGCCGACGGCGTCTCCGACTGGTATGAGGGCATCACCTTCTGGACCCCCAACATCAATATCTTCCGCGACCCGCGCTGGGGACGCGGCATGGAAACCTACGGCGAGGATCCATACCTCACAGGGCAGCTCGGCATGGCCGTGGTCCGCGGCCTGCAGGGCGATACCGACGCAGCGGTGCTCAAGACGCACGCCTGCGCCAAGCATTTCGCCGTCCACTCCGGCCCGGAATGGAACCGCCACAGCTACGACGCGAACGTGAGCGACCGCGACCTGCGCGAAACCTATCTCCCCGCCTTCAAAGACCTGGTGACCAAGGCCAACGTGCAGGAGGTGATGGTGGCCTACAACCGCTTCCGCGGTGTGCCCTGTGCCGCCAGCCACTTCCTTATCGACACGGTACTGCGGGGCGAATGGGGCTACAAGGGCCTGGTGACCTCCGACTGCTGGGCCATCCACGACTTCTTCATGCCGGGACGGCACGGCTACAGTCCGGATGTGGAACATGCCGTGGCGGAGGCCGTCCGCGCCGGCACGGACCTGAACTGCGGTGAGTCGTACCGCCATATCCCCGACGCCGTGAACGCCGGCGTGCTCGACGAAGCGGAACTCGATTCGCTGCTGACCCGCCTGCTGGCCGCCCGCATCCGGCTGGGCGAAATCGACGGAAACCGGGCGCCGTGGGACGGCCTCTCCGACGACATCGTGGAGGGTCCGGAGCATCGCGCCCTGGCCCGCCGCATCGCCCGTGAGTCGATCGTCCTGCTGCAGGACCGCGACGGGATCCTGCCGCTCGACCCGACGGCCCGCATCGCCTTGATCGGCCCCAATGCCGACGACGCCGAGATGCTCTGGGGCAACTACAACCCGATTCCGGAACAGACTGTGACGCTGGCTGGGGCCATGCGCGAATGGATCCCCGACCTGGTGTGCTTCCCGGGCTGCGAGCTCGTGCGCCGGGAGCCGCTGTCGGCCCAGGAGGTCGCTGACGTGCTCAAGCAACTGAAAGACATAGACATCGTGGTCTTCGCCGGTGGCATCTCGCCGAAGGTGGAGGGCGAGGAGATGCCGGTCGACCTGCCCGGCTTCCGGGGCGGCGACCGCACCGACATCCAGTTGCCCGCCGTCCAGCGGCAGCTGCTGGCTGCGCTGCACGACGCCGGCAAGAAGGTGGTGCTGGTCAATTTCTCCGGCTCCGCCATGGGCCTGGCACCCGAGAAAGAGAGCTGCGATGCCATCGTCCAGGCCTGGTATCCGGGCGAGGAAGGCGGAACGGCGCTGGCCGAGATCCTTTTCGGCGAAGTGTCGCCATCGGGCAAACTGCCCGTCACCTTCTACCGTGACATCGCACAGATTCCCGATTTTGAAGACTATTCCATGAAGGGCCGCACCTACCGCTATATGGTGGATGACGTGCCCGTGTTCCCCTTCGGCTACGGCCTGAGCTATACATGCTTTACTTACGGTCCGGCGAAGGTCGGGAAAGGGAAGATCGAAATTCCCGTGACGAATACCGGTTCCCGCGACGGCGACGAGGTGGTGCAGCTCTACGTGCGCCGTCCGGCCGATACCGAGGGACCGGTCAAGTCGCTCCGCGGCTTCCGCCGCGTCCACATCCCCGCCGGCGAGACGGTGACGGTCGAGATTCCCCTCACGGCGGAAACCTTCCTCAGCTGGTCGCCCGAAACCGGCGACATGGTCCCCATGAAGGGCGAATGGGAGTTGATGTACGGTGGCTGTTCCGCCGACCAATGCCTGCAGACGGTCAATTACAAGTACAAATAGGATGGAAGAGAAGCATTTCCTGGCCTTTGACTGCGGGGCGACCTCGTGCCGCGCCGTGCTGGGC
Organism: uncultured Bacteroidia bacterium; assembly: GCA_902784965.1. GTDB lineage: Bacteria > Bacteroidota > Bacteroidia > Bacteroidales > UBA932 > Cacconaster. The sequence goes on along the minus strand of CACZWU010000003.1, from coordinate 51,102 downwards.
CGTTTCGCGGACGGCGGCTTTTCGATGGAAGAGCTGTACCGTTTCCCGAACCAGATCCTCGAATCGGAAGGCCGCTGCTACTGGGACATCGGCCGCATCTACGCGCACTCCGTCGGCTTTCTGTCCCAGCTGGGACAGAAAGGCATACGGGTAGACTCCATTGGCATAGACACCTGGGGCGTGGATTTCGGCTGCATCGGGCCGGAGGGCGAGCTGCTGGGCATGCCGCGGGCCTACCGCGACCCATATACGCACGGCGTGCCGGAGCGGGTGTTCGCGACGATTCCACGGGCGGAGCTCTATGGGGCCACCGGCATCCAGATCATGGATTTCAACACCATCTTCCAGTTGTATGCGCAAACGGTAGAGGGCGACAGTGCGCTGGCCGGGGCGGAGAGCATCCTGTTCATGCCCGACCTGCTGGCCTACCTGCTGACCGGGAACCGGGTCTGCGAATATACCGATGCTTCGACCTCTGGCATGATGGACCAGGCCTCGCGCCAGTTCAACACGGCGCTGCTGGAGCGGCTGGGTATCCGGACGGACGTGCTGCTGCCCATCGTACAGCCCGGCACGCCGGTGGGGGTGCTGAAGCCGGAACTGGCGGAGGAGACGGGCCTGGGTCCCGTGCCGGTGATCGCCGTTGCGGGGCACGACACGGCGTCGGCCATCGCCGCCGTGCCGGCTGCGGACGAGAAGTTTGCCTACCTCTCGAGCGGCACATGGAGCCTGATGGGCATCGAGGTGCCGGCGCCGATCATCAACGAGGCATCCGCGGCCGCGAATTTCACCAATGAGGGCGGCATCGACGGCACGACGCGTTTCCTGAAGAACATTACCGGCCTGTGGCTGCTGGAGCAGTGCCGCAAGCAGTGGAAAGCCGAAGGGCGTGACTACAGCTATGGGCAGCTGGTGGAGATGGCCCGGGCCGAGGCGGCCTTCCCCGGTCGCATCAATCCCGATGATCCCCGTTTTGCCAACCCCGCGAACATGCCTGCGGAGATCTGCGCCGCACTTTCAGCGTCGGAGCGTAGCCGCGGGCGGTTTTCGGATCGCGAGCATTTTTTCGCGAGCGGGACGAAAACCGGAGCGGCAAAGCGAGACGCACAGATCGTCAGTTGCATTTATCATAGTCTGGCGGACCGCTATAAAGAAGTGCTCGACCTGCTGCAGGGTTTCGCGCCGTTCCCCATCGAGAAACTCCACGTCATCGGCGGAGGCAGCGCCAACGCGCTGCTCAACCAGTGGACGGCCGATGCGCTCGGCATCCCGGTCATCGCCGGACCCACCGAAGCCACTGCCATCGGCAACCTGATGCTGCAGGCCCGCGCCGCCGGCCTGATGGCCGACCGCTGGGAGATGCGCCGCCTCATCGCCGATGCTTTCCAAGTCAAAACTTATTATCCATCCATATGAAAGACTCCGAAATCCTGAAAGCCTACGAATACGCCCGCGAGCGCTATGCCGCGCTGGGCGTCGACACCGACAAAGCCATCGAAATCCTCGAACGGACCCCCATCTCCCTGCACTGCTGGCAGACTGACGACGTCATCGGATTTGAAAGCGCCGCTGGGCTCTCGGGCGGCATCCAGACCACCGGCAATTATCCCGGCCGTGCCCGCAACATCGACGAGGTGCGCGCCGACGTGCTCTTCGCCAAGAGCCTGATTGCCGGCCACCACCGCCTCAACCTGCATGAAATCTACGGCGACTTCGGCGGGAAGTTCGTCGACCGTGACCAGGTGGACGTGCGCTATTTCCAAAGCTGGATCGAATGGGCGCGCGAGAATGGCCTGAAGCTCGACTTCAACTCCACTTCGTTCGGCCATTCCAAGAGCGGCGACCTCTCGCTGGCCAATCCCGACAAGGGCATCCGCGATTTCTGGATCGAGCACACCAAGCGCTGCCGCCGCATCGCCGACGCGATGGGCAAGGCGCAGGGCGATCCCTGCATCATGAATATCTGGGTCCACGACGGCTCGAAAGACCAGACGGTGGAGCGCAAGCGCTATCGCGAGATTTTCGCCGAGGCCCTCGACGAGATCCTGGCCGAGTCGCTGCCCGATATGAAGACCTGCCTCGAAGCCAAGCTCTTCGGCATCGGCCTGGAAAGCTACACCGTAGGCTCGCACGATTTCGTGGCCGGCTACTGCGCCACCCGCAAGCTGATGTATACGCTTGACACGGGCCACTACGAGATGACGGAGAATGTGGCCGACATGGTGGCGTCGCTGCTGCTCTTCGTGCCCGAGCTGATGCTCCACGTGAGCCGCCCCATCCGCTGGGACTCCGACCACGTGACCATCATGAACGATCCGACGCTCGACCTCTTCAAGGAGATCGTGCGTGCCGACGCCCTGCACCGCAGCCACATCGGCCTCGACTATTTCGACGCCGCCATCAACCGCATCGGCGCCTATGTGATCGGCTCGCGCGCCACGCAGAAATGTGTGCTGAGCGCCCTCCTCGAGCCGCTCGCGAAGCTCCGCGAATACGAAGACAGCGGTCGCGGCTTCCAGCGCCTCGCCCTCCTAGAAGAAGCCAAGACGCTCCCCTTCGGCGCCGTCTTCGACTACTTCAACCTCAAGAATGACGTCCCCGTCGGCACCGCCTTCATCCCCGAAATCGAAAAATACGAACGTGAAATAACGTCGAAGAGATGAATCTGATCATTGGACTGTTGATTATCGCCATCGGGGCGTTCTGCCAGAGCAGCAGCTACGTGCCGATCAACAAGATCAAAGCATGGAGCTGGGAAAGCTACTGGATCGTCCAGGGCGTCTTCGCCTGGCTCATCTTTCCGCTGCTCGGCGCCCTCCTCGCCGTCCCCGCCGGCGAATCCCTCTTCGGGATGTACGCCGCCAACCCCAAGGCCACATTCCTGACCATCCTCTTCGGCGCCCTCTGGGGCGTCGGCGGCCTGACCTTCGGCCTGAGCATGCGCTACCTCGGCGTCGCCCTCGGCCAGAGCATCGCCCTCGGCACCTGCTCCGCCCTGGGCGCCATCCTCGGTCCCGTGTTCACCGGACACGCCCACGACCTGACCTCCTCGGTGATCATCGGTGTGGTGGTCACGCTCGTCGGCATCGCCATCATTGGCGTGGCCGGGGCCATGAAGGCCCGGGAGATTCCGGGTCAAGCTGCCGTCAAGGAATTCAACTTCGGCAAAGGCATCGCCGTGGCGCTGCTGGCCGGGTTCATGAGCGCCTGTTTCAACATCGGCCTGAGCTTCGGCGAACCCCTGACCTGGGAAGCGACCCCCGATATCTTCAAGAGCCTGCCCGCCACCCTGCTGGTGACCTTCGGCGGCTTCCTGACCAACGCCGTGTATTGCTTCAGCCAGAATGCGAAGAACCGCACCTGGGGCGACTACAAGCAGAAATCGCTCTGGGGCCACAACCTCGTGTTCTGCGCCCTGGCCGGCCTGCTCTGGTACAGCCAGTTCTTCGGGCTGAGCCTGGGCAAGGGCTTCCTGCGCGACTACCCGACCCTGATCACCTTCAGCTGGTGCATCCTGATGGCCTTGAACGTGGTCTTCAGCAACGTCTGGGGCATCCTCCTCCATGAATGGAAGGGGGCCTCGAAGAGGACCATCGTGGTGTTGGTCATCGGTCTGGCCGTGTTGATTTTCAGTACCTTCTTACCGCAATTGCTATGAACATAACCTATACCCGTCCGGCCCTGCAGGCCGAAATCGACAAGGTCGCCGAAGTGGCGGGCTATCTCTGGCAGAAGGGATGGGCCGAGCGCAACGGCGGCAACATCACCGTCAACATCACCGAATACGTCGACAACGCGATGCGTGGGATGCCGGCCATCAGCGAGGCGCGCCCCATCGGAAAGACGCTGCCGCATCTGAAGGGCTGCTGGTTCTACTGCAAGGGCACGGGCCGCCGCATGCGCGACCTGGCCCGCGACCCCATGGCCAACGGCGCCATCATCCGCATCCTGCCGGGCTGTGATGCCTACGAAATCGTGGCCGACGCGCCTGTGGCCCCCACTTCGGAACTCCCCTCGCACCTGGCCGTTCACGACTGGCTGCTGTCGCAGGGATCGCCCTACCGCGCGTCGCTCCACACCCATCCCATCGAGTTGGTGGCTTTGACCCACGGCCGGAAATGGCTCGAAAAAGACGCTGCCTCGCGCATGCTGTGGTCAATGATTCCGGAGACCCGGGCTTTCTGTCCGCGCGGTCTGGGCATCGTGCCGTACATGATGCCTTCAAGCGTGGAGCTGGCCGATGCTACCATTCGCGCCATTGCGCAGGACTACGATGTGGTGATGTGGGAGAAGCATGGTGTCTTCGCGGTCGACACGGATATTGTGAATGCGTTCGATCAGGTGGACGTGCTGAACAAGGCGGCGCAGATTTACATAGCGGCGCGGAACATGGGTTTCGAGCCCGAGGGCATGAGCGACGCACAAATGCGTGAGCTCGCCGTCGCCTTCCAGCTTCCGAAATAAGATTAATTTAGGCGCTTGCGAGCGTTGTAGAGGGATTGGCGGCTGTTGAAGCCGGAGGCCAGGGCGATGTCGTCGACATCGGCCTGCGGATGCGAGGATTTGTAGTCGTCGGCGTGCTTCAGACGGCAACGGTTCACGTAGTAGAAGAAGCCGCCGAGACTTTCGTTCAGCACGCTCGATACGTAAGTGCGGTTGAGGCCGCAGTCGCGCGACAGCTTGCTGAGGGTGAGGTTGCTGTCGAGATAGACCTTCTCTTCTTCCACCCGACGGCGGATCGTACGCAGAATCTCCTCTTTCCGCTCCGGAGACAGCGTTTCCGCCTCCAGCGCCTTCTCCGAGGTTCCGGCATTCAGATCGGCTTCCAGGCGGTCGACCTCCGTAGCGCGGTGCGGCGACAGGGAGCCGAGCAGGATGATGACCGAGAGGATCGAAAGGATGAAAAGACCGAAGGACAGCCCCCACAGGTCGCCGTTGATGGCCGTGCTCCAGCTCATGATCAGGTGAAGGACGGGAATCCAGGCGATGGATTCGGCATACTGCTTCGGGAAATCGTCGGGGTTCGAGTAGTTTTCCTCGGAGAATTGGCGCAGGGCCTTCAGAATCAGGCGGAAAGCCAGGATGAAAATCGCGAAGTAGATGAGGGCCAGAGCGCCGCCGATGATGAAAAACCACTTCAGAAAATCGCCTTCCATCTGCGTCCCCGGCTTGATGGTCATCTGCAGGGCGATGGCCGCCATCACCGCATAGGTAATCGACAGCAAGTAGATGGGCTTCCGCCACCAGGTAACCTTCAGGACACGGCCGAAATAACTGAATATCAGCACGGCACAGAAGAAGGGAGAGGACAGCAGCAGCATCATCCGCAACTGGAGGATGGCGTCGGGGTCAGAGGGAAGGAATATGACCGGAGAGAGCAGCAAATACGACAGGGAACAGCCGACCATCGTCCGCCAGCCCGGGAAATAGTAGTCCGCATGCTTGGTGTAGGGGGCACACTTGTGTCCCCAGCGGATGACACCCACCACCACGTTGACGGTTACGTAGATCGTCAGCGCGATACTGAGCAGCAGTTCCTGGAAAGAATAGGTCATAATCTGCACAAATATCGGATTTTGTGTCGAAAAATGCAAACGGAAGTAACGGAAACGGCCGGATCAGTGACGGGAAGGCTGGCATTCGGCCAGCAGGTCGTCGAGCGACTTGCGGTCGGCCGGATAGAATTTCACCACCGGCGCAATCGTCATGCGGGCGGTCTTGCCCAGGCCCTTTTCCAGCGTGATATATTCTTTATACTGAGAAAGATACTGTTCTTTCTGCGCTTCTTCCAGCGGAAGGTCCAGGCCCATTTCCCGCGTCATGAAACGGCTCTTGGCCGCCACGGAGAGGGCCACGTGCAACTGCACGTAGCAGATGATGTCGAAAAACACCTCCGGCGGGAACGTTTCTTTGACCGACACCAGAAAAGCGCCGGTCTTGGTTTCGCCCAGGTGCCCTTCCCGGATCGAGCGGAGCAGGCCGACCTGTTTGTCGAGGCCCTTGTCGAGCCAGCGGTGGATCATGTCGCCGTCGTACTGGTAGGTCCAGACCAGCAGCCCGGCCATCGAACCGAACACGACGACGTACTGGACCAGCGGATTGAAGTGGAAGGTGTTGTGGGCCACGTGGATGGCCGGTGCCGCGATCAGCAGGAAGATGGCCATCAGCACGTCGTTCCGCTTGACGTCGAGCCCGGCCTTGCGGCGCTCCGTGAGCCGGACGGCGAACATCAGGCCCGCCGCGACGATGGCGCTGCAGCCCATGTGGATCAGGGCCACTTCCAGGCCGCGGAACAGGATGGTCCCCATCCCCAGCCCCTCGACCATCAGCAGATAGAAGATATTCTCCAGGATGGAGAAACCGCCGCCCACGGCCGCACCGCAGATGACACTGTCGATGAAGAACACGATCTTCTTGCGCCGGGCCAGCCACAGGAGCGGGATGGCCTTGACGGCCTCCTCGATCACCGGGTTGAGGTAATCGGACACGGTTTCGGGGATAAAGGCGCCGGTCAGCCAGAACAGGCCGAAACAGACCAGAGCCGTGCCCATGCCGCAAAGCACCAGCAACAGCAGGCGCTTCACGCTCATGAGCGAGAATTTGTCGAGCTTGTAGACGACAAAAATGTAAATGACGACGGGGAGGAGAGCAGCGACGAACGACATCATAGCAGTTTGAGGGAAACCATCCATTCGTTGCCATGCCGTCCGCCCGGGAATCCTTCCGGAGCGAAGAGGTGGCCATAACCTACCGAGAGGGTGGTCTTGAGGTAGCTCATGAACACCAGTTCCATGCTGAGCTGGACGCCGGTGCTGTAGAACATCTGCTGCTGACGGCCGGGATTCCAGGCCGAAAGGCCGCCCCCGAAGAGCGAGCACTGGATCCAGGTCGGGTAGAGGAACAGGAAGCCGAAGTCATTGAGCCGGATGGGAGGCAGGTTGAGTTCGCCCAGGGCTTTGGCATAGGAGTGCGCTTGGATGGCGTCGATGCTGGCGCCCGGCATGGACAGGGAAGTGCGGTACTGGAAGGGATGGCGGTAGTCCACCCGGTTGTTGCGGAAGCCACCGAAATAGGTGTTGCCGAAGACCGTTCCGGCATCGCCGAAGTTGTGTCCGCCCGCTGTGCGGAGCCAGAGGGAGATGTTGCGGCCAAAAGGCATCAGCACGCCGAAATCGGCCGTGCCCTCGACGGAAGGATAGAAGTGCCCGCCGGCGAGGTAGCCGTAGCCCTGAATGCCCAGGTCATAGCCCTGTTCCCGCATCACGCCGCCCAGCGAAGTGCGCAGCTTCGAGATCTTGCCGTAGATCGAGGCGGTCTGGAACGATTTGATGTCCACCTGGATCTCCTGGTAGAGCGGCAGCGCGTCCATTCCGCCGTAGGCGCCCAGCATGAAGCCCCAGCTGCGGGAATACGGGGCGACCAGCGAGAAGGTGCGGTCGTAACCCAGCGTCACCATGTAGCCCTTGCGGCTGGCGCGCATCGGTCCGGCCAGGTCGTAGAAGCTCGTATGGTTCCAGGCAGCCTTCAGCGTCCAGGAATAGTATTTCCACTCGAAATCGACGTGAAACTTGTCTTTCCAGTCGTTGCGGCTCCAGGGCGAGATGCCGACGCCCAGCTTGATGGAGTTCAGGCCCACGGGGTCGCTGAAGAAGAAGCGGTAGCCGAGCACCGGCGTGACGCGGTTCCATGCCGTCGTGTCGGTAAAGCCGGTGATGGTGGGATAGGCCCCCGCGAAACGCATCTCTTTGAACACATTGTAGGGGGTGATGTTGTTGTAAACATCGCCGAATTCGATCTTGGGCAGGGGTTCCTTGAGCAGGCCCACCGTCTCGAGGGCCTGGGTATTGTTCTCATAGGTCTTCTGGCCATAGAGTTCCACGGCATTGGCGTCGTGGACTACGGCCCGGTCGAGTGTCACGGGCCGCATGCCGTCGCGTTCGAACTGGAGCGCCATCAGCTTATCGGGAGCATACTCCAGCGGCGCGAAGAGGCCGATGTCGGTATTGGAGAGCAATTCCATCTCGCGCGTAGCCAGATCGATCTGCCAGAGGTTGGAGACGCCGGTGTAGTAGCTGCTGCCGATGAGGTAGCGGTCGTCAAGCGAGAAGCGGAACTGCCCCAGGTTCGAATCTTCCCAGGTGAGCAGCTCCACGGGATTGAAGATGGCCTGAGACAGATCTTCGGTATTGAACAGCAGGAGCGTATGCTCGCCGTTGTCGCCCTGGCGGGTGAGCGACAGCAACTTGCCGTCGTGGCTCACGTCGATGTCGAACACACTCACGCCGAACGGGAAGGCGTAGATGATCTCCGCTTTGTCCAGGTCCTTGTCGAAACGGACGATCGACTGCGTGCCGCCGTTGGAGAACAGGCCGTAGAGACAGTCGTTGGCGTTGTCATAGACGATGTTGTTGACGCGCTGGTATTTTTTCTTCAGGGTGATCTTCTTCTTCTGGAGGTCGTAGACCTGCAGGCCGCGCATCTTGGCATTGTTGACCGTGTAGATGAGGCGGCCTGCGTTGCGGTCGAGGGCCACGAAGGCCGGATTGTAGAGCTGAATGCCGTAGAGGTCGGTGACTTTCTTCTGCTTGCCGGTGTTCAGGTCAATTTCGGTGATGTGCGCGAAGCCGCCCGGGGCGTTCATTGCGGCATAGGCCTTGCCCGTGGCGGGGTCGTATACGAAGGGGGAGACAGAACCCAGCGGGTCTTTGGTCAGCGGGGTGGTCTCCGTGATGGGATATTCCCGGATGGCGGCCAGGTTCTCGGCCTGGTGCCGCTTCTCGTCTTCCTTCCATTGGTTCCAGGTCTTGCGGAGCGACTGTCCGTACACTTTCTTGAACTGGTTGCCGAAATAGACGCGGCTGTCGGCCGTGCGGTTGTAGAATTGGAGGAGGTTGTCGTATCCGTATTCCTTGGCCAGGTAGTTGATGAAGCGGGTACCGTAGAGGTATGCGTTGGCGCCGACCTGGAAGTCCATGGTGGAGCCTTCCGTCTCGAGGCCCACCACCGAGAAGATCTTGTCGCCGCCGTCGACGATGCTGCGGAAATACATCTCATCGTATCCGCCCAGGGCGCGGCCCACACCGCCGCCGAGCCAGGTCTCCATGAAACAGGCAATCCCCTCGTGATACCAACGGGGGGAATACCAGCGGGGGACGCTTACGTAACTCCAGAGGGCCGAGATGGGGTGGGCGTTGTCGACACTCACCTTGGTGCCGAAGAAGCGCCGCCAGTTCCGGTCCAGGCGGTTGTATTTGTCGGTCATCACGATGTGCGTGTACTCGTGACAGAACAACTGCCGGTATCGCTCGCCCGACGGGTTGATGTAATACGACATGTTGAGCGGGGCCATGCCGATCTGGATAAGGGAACGCGGCAAAGGCGTTGCACCGCCGTTGCCGTCGTCTTCCCAGTCCGTCAGAAGGAGCAGGGGCGCTTCGGGTATGTAGAGGGAATCTGTCGTCCAGATCTGGTTGTGAAGCGCCTTGCCGTTCTGGTACATGCGTATCATGTGGGGGATGTAGCGCGAGAGGTTTTTGTCGAAGAACACCAGTCGGGCATCATCGGTCTTGTACTGGTAGTAGGTCCGGAACTGTCCGTGGGAGACCACGGGGAACAGCAGCAGGAGCAGTAAAGTGATTCGGATACGCATGTTATTGAAAAAGGTTGATTTACAGGGAGAGGGTCACGTGGCCGCCCGCCAGTTCCAGGATCTGACCGCCAAAGCCCAGTGTGAGGTCGTGGTTCACGCTCTGCGGGTTGGCGCCCATGAACTCGGCGAAGCCGCCGAAGGCGTTCATCACGTTGGTGTAGCCGACAATCTGACCGTTAAAGTTCATGACGGGCAGGTCGTTGGTGTTCATGTTCACCATGTCGTTCGTGTTCAGTTTAACGATCTTACCAAAGTTCAGGGCGGGCAGGTCGTTGGTGTTCATATTCACCATGTCGTTCGTGTTCAGATTCATAAACTGGCCATAGTTCAGGGCGGGCAGGTCGTTGGTGTTCATGTTCACCATGTCGTTCGTGTTCATGTTGACCATTTCGTTCGTCTGCATCTGAACCATTTCATTTGTCTGGTTGATGCAGGTGAAAATCTGGTTGAGGGCGTCGTCGGTGTAAATGGCCGCCATCGAGTTCTCGACATCCAGCGTATTGGCAACGCAGTCACTGACGATGAGGCCGACCACATCCTGAGGGTTGAAGCCGCAGAGGGCAGCTGCGCTCTGCGCGGGCGAGAGCTGATAGCCTTTTGCTTTCAGTTCCTCGGTGCTCTTGGTGTCGTTCTCGAGCGCGGCGGACATGTGCTGGTAGTTCATCCACTGGTCGCGGACGAATTTGAGCTCGTCGCTGCCTTCGGATTTCTTCAGATATTCATCGGTGGTGTCGATGAAACGGTTGGCCAGGTTGTTCTGTTTCTGGAGGGTGGTGTAGGCCAGCGAGGCGTTGATGGTGTTCTGGGCCAGGTCGGGACGCGATTCACCGCCCAGGCTTGCGTTCAGGTCGTTGCCCGCCACTGCCAGCGAAGCGCTGACGTTGTTGATCATCGGACGGATAGCGTTCATATCTTTCAGCACGCTGCTGAATTCCGGGATGTCACCGGCCACTTCATTCGACAGGTTCACGAGGGCGTTGAACTGCTCCGCGCGCGTCTGCATTATAAAATAGGAACTCACCATCGAATTCTTGTAATTCTCGTCGCTCTGGAGAAGTTCCTCCATGTTGCTGAGACCGGCTTCCGCAGTCTTGCGGGAGAAGCGGGAAGATTTACCAATGTTACCACTGGTGTTCTGGGTGTCAACCGACCAGTCGAGAACAGAAGATAACACGAGGGCGAGGGCGCAAACGCCGACTACCGAACTCAAAACAATAATGCCTTTCTTTTTCATGGTGTTGATTATTTAAGATTGATTTGTTTCGCTTTCAAATTCAACGGCAAAATTAGGGTAAAGAAGGGGTCCTCGTGTCAAAAGGGTTCAAAGTTTTGTAAAAAAACAACAAAATTATGGGGTATACAGCAATTTTTTACTTTCCGGGTCGCGGCGGTAGTGTTTGAAGAAATCCCAGGCGATGCGGGCGGCCGGAATGAAGTTCCAGTGACCGTAATCGATGACAGCCACGAGCTTGATGAGCGGCATGTCGCCCAGGTAGAGCTGGCCCGTCTCGACGACGATGCCTTCGCCCTTGTGGGTACGGATGGTCTCGCGGTCGCGGAGCGGCTGCCCGAAAATCGGATAGGTTTCGAAATCCATCTGGTCGACGACCGGCATCCCGTTCATTTGCTCATAGGCGTTCCAGGCGTTGAGATAGCTGTTGCCCTTCCAGTTGTCGGGCGTCATGTAGGGAACGGTGGTGTCCATCGTGCCGAACACCGAGCAGTAGGCCGTCTCTGCGCAGCCGCGTTTCTGGGTAGCTTCGGCCCAGATGGTCTCGAAGGTCGGGAAAGGACCGATCCAATGGCCCGTGAACAGGGCGCCGGAGTTGCCGCCCACGGCGGCGAACAGGTGCGATTTCTTGATGCCCAGGGCCGTGGCGGTCATCGAACCGGCCGAAAGCCCGTGCGCATAGATGCGCGAAGGGTCGAGCTGGGGATATTTCTCCAGGAGGAGGGCCAGCACGCTCTCGATGCCGTCGTGGCCCATGGCCTGGTAGTTGGGCGTGCCCTGCCACTCCATCTCCACGAGGAAGAAGCGGTCTTCACCCGCCACCTGCAGGAAACCCGAGGTTTCGGCCTGGGTGCGCGGGTCGTTGGTGTTGCCGTGCAGCAGCACGACCACCGGCACGCTGTGCGCCGGGGCACCTTCCTTCAGTTCGCGGGGCCAGTATTCGTACCAGAGGTACTTCGGGCCGTTGAGATCCCGGCCGCGGTACGAGGCGCCATACTCCACGACGGTCCGTTCGATGTCGAGCCGCTCCCAGTCCGCGTAGGGTTCCAGCTCGTAGGGGCCGTATTCCCCGAATTTGGCGCCTTCATAGTGGGTGTGCCGGTAGTTGTTGAAGCGGAAGTTGCGCGAAAAGACTTTTTCCCAGGCCTCGGCGAACACGTCGCCCGGCTCGCTCGCGTTCGACACGACGACCTGGAGCAGCGGCTCGAAGAAGGCCTGTGCCTCGTTGAGCGTTTCGTATTCCCGAGCTACTTTGCCGGCATTCTTCCCGCCCACAAAGGCCGGCACGCCATAGGAGTTGAAATGCGGGGGAAGGGAGGCGGGTTTTCCGCCCACCGTGGCGATGCCGGCGATGTGGTCGGCCGCCCGGGGGGCGATCACCTGGTTGACGAAGGTCGCACCTTCGCCGAATCCCAGTACCTTGAGGTTGCCGGAGCGGGCCCGGTTGAAGAGTTCCACAAAGGCCTCGAAGTCGGCCGTCTCCGCATATTTTTCACCCACGGGGTTCACGATGAACGCCGTGCCGAAGTGCTCGTCGAGCACCTGCTGCAGGTCCAGGGCCGCCAGCAGGGCCTCTGCACCCGCCGGGTCGAGCTTGCCGTCGGGATAGATGAAGAAGGTGGGCGCGTTGTTGTAGGAGCGGCCCTCCGCCCGCGTCGGCCCGCCGAACTGGACCGACACGTTGCCCCGTTGCATCAACACCACGTTTTCCGGCAGCGGTGCCGGCTTCGGCTGCGCAAGCGCCGCCGTCAGTCCCATCATCATCGCAGCCGCTGTGAGGCTCAGTAGAAATTTATGTTTCATAATCATCTGTATATCAACACTATCCCTCTGTCTTTCTGTCCCGCGTGGAACAGAAAGACAGAAGGGAGGGGTGGGCTAGTCGAGCTTGAGTACCGCCATGAAGGCCGACTGGGGGACCTCCACCTGGCCGATCTGGCGCATGCGTTTCTTGCCGGCCTTCTGCTTTTCGAGCAGCTTGCGCTTGCGGGTGATGTCGCCGCCGTAGCACTTGGCAGTTACGTCTTTGCGCACCTGGCGCACGGTTTCGCGGGCGATGATCTTGGCGCCGATGGCGGCCTGGATGGCGATGTCGAACTGCTGGCGCGGAATCAGTTCCTTGAGCTTTTCGCAGATCTTGCGGCCGAATTCGTAGGCGTGGTCCTGGTGGATGAGCGTCGAAAGCGCGTCGGCGGGCTCGCCGTTCAAAAGGATGTCGAGTTTCACGAGCTTGGCCGGGCGGAAGCCGATGACGTGGTAGTCGAACGAGGCGTAGCCTTTCGAAATGCTCTTGAGCTTGTCGTAGAAGTCGAAGACGATTTCCGAAAGCGGCATCTCGTAGGTCAGTTCCACGCGGTCAGCGGTCAGGTAGTGCTCACTTTTAAGGATGCCGCGCTTGTCGAGGCAGAGTTTCATGATGGGCCCGTAGAACTCGCTCTTGCTGATGACCTGCGCCTGGATGAAGGGCTCTTCGATGTGGTCGATGAGCGTGGGGGCAGGCAGGCCGGAAGGGTTGTGCACGTCCACGCAGTCGCCCTGCGTGGTGTATACCTTATAAGATACGTTGGGGACCGTGGTCACCACGTCCATGTCGAATTCGCGGAAGAGGCGCTCCTGCACGATCTCCATGTGGAGCAGGCCAAGGAATCCGCAGCGGAAGCCGAAACCCAGGGCCAGCGAGCTTTCGGGCTCGAACACCAGCGAGGCGTCGTTGAGCTGGAACTTCTCGAGCGAGGCACGCAGGTCTTCGTACTGGTCGGCCGTCACGGGGAACATGCCCGCATAGAGCATCGGCTTCACGTCCTCGAAGCCGGCGATGGCCGTCTCGCACGGGCGCGCCACATGGGTGATGGTATCGCCCACCTTCACCTCGACGGCCGTCTTGATACCTGATATAATATAGCCCACCGAGCCGCAGGGGATCTCGCCCGTGGGGCAGAGTTTCATCTTGAGCACGCCCACCTCGTCGGCGGTGTATTCCTTGCCGGTGTTGACGAATTTCACGCGGTCGCCTGTGCGGATGCTTCCGTTCTCCACCTTGAAATAGGCGATGATGCCGCGGAAAGAGTTGAACACCGAGTCGAAGATCAGGGCCTGCAGCGGGGCTTCGGGGTCGCCCTTGGGCGCGGGGATACGGTCGACGATGGCGTCGAGGATGGCGTCGACGCCCTCTCCGGTGCGGGCCGAGGCCAGCAGCACGTCGTCGGGCTCGCAGCCCAGCAGGTCGACCACCTGGTCGCGCACCACATCGACCATCGCCGCCTCCATGTCGATCTTGTTGAGCACGGGGACGATCTCCAGGTCGTGCTCAATGGCCAGGTAGAGGTTCGAGATAGTCTGGGCCTGGATGCCCTGCGTGGCATCGACCACCAACAGCGCGCCTTCGCACGAAGCAATGGCACGCGATACCTCGTACGAGAAGTCCACGTGGCCGGGGGTGTCGATCAGGTTGAGGATATATTTTTCACCGCCCCGGTTGTACTCCATCTGGATGGGGTGGCTCTTGATGGTGATGCCCTTCTCTTTCTCCAGATCCATCGAGTCGAGCACCTGGTTTTCCATTTCCCGCGCTTCGAGCGTGTGCGTGCGCTCGAGCATGCGGTCGGCCAGGGTGCTCTTGCCGTGGTCGATGTGCGCGATGATGCAGAAGTTGCGGATGTTCTTCATACTGGGCACAAAGATAACAAAAAAAGACCCCGGGTCAAGGCCCGGGGTGACGTTCTTTCATCGGAACGACGTTCTTTCGTCATGCCGGACTTGGTCCGGCATCTTACTTCTCCTGCGGCGGCTTTTGTCCGTGCTTGCGCAGGTTGTGGATCATCCGTTGCTGGAAGGCCTCTTCGGCCTGGTAGAGTTTGGCTACCTTGCGGATGGGCAGCACCTTCTTGAATTTGGGATACCATTCCGACATCACCAGGTTGGTGGTCCGGTTGGCGGCGATATAGGCATCCACCTTCTTTTCGAGTTCAGCCTCCGACAGGGCGTCGGCCTTTTCCCTACGGAATTCGCCGAAAGCATCCATCATCTCCTTGTGGGTCGACATGGCTTCTTTCCAGCACTGGTTGTACACCGGCCAGAACACCTGCGCCTCTTCGGGCGAAAGGTCGAGCTCCTGGGTAATGAAAGCAATCTTCTCGGACTGGATGCGTTCGAACTCCTTCTTGCGCTGCTCCTCACTGGGCTTGTTGCCCTGCGGCTGGGCGAAGAGGGCTCCTGCCAAAAGCAGGCAGGCGGCTAAAGCGATGAATCTTTTCATGACTAGTTGGCTTGGGCGTAAATCTCCGCCAGGTCGGCGAAGGAGAGTTCGGAAGCCAGGTAGTTGATGAGGGTTTCCTCGTCGATCTCCGGTTCTTCCGCGGGCTCTGTCTGGTAATAATTGATGAGCGAGGCAGGGGTGATCATTTCCTCTTCGGCCGACGCATATTCCGTCGCGGCGACGTTCGCGTCGCGGCCCAGGGTGTGGGTGAGCGAGAGCACGCCGTAGCCCATGCCGAAGATGAGCGCGAACATGGCGGCCAGCGTCAAGGCGGGCTTGAGCACCGACCATACGGGCCTCCGGGCCGGCGTCTGCGCCGTTTCGGCGGCGATGCGTGCCATCACGCGGTCCTCCAGGGAATCGAAATATCCTTCCGGAGTCCGGAAGGCATTTCCCTCTTGGCGGGCCAGTTCCAAAATATCTTTCTCTTCGTTCATACGTTTCTTTAGACTCCGGTTTTTCTCAAAGGTTTAATCGGTCAGTATTTTGCGTCCATTTCTTCTTTCATCCACGCCTTCACTTTCTCGTAGGCGTGGTGATACGAGGCCTTGAGCGAGCCCTCGCTGGTCTCCAGCACCTGGGCGATTTTCTCGTAGGGCATCTCGTCGAAATAGCGGAGATTGAACACGGCTTTCTGTTTGGGCGGCAGTTTGGCGATGGACCGGTGCAAGGCCAGCTGCAGCTGGTCACCGTCGAACCAGGGATCTGTCGACAGGCGGCCGGCCGCCTCGAGTTCGAGGTGGCCGCCGCGCGTCTGCTGCCGCGAGAGGAAGGTCAGCGATTCGTTGGTGGCGATGCGGTAGAGCCAGGTAAAGAGCTGCGCGTCGCCCCGGAAACGGTCGAGTGACTGCCAGGCCTTCACGAAGGTGTTCTGCAGACAGTCGTCGGTGTCGTCGTGGTCGAGCACCATCCGGCGGATATGCCAGTAAAGGCGTTCCTTGTAACTGGCCACAAGGGCCCGGAACGCCTTGTCACGCTCACCGGAACGGTAGAGTTGCAATATTTCCTGATCGGTCATCGCAGCGACAGCGCCGCCTCGACGATATGCCGCGCGTCGAGTCCGTAGGCAGCCATCAGCTCAGCGGGTTTACCGCTCTGACCGAACTGGTCGTCAATGGCCACGAAACGCATCGGGGTCGGGCAGCTAGCCGCGAGCACACCTGCAATAACCTCGCCAAGTCCGCCGGCGATCAGGTGTTCTTCGGCCACCACCACGCGGCCGGTCTTGCGGGCCGATGCGATGACGGCTTCCCGGTCGAGCGGCTTGATGGTCGCGATGTCGATCAGGTCGACGCTGATGCCTTGAGCTTCCAGCTCCTTCGCCGCCTGGATGGCTTCCCACACGAGGTGTCCGGTAGCAAAAATCGACACGTCCCTGCCGTCATTGAGCTTGATGGCTTTGCCGATTTCGAAAGCTGCGTCGGCAGGGGTGAAGTTGGGCACGCCGGGACGGCCGAAGCGCAGGTACACGGGGCCGTTCCAGGCAGCGGCGGCGAGGGTCGCCGCCTTGGTCTGGTTGTAGTCGCAGGGGTTGATGACCACCATCTCGGGCAGCATCCGCATGATGCCGATGTCTTCGAGGGTCTGGTGCGTCGCGCCGTCTTCGCCCAGCGTGATGCCGGCGTGCGAGGCGGCGATCTTCACGTTGGTCTTCGAGTAGCACACCGACTGCCGGATCTGGTCCATCACGCGCGCGGTCGCGAAATTGGCAAAGGTGCCGATGAAAGGAATGTAGCCCGCGATGGCCATGCCGGCCGCCATGCCGACCATGTTGGCCTCGGCGATGCCCACCTCGAAGAAGCGGTCGGGGTGCTCCGCTGCAAACTGGTCCATCTTGAGGGAACCCTTGAGGTCGGCGGTCAGGGCCACAACCTTCGGATTGCTGTTGCCGAGTTCGGCGAGGCCTGCGCCGAAGCCCGAACGGGTATCTTTCTTACCGGTATCTATGTATTCTTTCATAAGGCAAAGTCTCCCATCGTTTCTTCGAGTTGTTTCATGGCTTCCGCGCACTGTTCCACGGAAGGGTTCTTGCCGTGCCACTTGCAGGTTCCGGCCATGAAGTCGACGCCGTGGCCCATTTCGGTGTGCCAGAGGATCATCACCGGCTTGCCCTGGCCCAGTTTCTCCCGGGCGGCCTTGAAGGTACCCTCGATGGAGGCGAAATTGTGTCCGTCGCCCTCGAGCACGGTCCAGCCGAACGCGCTCCACTTGCTGTACAGGTCGCCCAGGCCCGCCACGTCCTCGGTCGTGCCGTCGATCTGCTGGTGGTTCCAGTCGGTCATCGCCAACAGGTTGTCGACCTTGTAATGGGCGGCCGACATGGCTGCCTCCCAGATCTGCCCCTCTTCGCTTTCGCCGTCGCCGATCAGGACGTAGACGGTGTGGGGATCGCCCGACATGCGCTTGGCCAGTGCTGCGCCGATGGCCACGGAAAGGCCCTGGCCCAGCGAGCCGGCCGCCTGGTTCACACCCGGAAGCCCCCGCTCGATGGAAGGATGCCCCTGCAGGCGGGTCCCGAAGCGACGGAAGGTCGCCAGTTCCTCCACGGGGAAATAGCCGCGGCGCGCCAGCAGGCTGTAGAGGACGGGGGAGATGTGGCCGGCCGAGAGGAAGAACTGGTCGAGCCCCTCTCCGCTGCGGCGCCAGGTTTCCGGCGTCACGTTCATTTCTTTGAAAAACAGATAGGTCAGGAAATCGGTGGCGCTCAACGAGCCGCCCGGGTGGCCCGACGCTGCGGCGGTGACCATCCGCACGATATCCCTCCGCACCTGCGAAGCAATCTGGGGGAGTGTGTAATCCATAGAGAAGAGATTTAAGTATGCATCAAACAAAGATACGAAAATTTTGCGTATCTTCGTGAATCAACAAATGGATATGAATACTTTTGGACATTTCGACGATTCCGCACGCGAATTCGTCATCACCCGTCCCGACACGCCGTGGCCGTGGATCAATTATCTGGGAACGGAAGATTTCTTCTCCCTGGTCTCCAATACCGCCGGAGGTTACTGCTTCTGCAAGGATGCCAAATTCCGCCGCATCCTGCGCTACCGCTACAACGGAGTGCCGATGGACGCCGGTGGCCGCTACTATTATATCAAAGAAGGTAACACCGTCTGGAACCCCGGTTGGAAGCCCTGCAAGACACCGCTCGACCGCTACGAATGCCGGCACGGCATGGGCTACACCCGCATCGTCGGGGAAAAGGATGGGCTGAAGGCAGAATTGCTGATGTTCGTTCCCATCGGCCACCGCTGCGAGGTACACCGACTGCGGCTGACCAACACCGGAACCGATCCCAAGACCGTCCAATTGTATTCTTTCGCGGAATGGTGCCTCTGGAACGCCTCCACCGACATGGAGAATTTCCAGCGCAACCTCTCGACGGGCGAGGTGGAAATTGAAGGCAGCGTGATCTATCACAAAACCGAATACCGCGAACGCCGCGACCACTACGCCTTCTTCGGGGCGAACCGCCCCTTCGACGGCTTCGACACCGACCGGGAAACCTTCCTGGGGATGTACAACGGCTTCGAGGCGCCGCAGCAGGTGCTCGCCGGGACATCGGGCAACACCCTCGCCCACGGCTGGAGCCCCGTGGCCTCGCACCGTTTCGACCTGACCCTGGCCCCCGGCGCCACGGAAGAACTCGTTTTCGTGCTGGGCTACGTGGAAAATCCCGCTGAAGAAAAGTTCGAGAGACCCGGCATCATCAACAAGACACGGGCACGGGCCATGATGGACGCCTTCGCGACCCCGGCGCAGGTCGACGCCGCCTTCGCGGCGCTGCGCGCCTTCTGGGACGACCTGCTGGGCCGCTTCCAGGTGCAATCGGACGTGCCGGAACTCGACCGCACCGTCAACATCTGGAACCAGTACCAGTGCATGATCACCTTCTTCTTCAGCCGCAGCGCCAGCTATTTCGAGAGCGGCATCGGCCGCGGCATGGGCTTCCGCGACTCCAACCAGGACCTGGCCGGCATCGTCCATATGATTCCCGACCGGGCGCGGCAGCGCATCCTCGACATCGCCGCCACGCAGTTCCCCGACGGCGGCTGCTACCACCAGTACCAGCCCCTCACCAAGCGCGGCAACAACGACATCGGCGGCGGCTTCAACGACGATCCGCTCTGGCTCATCTTCGGCACGGTGGCCTACATCCGCGAGACCGGCGACTTCGGCATCCTGGAAGAACGGGTGCCCTTCGACAACAAGCCCGGCACGGAAGTGTCGCTGCTGGAGCACCTCAAGATCAGCTTCCGGCACGTCACCGACAACCTCGGCCCCCACGGCTTGCCGCTCATCGGCCGGGCCGACTGGAACGACTGCCTCAACCTGAACTGCTTCTCCGACAACCCCGACGAATCGTTCCAGACCACCGAGAATAAAACGGAAGGCACGAAGGCCGAGTCGCTGATGATCGCCGGCCTGTTCGTGGCCGAGGGCCGCGACTTCGCGGAACTCCTCGACCGGATCGGCGATCCGCTGGCGAAGGAGGTGCGCGGGCAGGTGGCCCGGATGGAAGAAGCCGTGAAGCGGCATGGCTGGGACGGAGAATGGTTCCTGCGCGCCTACGACTACTATGGCCGCAAGATCGGCTCCGCCGAGTGCGAGGAAGGGAAGGTGTTCATCGAGAGCCAGGGCTGGTGTACCATGGCCCGCATCGGCGCGGAAGAAGGCCTGTGCGACAAAGCCCTCGATTCCGCCGTGAAATATCTGGAATGTGAGCACGGCCTGGTTCTCAACAATCCCGCCTATACCCATTATATAAAGGACTACGGCGAGATCAGTTCCTATCCTGAAGGATACAAGGAGAACGCCGGCATCTTCTGCCACAACAACCCCTGGGTCATCATCGGCGAAGCCATGGCGGGCCGCGCCGAAGACGCCTGGCGCCACTACCGGAAGATCACCCCGGCCTTCTGCAAGGACCAGTCGCTGCGCAAAGTGGAGCCTTACGTGTTCTGCCAGATGGTGGCCGGCAAGGATGCCGCCCGTCCCGGCGAGGGCAAGAACAGCTGGCTCACCGGCACCGCCGCCTGGACCTGGAAGGCCGTGAGCGAGGCCCTGCTCGGCATCAAGCCGCAGTTCGACGGGCTGCTGATTGAACCCTGCATCCCCGTGGGCAGCTATCGCATCCACCGCCGCTTCCGTGACGCCCAGTACGACCTGACCCTGCACCTCAGCGGCAAGCCCGGCGCCCGCACCTTCATCCCCTACGCTCCGGGCCGGCATACCCTCACCCTCGACCTCTAGCCCCTCCTCCCCTTCGGTCTTTCTGTCCTCAAAGGGACAGAAAGACGAATGATGGAAGGGGTCTTTCTGTTCCCGCCGGAACAGAAAGACGGAGGGGGCGAGGGATGGTGATGCAAAATATTTTGAAAATTTTTGGTACTTTGTGATACAAGGTACTAAATTTTTTATATATCTTTGCGTCGTAAAACAAGAGAGTATGTTAATCGAGCTCAAAAATATCCACAAGACCTACGACAACGGGCAGCCGCTGCACGTGCTCAAGGGCATCGACCTCGAGATCGAAAAAGGCGAATTCGTGTCGATTATGGGCGCGTCGGGTTCGGGCAAGTCGACCCTGCTGAATATATTAGGTATCCTCGACAACTACGACGAAGGCGAGTACCACCTGGCAGGACACCTGATCAAGAACCTGAGCGAACGCGAAAGCGCGACCTACCGCAACCAGATGATCGGCTTCGTGTTCCAGAGCTTCAACCTCATCGGCTTCAAGACCGCTGTCGAGAATGTGGAGCTGCCGCTGTTCTACCAGGGCATGAACCGCCACCGCCGCCGCGAGCTGGCCATGGGCTACCTCGAGAAGATGGGCCTCACCGACTGGGCCGGCCACTATCCCAACGAGATGTCGGGCGGACAGAAACAGCGCGTGGCCATCGCCCGCGCCCTGATCACGCATCCCGAGATTATCCTGGCCGACGAGCCCACCGGCGCCCTCGACTCCAAGACCTCCGTGGAAGTGATGGAACTCCTCACGAAACTCAACCGCGAAGACGGCGTTACCATCATCGTGGTGACCCACGAGAGCGGCGTAGCCAACTGCGCCGACAAGATCGTCCACATCAAGGACGGCCTGATCGAGCGCGTCGAAGACAACAGCCAGCACCACAGTTCGATGTTCGGCACTACCACCATCATGAAATAACACCATGCACGACCTGTTCATAGAAATCTGGGAATCCGTCCGCCGCAACAAGGTGCGTACCTGCCTGACCGGACTGGCCGTGGCCTGGGGCATCTTCATGCTGATCGTGCTGCTGGGCGCCGGCAACGGCCTGATGAACGCCTTCCTCAGCGACAGCGGCGAATTTGCCTCCAACACGATGATGGTGGGCGGCGGATATACCTCCAAGCCGTACGACGGTCTCAAGCAGGGGCGCCGCATTGCGCTTACGGACCATGATGCCGACCTTCTGAAGACGGGGCCCCTGGCCGATCGCATCGACCTGGTGTCGAGTAGCGTCAGCAGGAGCGGTTATACCATGACCTACGGCCGTCGCTACTTCAACAACGTGACGCTCAACGGCACCTTCCCTGGCGACATCGAGATGAACCGGGTGAAGATGGACGCCGGGCGTTTCATCAACGACAAAGACATTTCGGAAAAGAGAAAGGTCATCATCATCACCCACCTGCACGCCAAGAACTTCCTCACCGGCGGCACGGACTACGACAAACTGCTGGGCCAGAAAGTCAAGGTAGGCAACCTGTCGTTCACCATCATAGGTGTCCGCCATGGCATGGAGAACGAAGATGACCGCGACCTCTATGTACCTTATACCACCATCAAGTCCATCTTCGGCTTGAACGACGAAGTGGCCGGCATCACCTTTTCGTTCCACGGGCTGACAAACGAAGCTGAGAGCGACGCCTTTGAAAACGAGGTCCGCACGACGCTCAACACCGCCCACCGCGCCGCGCCCGACGACCGCCGCGCGGTCTGGATCTGGAATCGCTTCAAGCAGAACCTGCAGATGAACAAGGGCAGAAGCATCCTGCTCACGGCACTCTGGATCATCGGTCTCTTCACGCTGGTGAGCGGCATCGTGGGCGTGAGCAACATCATGCTGATTACCGTCAAGGAGCGGACCCACGAGTTCGGCATCCGAAAGGCGCTCGGCGCCCGCCCCGGCAGCATCCTGAAACTGATCGTCACCGAGAGCGTGCTGATCACCGCCTTCTTCGGCTACGTCGGCATGCTGCTGGGTATGATCGCCTGCCAGATCCTTGACATGACGGTCGGGCAGTCGCGGATGGAAATGTTCGGCCAGAGCATCAAAATGCTCGACAATCCGACAGTCGGCCTCGGCACGGCCATCGGCGCGACGGTCGTCCTGATCGTGGCCGGTACCATTGCGGGCATCTTCCCTGCCATGCAGGCCGCCAAAGTCAAACCCATTGAAGCATTGAGGGCCGAATAAGATGAGACACCGTTTTGACTTCGATACTCTGCGCGAGATCGGCGATTCGCTGTTCCGCAACAAGCGCCGCACGATCCTGACCGGCTTCGGCATCTTCTGGGGCCTGTTCATGCTCCTCTTCCTGGTGGGGGGTGGCAACGGCCTCAAGCACATGCTTTCGGAAAATTTCGAGGGTTTCGCCTCCAATACCATGGTGCTCGTTTCGTCGAACACCTCGAAACCCTACAAGGGCATGAAGGAAGGCCGTTCCTGGCAGCTGACCCGTCGGGACGTGGAACGCCTGAAGAGCCTGATGCCCGAACTCGACGTCGTCGCCCCGATCGTAAGCAACTGGGGCCAGACGGCTTATTATAAAGGAAATACCACCAATCCCGGTGTCAAAGGCATCTCCGGTGACTACTGCAAGATCGAGCAGCCGCTCATCAAGTACGGCCGCACCATCAGCGATGCGGATGTGGAGCAGGAGCGCAAGGTCTGTGTCATCGGCAAGCGCGTCTACAACGACCTCTTCCCGGAGGGCGGCGATCCGTGCGGTGAATTCATCCAGGTGGGATCTGTATTCCTGCAGGTGATCGGCGTGGACTTCTCCAGCGGCAACCTGAGCATCAACGGCAGCGCCGACAATTCGGTGATGCTTCCCTTCTCGGTGGCCGCCCAACTCTACAAGAGGGGCCAGAACGTGGACCTGATCTGCATGACGGGCAAGAATGGCATCAAGATGAAACCGCTGGAGGCGCGTGTCCGCAGCATCATGGCACGCGAGCACCTGTTTGACCCGACGGACGACCAGGCCCTGATGGTGCTCAACACCGAGCAACTTTTCTCCATCGTCGACAACCTGTTCCGCGGCGTGAACTTCCTCATCTGGCTGGTGGGCATCGGCACGCTGCTGGCCGGCGCCGTGGGTGTGAGCAACATCATGATGGTGACGGTACGCGAGCGGACCGTGGAGATCGGCATCCGCCGGGCCATCGGCGCCGTGCCGCGCGACATCCTCTCGCAGATCATCTGGGAGAGCGTGACGCTCACCCTGGCGGCGGGCAGCGCGGGTATCGTCTTCTCGGTGCTGATCCTCAATGTGGTGGAGATGATTTCCGGCAAACCTGTCTTCCAGATCCACTTCTGGACGGCCATCCTGGCGGCGCTCCTGCTGAGCGTGCTGGGGGTGCTGGCCGGCCTGGCTCCCGCCATGCGGGCGATGAAGGTGAAACCGGTCGACGCGATGCGAGATGAATAATGAAAACAAATAAAGATTACAATATGAAAAAAGTTTTGAAGTACATTGTGGTTGCCCTGGTCGCCATCATCTTCCTGGGCACGTTCATCTTCCTCTTCTGGAAATCCAAACCGAAGGAAGTGCAGTATCACGAGCTGACCGTGGAGATGACCGACATCCAACGCACGACCGTAGTCACCGGCAAGATCGAACCGCGCAACGAGGTGAACATCAAGCCGCAGATCAACGGCATCATCGCCGAGCTCTACAAGGAGGCCGGCCAGCAGGTGGAACGCGGCGAAGTCATCGCCAAGCTCACCGTGATTCCCGACATGAATTCCCTGAGTTCGGCCCAGAGTCGCGTACGCCTGGCCGAGATCAACCTCAAGCAGGCCCAGACCAACTTCGACCGCGAGAAAGCGCTGTTCGAAAAGAACCTGGTCAGCGCCGAGGAGTACGATCAGGTGCAACAAAAGCTTAATCAGGCCAAGGAAGAGGCGGCTGCCGCCCAGGACGCCCTCGAGGTGGTGCGTGACGGTGTGTCGAAAGCCAACGCCAAGTCGAGCTCGACCCTGGTGCGCTCGACCATCACCGGCCTGATCCTCGACATCCCCGTGAAGGTGGGTAACTCCGTGATCCAGGCCAACACCATGAACGACGGTACGACCGTGGCCACCGTGGCCAACATGAAAGACCTGATCTTCGACGGACAGATCGACGAGACCGAGGTCGGATCCCTGTCGGAGGGCATGCCCGTGGTGATTTCGATCGGCGCCCTGCAGGACTACTCGTTCGACGCTACCCTCGAATACATCTCGCCGAAGGCGGTGGAGAGCAATGGCGCCAACCAGTTCGAGATCAAGGCCGCCGTCAAGGCCGATCCCGACAAGAAGATCCGTTCGGGCTACAGCGCCAACGCCGAGATCGTGCTCCAGAAGGCCGAACAGGTGCTCGCCGTATCGGAAAGCGCCCTGGAATTTGCCGGCGACTCGACCTTCGTATACCTGAAGGGTGCCGACGGGACCTTCACCCGCACCCCGGTGACGACAGGCATCAGCGACGGCCTCAACATTGAAATCAAGGACGGCCTCAAGGAAGGCGACATCGTCCGTGGCAACCAGATCATCGAGGAGAAATAAATATGAAAAAGATTGTATTATTTACCGCACTGCTTTGCGTCGCGCTGAGCGCTGGCGCACAGGCAACGCCCTGGACTCTGCAGGACTGCACCAACTACGCGCTTGACCATAGCCTGACGGTGCAGAAGAGCGCCCTGCAGGTGAACCAGCGCGAGATCGATCTGGGAACGGCACGCGCCCGGCTGCTGCCCGGCGTCTCGGCCAACGCTTCGCAGAACTTTTCGTTCGGCCGCGGCCTGACCGCCGACAACACCTACGCCAATACCAATACCACCAATACGGGCCTGAGCCTGGGTGCCGACATGACGCTCTTCAACGGCCTGCGCAACAAGAACAACATCGAACTGGGCAAGCTGAACCTCCAGGCGGCCACCAGGGACCTGGAAAAAGCACGCGATGACATCCGCGTCGCCGTGGCCAAAGCCTATGTCCAGATTCTCTACAACGAGGAGATCCTTGCCGTCGCCAGGCGGCAGGTCGAAATCGACTCCCTGCAGGTGGTCCGGCTGGAAGCCATGCGCGACAACGGAAAGGCCGCGGAAGCCGAGGTGGCGCGGCAGGCCGCCACGCTGGCCCAGAGCCGCTTGACGGCTGTCCAGGCCAGCAATAACCTGCACATCGCCCTGCTCGACATGACCCAGCTGCTGGAGCTCCCTTCGCCGGAAGGCTTTGCCGTGGCGAGTCCCGTCCACCAGGAGCCCGAGCTGCCGCTGACCAGCCCTGAAGCCATCTACGAAGAAGCCATCGGCATCAAGCCCGCCGTGAAGGCCGAAGAGACCCGCCTGGCCTATGCGGAGCGCAACATCGCCCTGGCCAAGGGCGGCTACATGCCGACCCTCTCGCTCAGCGGCGGTCTGGGCACCAACTACTACACCAGCTCCGGCTATCCGCATGCTGCCTTCTTCACGCAGCTGAGCAACAACTTCAGCCAGTATGTGGGCCTGTCGCTCAGCATTCCGATCTTCTCTCGCATGAGCAACCGCAACCAGGTGCGCAGCGCGAAGGTCAGCTATCAGGTACAGCAGGTACAGCTCGACCAGACCAAGAAGCAACTCTACAAGGAGATCCAGCAGGCCTGGTACAACGCCGTGGCGGCGCACGAAAAGTTCAAGAGCAGCCTTGAAGCTGAAAAGGCCGCGGCACAGAGCCTGACGCTCGTCCAGGCCAAGTATGAAAACGGCAAGGCCACCATCACGGAATTCAACGAATCGAAAACCCAATACCTGAAAGCGGCTTCCGACCTGGCCCAGGCCCGCTGCGAAGCCCTCTATCAGGCCGGACTGATTGATTTCTACCGCGGAAAAGAAATACAATTATGAAAAAGACCCTTGAAATCGGCATCGGCGGCAAAAGCTTCATCATCGATGAAGATGCTTACGAGCGCCTGAAAGACTATCTCGGCACCTTCCGCACCCGGCTTTCGGACGACCAGGGCAGCGAAGTGATGGACGAAATCGAAGCCCGCATCGCGGAGCTTCTGCTCGCAAACCTGGGATCCGGCCAGCAGACCGTGAGCCTGGCCCTGGTCAACGAGATTACGGCACAGCTGGGCATGCCCGACGGCAAGCCCGAAAAAGAGAACCCCAATAAAACGTATGAGGAGGAAAGTAACATGGAACCTGTAAAGAAACTCTATCTGGATGTGGAATCCCGCAAGATCGGCGGCGTGTGCAGCGGCCTGGCGGCCTATTTCGACATCGACGTGACCATTATCCGCATTGTTTTCCTGGCCCTGCTCATCTGCGGCAGCTTCGGCTTCTGGCTCTACCTGATCATCTGGATCGTCGCCCCCAAGGCGGTGACCCCGGCCCAGAAGTGTGAATTGCGCGGCCTTGCGCCGACCGCCGAAAACATGGCCCGTTTTACCGACAGCAGCAAATAAAGACATGGAAGTCAATATCGAAAACGTACGCTCACAGATGCGGAAAGGGGTGCTGGAATACTGCATTCTGAGCATCCTGGACAAGCAGGAAGCCTACGCTTCCTCGATCATCGAGTCGCTCAAGTCGGCCGGCCTGATCGTGGTGGAAGGAACCCTCTATCCCCTGCTCATCCGTCTGAAGAACCAGGGCTCCCTGACCTATCGCTGGGAAGAATCCCCGCAGGGACCCCCGCGCAAATACTATTGCATCAGCGAGGACGGCCGCACGCTGCTCGGCGCGATGGACGCCTCCTGGGAAGATCTGGTCGAAACCATTAAAACCTTGAAACAATGACAGAAGTTCAGAAAGTCAGTATCGGAGGATATGCCTTCACACTCGAAGTGGAGGCCTACGACATCGTCAAGCGTTATCTCGACGAACTGGAAGCCCACTATTCGCAGCGGGAGGGCGGCTCGGAAGTGATGGAAGGAATCGAGGAAAGGATGGCGGAACTGCTCTACGAGAAGTGCGGCGACGACGGCGTGGCTTCGGTGAGTCATATCAACGAGGTCATCGAGACCCTGGGCCGTCCCTCGGCCATCGAGTCGGACGGAGATCCCGATCCCAAGAAGGAAAGCGTGCCGGGCGAGGTCCGTCGCGAAGGCAAGAAACGGCTCTACCGCGATCCGACCAACAAGATGCTGGGCGGTGTGTGCAGCGGACTGGCGGCCTATTTCAAAATCGACGTGGTGATCGTCCGCATCATCTTCCTCGGCCTGTTCGTGCTGGGAGCCACCCTCAGCGGGACCATGCACAGCTGGCATGTCCACAGCTATGGCGGTTTTGTCGTCCTGGCGTATATAGCCCTCTGGATCGCGATGCCCGAGGCCAAGACCGTGAAGCAGCGCTGGGAGATGGGCGTCACCAATCCGCCGGCCGGCAGCAAGCCATCGGGCAGCGAACTGGGCAGTGTGCTGCGCATCATCATCGGGATCGTGCTCTTGCTGATGGGCGTGTCCGGCCTGACCTTCGGCTTCACGGCGCTCTTCGGCCAGCACATCTTCGACTGGTCGCCGCTCGATGAAGTATGGGAAGAAGCGACCCGCGAGGTGCCGGGCATGGTGAGCCTGCTCGCAACCCAGATCTACCGGATTGTCCTTGCCCTGATCTATTTCCTGCCGATGGTGGGCATGACCTATGGCGGCATCATGATGGTCTTCGACCTCAAATCGCCGAAATGGCGCCCAGGCCTGGTGATCTTCCTGCTCTGGGTAGTGGCGCTGGTGGTCTTCATCGTGCTGACCATCATGGGTGTGGTCAACACCGAAGTTTTCCATTAGCAGCGTATCCGCTATTTCCAGAAGCGGGCCGTGATATCTTCGAGGTTCCCGCCACTGACACGGTACAGCCGTTGGTTGGTGGCGGGATTCTTGAGTCCACCCAGTGCTTCGACGTAGGGTCCGGTCTTGACGTAATCGAAATGGTCGAGGCAGATGCCTTCGGGGAGATTCGGGCGGCCCGACCACCAGGCGCTGCGAAGGCCCATATCCTGCTTGATGAAGGCGCAGAGGCGCTCTACGGCGGCCGGATCGGCATCCCCGCCCATCAGGCAGAGGCAGGTCACTTCGCCGGCATAATCGGCATGGATCAGGCGCAGCGCCTCCTCGTCGAGCACCTCGCCGATGTCTTCCCACAGGTGCGGGCTGTGGCAGCCGGGACAATGACAAGGACACCCGGTGAGATTGACGGCCAGCGTCACTTCATCGGGTATCTCCTGGAATACGATGTCGTAGTTGTAGAACTTCAGCATCTCAGGCCTCCTGCTCCACCGGCTGCTTGGCGGCGACCGGCTGCTGAGGCAGTTCTATCGACTCGGGCCGGGTGCCGTTGGCGTAATAACGGCGGGCGGCCTCTTTCTGCCGTGCCTGCGAGAAGCTGCTCACGCGCTTCATGTAGCCGATGATACGGGTGGCGTAGTCGATGTCGGTGCTGTGGCACTTCGGGCATTCGTGCAGGTAGCGCTTGTCGATGTGTCCGCAGGTGTTGCAGATGGTGTTGGGGATGTTGAAGGTGAAATAGTTGCACCCTTCCTTGGCTGCCACGCGCAGCAGCTGGCGGTACTGGCTCTTGGTGAGGTGCTCCTCGAGGTTCATGTGCAGGGCGCTGCCACCCGTCAGGTGCTCGATGTACTTGGAACCGTGGAGGCGGAATTTGTCGAGGATGTTGGTGTTGGGGTCTTCCACAATGTAGAAGTAGCTGTTGTAGCAGTCGCGCGGCACGATGTAGCCGTCTTCCTTGTCCCACTTGGCGTGCTTGACACCCACGTTCTCGGCAGGAATCATCTCGCAGTTGAACATCACGTCCTTGGTGCGGTATTTCTTGTTGAGGCGCTCGATCATACCGAGGACGCCCTGCACGAAGGCCACGTAGTCGGGGTTGTCGGTGATCTTGATGCCCAGGAATTCGGCGGCCTCCACCAGGCCGTTGACACCGATGGTCAGGTACTGTCGGGCGATGTTGATGAAACCGGCGTCGAAGAGCGGCAGCATACCTTTTTCCATAAGGTCACGCAGGTTCTCGTTGTAGGCGAGCTGTACCTTATGCATCAGGTCGACGATCTCCTCGAGGTAGTCGAGGTAAGGCAGGCCCTTCTTGAAGGCGTACTGCACGCAGCGGTTGAGGTTGATGGTCAGCACGCTCTTGCTGCCGGTCGACACGCCGCCGGCGCCGAGGGTGTAACTGAAGCCGTTGTCCTGGATTTCGTTGCGGAGGCGGCAGCAGCTGGCCAGCGAGTCGGCGTTGTCGCTCATGTAGGTGAAGAAGCTGTGGCCTTCGCTGTACATCTGAGCCGTCCAGTCGCCGTATTCTTCATCGCGCACTTCTTCGTTGCGGGTCAGCAGAGCCATGGTTTCGACGGGGAAGGTCAGGATGGTCTTGGTGCGCTCGGCGTTGAACCAGGTCATGAAGCGCTTCTGGAGCCAGCTGAGGGATTCCCAATGCGGACGACTTCCGTCGGGGAAATAGAAATCGCCGAAGATGCTCTCGAAATAGAAGCGGTCGTAGTAGGAAATGTTCCAGAATACGGACTGGAAGTTGCGGGCTCCCGTAGGCTGGTTGATGGAATATACGATCTGCTCAAAGCAGTCGGTGATGACCTTGTCGATGGTACGCTGTTTCTTGGAGAGGTCCACCACTTCGTCGGCGCGGAGGTAGTAGTCCTGGCCGTATTCCATCTCCACGAAATAGTTCATGTACATCAGGAACTCAGGCGTGGCGCAGGCGCCGCTCAGCATGCTCGAGACGATGAACACCAGGTTGACGAAGCCGCCGCAGAAGCTCTTGAGGTTGGTCGGCGGCGTGGAGTTGCCTCCCAAGGGGATGGTGCCCTGCAGGAGCCAGGGGTACATGGTGATGCTGGCGCAGTAGTTGGCCAGGCTCGTCTCGTCGTTCTTGTAGATGAAGTGGCCGTTGAGCAGTTCGAGGTAGCGGTCGGACAACTCCTTGCCAAACATCTCCCGGATGCGGTCGGTGAGCAGGCGACGGTTGAGCCGGATGAAGCTGGCTTTGGGCAGCTCGCCGATGAGCGTGGCGATGTTCTTTTTCTCGACGTTGGCGTTGGCGTCGTACTTGCTGCCGGTGGCAGGGTTCGAGGCCGAGCAGTAGTCGATCAGGAAGTTGAGGCGGTCGCGCACTTCGCGGTCCTCGGTGTGGTGCTGGCGGTAGAGCATATAGGCCTTGGCCACGGCGAAATAACGTTCGCTCATAAGCGAAATCTCCACCTGGTTCTGGATTTCCTCCACGTGCATACCGTTGGAAATATGAACGCGGCTGAGGATGTTGGTCAAGGTCTCTTCCGTGGCGAAACTGCCCGATGCGAGGAACGCTTTGCGGATGGCGTTCTTGATTTTTTCGATTGAGAAGGGGGCACGCTTGCCATCCCTTTTTACAATGTAAAGGTCAGTAGTATATTCCATAAAGTGTTGTACCCGTGGGGGTTATGTGATGTGTTGCGTGTTTCGGGAAGAATCCGGCGCATCTGCCTCTACAAAGGTAAAGAAAAAATTGGCCGGTTGATACGCAACCGGCCAACTTTTTTTGTAACAGAAATGTTTTTGTTATCTGAACTTCAGGAACTCGACATCATTGCTGGCGCGCTCGGCCAGTTTTTCGTTCTTCTTCACGATTTCCATGGCTGCATTGTAGCCGTTCACGTCACCCTTGCGGGCAGCGATGATGGCCTTCTTGTAGTTGCAGAACGGGCAGTTGCCCTTGATGGTCTCGGAAGCCTTGTCGAGCTGGTTGGTCAGGATGTAGGCGAGGGTCTCGTTGCAGTTGCCGGTGCCGGCGAGTTTCGCGG
Source organism: uncultured Bacteroidia bacterium (assembly GCA_902784965.1). Taxonomy (GTDB): domain Bacteria; phylum Bacteroidota; class Bacteroidia; order Bacteroidales; family UBA932; genus Cacconaster. Next base: position 19,942 of record CACZWU010000003.1, on the reverse strand, counting down.
CGGCCTCGTTGTACTTGCCGTTGAGGATATCGAGGGCACCCTGGTTGATCTTGCCGTGCTTGCAGCTGACCTTGTTGAACCACTGGGCTGCTTCATCGAGCTTGCCGTCGCGCATGGCGAGGACACCCATCACGTTGTTGTAGCAGTTGCCTTCCTTCTTTTCCATCTTGTCGAAAGCGTCCTTGGCGGCCTTGTTGTCACCCTTGTCGAGGTAAGCCACGCCGAGGTTGTATTTGGCCTTGTCGGTGCCATATTTCTTGACAGCCTGCTTGTAGATGGCGATCTTGGAGTCGACGTCCTTCACGTTGGCGGCGGCACGCAGGAGAGCGGGCTCATCGAGCACGTCGATGTTGTTCTCGACGAGGTCGGCCAGTTCCTCAGCGGTGTAGTTGGTGTACTCCACGTTGGTGATGAAGCGGGCACGGCGCAGCTGCGGGAGGATGTTGGTCTTCAGCGACTGGTAGACAGCCGACATGTTCTTGATCTCACGCTCGCGGACGTTCGGGTCGCTGTACATCGAGAGGACGCGGAGGATGAGTTCCTTGTCTTCGATGTTGGAGTTCTGGACGAGTTCCTGGAAGCCTTCCCAGTCTTCGCCGATCGACTTGCTGGTGACGTCGCCGGTGTTGAGCTTCTTGGTCACCTTGTCGAAAGCCTTGGTGGCGCTCTTCTCACGGTTGGAGGAGAGACGGTTGTTGAGGGCGTCCGGGCCATCCGGGGATGCGTAGGCCACGATCTCGGTGCCCTTGACTTCGCGGCGCTCATCGGCAGCGAGGGCCTTGAGGGCCTCCTGGAAGTCTTTCACCTGGGCACTCTTGAGCTCGGAGTTACGCACGTCGGCGCTGTTGATGAGGTACATGATCTGGGCCTCTGCGGTCTCGGGGATCACTTCCTGATAGCCGTCGGGCAGATAGTGGTAGCTACCCTCGGTGCTGACCAGCATATAAGTGGTATTGGCACCGTCAGCGATCTTGATGTCGGCGGGATACTCGTACTCATTGCCCTTGTAGAACACTTTCGCACGGCCGACCAGCTCGGATTTCTCCATGCCGGGGACATAGTCGAAGTGGACTTTCTCGGAGATCGTCGCACCGTTCTTGGTGACGGTCTTGTAGTTGTCGGTCACTTTCTCGCCCTGATAGACGAACGGTTTGCCAACGGCCTCACCGCCCACGTAAAGGAGGACGGGGGTAACCTCGAGGGTGGCCTTCGGGAGGAAGTACTCCGGCGGGAAGGTCACGGACACGGTAGCGTCGATGTTGCCGGCGATCACCTCAAGCACTTCCGGATTGCACTTGATGTTGATCTGGTCGGCGGCGTCAATCATCTTCTGGGCATTGTTGCAGGAAACAAGGCCGAAAGAAACAACTGCGACGAGCAGGATGTTGGAAATGATTTTTTTCATAAAAACGTTTTATTTGAAAATTTTAATGGTTTTAGCCACTTCGGGTAATATCATACAAAGATAATACTTTTTTTCGTAACTTTGCAAATATGGATTTGAATCAGATCAAGCAGCGCTTCGGCATCATCGGGAACGATCCCGAGCTCGACCGAGCCCTCGAAATTGCCCGCCAGGTGGCACCTACCGACCTTTCGGTGCTGGTCACCGGCGAAAGCGGCGTGGGCAAGGAAGTCATCCCCCAGATCATCCACCAGTTCAGTGCGCGCAAACATAACGTCTACCTTGCCCTCAACTGCGGCGGTATCCCCGAAGGAACCATCGACTCGGAGCTTTTCGGCCACGAGAAAGGGTCCTTCACCGGTGCCATAGAGACCCGGAAGGGCTATTTCGAAGAAGCCAACGGTGGCACGCTCTTCCTCGACGAGGTGGCGGATCTTCCCCTGTCGACGCAAGTGCGCCTGCTCCGCGTGCTCCAGACCGGCGAGTTCATCAAGGTGGGTTCGGCCAAGGTCCAGAAGACCAACGTCCGCGTGGTGGCGGCCACCAACGTCAACCTGCTGAACGCCATCCGCGACGGCAAGTTCCGCGAAGACCTCTACTATCGCCTTTGCACCGTGCCGATCCATATCCCGCCCCTGCGTGAGCGGAAAGACGACATCATCCTGCTGTTCCGCAAATTCGCCCTCGATTTCGCCGACCAGAACATGGTGCCGGCCATCCGTCTGACGCCCGACGCGCAGGAGCTGGCCCGGAATTACCGCTGGCCCGGCAACATCCGTCAGCTGCAGGGCGTGGTGAACCTCATCTCCGTGCTGGAGACCAACCGCACCATCACGGCCGAGGTCCTGGCGCGTTACTTGCCCGCCAACGGCTCCGACCATCTGCCGGTGCGCACCTCCGAAGCCGGCTCTGACTACCTGAGCGACCGCGACATCATCTTCAAGATCCTCTACCAGCTCCGCCAGGACATCGATTCGCTGAACGCCCGTCTCGACCACCTGCCGGAAGACATCCCTTCGGAAAAGGACCCTGCCCGCGGCAAGCTGATCATCAGTGCCGAAGACGTCCATTCCAATCCCCTGCAGCAGGAGACCCCGCCAATCACCGGGCAGGAACCCGTGTCGATCCAGGACGTGAGCGCGGAACTGATCCGCAAGGCCCTGGAACGCAACGGCGGCCGTCGCAAGCCTGCCGCCGAGGAACTGGGCATCTCCGAACGTACCCTCTACCGTAAAATCAAAGAACTCGGCATCCAATGACACGTTTCCGCATCGCGCTCATCCTGCTGATCACGCTCCTGGCCTTCGACGGGTGCGGCATCTACTCGTTCAGCGGAACCTCCATCCAGCCCGACGTCAAGACCATCTGCATCGAGCCGGTGGTCAACCGGGCGACCAAGGTCAACCCCTTGCTGGCCAACCAGCTCACCGAAGAGCTCAACGACAAGTTCCGCAAGCTCACCAAGCTGGAACAGGTGTCCGAAGACGGCGACCTCAACCTGCTGGTGACCGTCGAATCGTACGACGTGCGGGCCACGGCTGTCACCGCCGAGGAGGTGGCCGCCATGAACCGCCTGACGATTACCTGCAAGGTGATCTTCACCAACGTGCTGCACGAGGAAGACAACCTGGAGCAGTCGTTTGCAGCCTACGAGGACTACGATTCCAACAATTCGCTTGACATGGTGGAAAACGTGCTCTGCGAGACCATCGTCAAGAAACTGGCGGACGATATTTTCAACGCAACGGTCGCACAATGGTAGAACTCCCCCAACTCTCCGCAGGCGAGCTGCAGCAGCTGCTCGAAGATTATCCCTGGTTCACCGTGGCGCGCCGGGAAGCCCTGTCGCGCCGGGGCGACGACATCGAAGCCCTGCGCCGGGCCGTGGGCCGCGACGCCATCTTCTTCCTCTCGCGTGAGCAGATCGTGAAACTGGTCTCCGGCCAGGTCAAGAAAGAGGAGGCAACGGCGCCCGTCGCCGACAAGGCCCCCCAGCCCCAGTACTATGTGGTGGGTGGCGACTATTTCGGCAAGGAAGATTTCGAGCGCCTGCAGCAGGAAGGTTTTTCCGTCACCACGCCGGTCTTCGGCGCCCAGGCCGGCCGTGTCGAATATGCACCGGCCGAGAACGTCGAGGTCGATGCCGAGCGTACGATGGTCACGGAGACGCTGGCAGAAATCTACGTCGCCCAGGAGCTGTATCAAAGAGCCATTGAAGTTTACGAAAAACTAATTTTGCTAAATCCAGAAAAAAGTGCTTATTTTGCAGTTCTTATCGAAAAAGTAAAGGAAAAAACACAATAGACTATGCAAGCAGCGTATATCACACTCTCTATCCTGATCGTGATTGCGAGTATCCTCCTGACCATCGTGGTGCTCCTCCAGAACTCCAAGGGCGGCGGACTGGCAGCCAACTTTGCTACCGGCAACCAGACCTTCGGCGTACGTCAGACGGCCGACTTCCTGGAGAAAGCTACCTGGACCCTGGCCTTCACGATCATCGTCCTCTGCGTGGCGGCTACGTTCGTCATCCCGGAGCGGAGTTCGCGTCACTCCAACATCAAGACCCAGATCGAGCAGACCGTGCCTGTGGAAGGTACGCCGGAGATCCCGGTCGCTACGCCTGTCGAGGCTGAATAAGACGCGCGTTGGAAAGAAGCAAGGCCGTCCCTTCCGGGGCGGTCTTTTTTATTGTCCTGTGCGGGTGGGGACCAGTCGCCGGGTGACGGGGTCGAAGCGGAGGGTGTCGTTGCCGAAGAAGCGGCCCAGGGAGCCGTCGGCCACCAGTCCGTCGGGGGTACCGCAGATCACGGGCCGGGGCGTGGTGCCGTCGGGGCAGGCAGGCTGGAGCCAGAGCATGTCGGCCAGTTGCAGCGCCGTGTCGAGGTCGTGGGTTGACAGCAGCACGGCCTTGCCCTCTTCGTGGGCGAGACGGCGCAGGGTCACCATCGTCTCCATCCGGCTGGTGACATCGAGGAAAGCCGTGGGCTCGTCGAGGAGGATGATGGGGCATTCCTGGGCCAGGACCTTGGCGATGAAAGCTTTCTGGCGTTCCCCGTCGCTCAGCTCAGAAACGAAGCGCTGGGCCTTGTCGGCAATGCCGACGGTCTCCAGGGCGGCGCGGATGATGGCATGGTCCTGCTCACGCAGGGTGCCGAAGAAGCCCGTATGCGGGTAACGGCCCAGCGCTACCAGGTCGTAGACGCTGATGCCGCCGGCCTGGGTGCGTTCGGTAAGCACTACGCCGATGCGTCCCGCCAGTTCGCCGGGAGGGTAGTCGCCCAAGGGACGGCCTTCAATGAACACGTCCCCTTCGAGAGGCGGCAGCAGGCCGCAGAGGGTCTTGAGCAGGGTGCTCTTGCCGGCACCGTTGCTGCCCAGCAGCGCCGTGACCTGGCCCCGGAAGAGCTGCAGGTCGAGCCCCGGATGGACCACGCGCCGCTGGCCCCGGCCGGTGTAGCCGATGCAGAGCTGGTGGGTGCGGATGGCGGTGGCGGGTTCCATGCTCAGTTGAAGTAGTGGATATTCTTGCGGTTGACGATGACATAGATGATGACCGGTGCGCCGATGATGGGCGTGATGGCGCTCAGGGGCAGGATGTTGCCCGAACCCGGAACGACGGTCAGGATGCTGCACAGCAGGGCGGTGCAGGAGCCCGCCAGCAGGGTGACGGGCAGCAGATGCCGGTGGTTGGAGCTGCCCAGCAGCAGACGGGCGATGTGCGGCACGGCCAGCCCGATGAACGAGATGGGGCCGCAGAACGCGGTGACCACGGCGGTCAGCACGCCGGTGCAGATGAGGATCAGCAGGCGGGCCCGCCGGACGTTGACGCCGAGGTTGGTGGCATACGCTTCGCCCAGCAGCAACGCGTTGAGCGGCTTGATGAGCAGCAGCGCGCCGAGGAGTCCCGCCAGGGAGAAGGCAGCCAGCCAGGGCAGCTTCGACAGCGATACACCGCTGAAATCGCCCATCCCCCACATCACGTACTGGTGTACCTTGTCGGCCGAAGCATGGTAGTTGAGGATCGCAATGACAGACGAGGCCAGATAACCCACCATGATGCCGATGATCAGCAGCATCACGTTGCTCGACACCTTGCGCGAGAAGCCCAGGATGATGAGCAGCACGACGAAGGCGCCCACCAGCGCCGCAAGGATGGTGGTCAGGTAGCTGGCGGCGCCCAGGTAGATCATGGCGATGGCCACGCCCAGGTTGGCGCCGTCGCTGATGCCCAGGATCGAAGGGCCGGCCAGCGGATTCTTGAAGAGCGTCTGGAGCATCAGGCCGCTGACGGCGAGCGAGCCGCCGGCGAGCATTGCCGTGACGGTCTGAGGCAGGCGCGATTCCAGCACGATGTGCCGCCAGGCTTCCCGTCCCTCATAGGAACCCAGCAGGATCTGGATGACGTCTTTCAACGGGATGCGTACGGCGCCATAGACCAGTCCCGTGAAGAAGAGTACCACCAGGACCAGGACCAGCAAAGGGTAGAGCCAGCGTTGTTGGGGCTTATTCATCGAGCGGGAAGTAGTAGCGCTGCTCGTGGCCGGGCAGCAGCTGGGGATGGTAGATGGCAATCAGGTCTTCCAGCACGCGGTCAGGGTGGAGGGTGATGTCGTCGTAGTAGGTGGAAGTGATGGTGTTGCAAGCGAAGACATGCCGCTCCTTCCAGGCGCGGAAATTGGCGTAGGGTTCGTATTCCTGTGCCAGCAACCGGTAGGTGAAGGGCGTGCGGGTGTCGTATTTGAGGAGCCAGAAATCAGTGTCGCCCGCCTGGTCGAACACCGACTCGAAACTCAGGTGGACGCTCTTTGCGCCCGGATAGTGCCGGAACACATAGTCGGCGCCGGCATCGGCGTGCATCACGCCGATATAGCTTTCGCCCGCCGGTACGGCCCAGGAGTTGCCGTAGCGCCGCTCCAGCAGCACCGTGGGACGCTCCGTCACGCTGGCAGCCAGGTCCTTGAGTTCGTTGTAACGGGCTTCGGTCCGGGCAAACACCTCCTCCGCCCGGTCACGTTCTCCCAGCAGCAGCCCGTAGAAGCGTACCCATTCCGTGCGCCCGAGCGGGTGGTTTTCCATGTAGTCGGCCGCTTCCACGATAGGAATGCCGAGTTTTTCGGCCGAGCCGTAGCCGCTGTTCTCGAAAGGTGAGGCAATGATCAGCTCGGTGCCGAGGTCGACGATCTTTTCCACGTTGGGCGAAGTGGAGTTGCCCAGGTCGGCGATGCGGCCCTCGGCGATGCGCCGCAGCACCTCCTGCGAGGTGATGTACTGGGGCTCGCAGACCCCGCAGACGCGGTCGAGCGCCCCGAGTTCCTCGGCGATGGCCGTATGGACGGAAGTATAGATGACGACCTTTTCAACGGGAATCCGAATGACGATGCTCTTTTTCGGCAGCCGTTTCGGCAAGGGTTTGTTGCGGTCGACCAGCACATAGTGCTGCCGCTGCCGCAGCGTGTCCCACGGGTCGCGGATCTTGACGGAGACATAGTCGTCCAGGAACTCGATGTGGATGTTCCGGGCGTACTGCCCGGTTTGGAAAGGTTCTGCCGCGCGCCGGCCATTCGGGCCCGTGCAGGAAGCGCCAAGGCAGACAACAACCGCCAGGAGGATGAGCCAGGCTCTTCTCATTGCAGCCGTTTTTTGGTGAAGACGATGCGCGAAGGGATGTCCCCGGTATTGGCGCTCCATTTCAGCCGTCCTTCGGGCGAGTAGCAATAGACCTTGCCCGGCGTGATGTAGTCGCGGGCGTCGGTCAGGAAGATCTCGTGGGTGTTGGGATTGACCGCCAGGCCATAGGGATTCTGGAACTGGGCGTCGGTGCCGTCGGTGATGAAACGACGGGTGAGTACCTGGCGGGTCTTCACGTCGACGACGGCGTAGTTGACGTCGGAAGTCTGGGTGATATAGCTCCAGGCATTGCTGTAGACGAAGAGCGAATCGCCGCAGAGGGTCATCTCGGTGCAGGCCAGCAGGTCCATGCATTCGATGACGCAGTCGTACTTCGTGCTGACGATATAGGTCATGGGCGGGATGTCATAGTAGTCGCCGCGGCTCGATACCCAGATGTTGCCATACGCGTCCAGCTCCATCCGGTGGAGGTTGGGCGCCACGTCGATTTTTCCCGTCTCCTTGAAACTGGCCAGGTCGATCACCGAGATGGTGTGGTCGTAGTCGGGTACGCGGTAACCGCCCGAATTGGCCACATAGAGTTTGCCGTCTGCGATGACCATTTCCTCGGGCTGGTAGCCCACCACGCAGGTGTCCACCACCTGCAGGGTGGCCGTATCGATCTTGGCCACGTAGCCCAGCCGGGAATTCGGGTCGATCTCCACAGGACCGGCATAGGAACTCACATAGGCATACTGGTCCTTGAACACGATGTAACGGCAGTTGGGCACCGATACCTGGCCGATGTGCCGGGCGGTGGAGACATCCATCACCTCCACCAGGTTGGAGCAGTTGACCACCGCGTAAAGCCGGTTGCCGTAGATCTGCAGGTCGTTGCCCACGTCGCCCAGCTCCTGCACCACACCGGGATTGCGCTCTGCATAGATATTCTTGTGGTAGATGCCGCTGGCGTAGTCGTAGTAGTCGAGCGTGCACTTGTTGCTGCCCATGTTGCCTTCATTGAGCAGGAAGAAGCCCGCAATGTCGCCGGCATCGTCGCCGCCCACGTCGGTCGGCTGGGAGGGCGTCACGGGTTCGATGGTCCGGCATCCGGCCAGGGCCAGCAGCACCAGGGCTGCGAGGAGAAGGAGAGGGCGTTTCATCGTTCTACAGAATGAAAGACAAAATTAATCGAAAATTCGTTCCCGGCATCGGATAGCACTGCACAACCTCGTACTGCTGGTTGAAAATGTTGTTGACCTCGAGCGTGCTCCGCAGTTCGTGGCTTCCCAGTGCGAAGCTGCGCGCAAGAGACAGGTCGCTGGTATACCAGGGCTGTGCATGGTTTTCCGGGATGTTGGCCACCGATTCGTAGCGTTCGCCGGTGTAGATGAAGCTGTAGTTGAGGTTCCAGCGACCGTAGCTGAACGCGGCGGTGAAGGAGCCGCTGTGCCAGGGGATATAAGGAATCTGGCCGCCGTACCAGGGACTGTCGGGGTCGGTGAAGTCCTGGGCTTTCTGGTAGGTGTAGGTGGCACGCAGGTCGGCTGTCACGGGGCCCAGGGCCAGGGAAGTGGTGACGGCGGCGTCGATGCCGCGGATCTTCACCAGGCCCAGGTTGACCATCGTCCACTGGAACTGGTTGGAGGCCGGCGTGGCGATGATCTTGTTTTCCACGACGTTGTAGTAGGCGTCGAGGGTGGCGCCCACCTTTTTGAAGATGCCGCGGGCCCAGCTTTTGTCCCAAGTCAGGCCGACATTGTACTGGGTGGTGAACTCGGGCTTCAGGTACTTGTTGCCGATGAAAGTGTAGTAGAGATCGTTGAGGGTCGGCATCCGGAAGATCCGCTTGTAGAAAGCCCTGAACGACAGGTTTTTGCCGCGGAAAGGGATGTATTGTAACACGGCGGTGGGGGTCCATTCGCTGCGATGCTCGGCGGCGGCGCCCGCTTCGCGGGCCTGGTCGTCGACGAAGGTATAGAGCAGGCTGCCCTGGAGCTTGAGATGGGTCCAGCGCATCGAGGTGGAGAGGGCGGCCAGCACGGTGTTGCGTGAAGGGTACACGAAATTCACCAGATCGGCGTCGAGTGTGTTGAACTGCCAGTCGGCCGCCAGGTCGACATCCCACCACGAGAAGAGGTCATACGACTGGGCTACAGACAGATAGGCCTCCTGCTGCTTGTAGCGGTTGTCGACATACATCGTCGAGACGTCGAGCCGGGGGTCGGAAAGGTAGTGAAGATAGTCGTACGCATACTTGAAACTGGCGTTGAGGCGGTAGTTGCCCCATTTCTTGAAGAAGGAACCCTGGGTGAAGAAATCGGTGTCCCACTGCCGGTCTTCGTGGCGGAACTTGCCGGGTTCCTCCCGCACGAACGCGCCCGGATAGCCGCGTTCGGAATCGTAGAAATAGAATTTCAGGCGCCAGTGACCGTCGTCGAGCCGGCCGAAAAGGCCTTCTTCCACGCGCAGGGCCCGTACGTCTCCGTTCTGGCGTACGGCCGTGGTGTCGTAGCCGTCGAGTTTCCGGTAGGTAAACTTGTATTTTCCGGTGGTATAGAGAAATTCCGCATTGAGGGAATTCGAGACGCGTTCGCCCAGCTTCTGCTCCCAGAGCACCGACGGGTTGACCGTGCCGAAGGAACCGCCGGCCAGCGTGGCTTTCAGGTGGGTGCGCCGGTTCCCGCTGAACTGCGGGGTGCGGGTCTGGAGATAGACCGCGCTGGCCGAGGCATAGTCCTTGGCCGACTGTACGGCCGTGCTTTTCTGACCGTTGTAGAGCGTCACGGACTCCATGTTCTCGAGCGAGTACTTGCCCAGGTCAATCTGTCCGTTCTGGGCGTTGCCCAGCTGGATGCCATCGTAGAAAACGCCTACGTGCTGGGAACCCATGCTCCGCACGTTGATGGTTTTCAGACCGCCGATGCCGCCGTAGTCCTTGATCTGCACGCCAGAGAAATAGCGGATGGCATCGGCTACCGACAGGGCGCTGAGTTTCTCCAGCTGCTCGCCCTGCAGGGCCTGGGCGGGGATGATCTTGTCGGGCTGGCGGAATGCCGTCACCACCGAGGCGTCGAGCACCTCCGTCGTGTCGGGCGGCGACAGGGTCGGAACCAACAGCAGGAACAGCAGCTTCAGGATCATTTCACGAGATTGAAGTCGATGACGTCGAACACTTCGGTCGACAGTTCGCCCAGCCATCCGCTCTTGGCGAGGAGGCCGGTCTGGACCTTGACGAAGTCGATGTACTGCAGGTTCGCGGGTTTCCCATCGAAGGTCACGGCATCGGCGATCTTGAAATGGTTGCAGCCGGACGTGATGCCGGTGGCCCGTTCGGGCAGCATGTCGATGGGGCTGTAGTTGTCGGCATAACCCCAGCCGTAGTCGGGGTTGACCCAGTAGATGCCGCGGCCGGATTGGTCGTAGTTGTGTGCTTCCAGCCGTGTTCCCCGAAGCGTGTAGACGTCTTCCTTGACCCAGAGCGGGTAGTAATAATCCTGCTTGTGGTAGGCCACCAGGTAGTCGATGGTGCCGCTGCCGCCGTGGTTGTCGGTCCAGGCGACCGGCATGGCCGGGGCGGTGGGTCGGTAGTAGGTTGCGGCATAGTCCTGGATGGTTCCCTCCAGGTCATAGTCGGATCCCTTGAGTTCGTACCAGGTGTCGTTGGGCAGGCCGTCGCCGTTCTCGTCCTGCATCACCCACACGATACCCGGTTCCGAGTAGTTGGAGTAGATGGTGTTCTTGACGGCGAAGTTGTAGTCGCCGTCGTTGGTGATGCTGTGGTCGAAGCCCACCACAAGGCTGCCGCCGAAGCTGCCCAGCGACACGTATTTGTCGTCGCGGATGCGGGCCAGGGCGTAGGCGCAGGCCTCTTCCATCGTCGTTGCGGTGTAGTTTTCGTTAACATACTGGCCCGGGGCGGGCAGGAAGGAATAGACCTTCTCGACGTGGGGCGAGCTGGTTGCGGAGGCGGGGCGGCGGAACGTACCTTCGGGCGGGCAGACCACCACGGTGAGCGTGGTGTCGGCCGTGGATTCGCCATCCGTGGCGCGGAAGTCGACGCGGTAGGTGCCTTGTGCCTGGCCTTCAAAGCGGTAGAGCGGGTCTTCGCCTTCCTGACGGGTGACACCGTCGACTTTCCAGGTGAAAGTGTAGTGGCGGGTGCTGTCGAGATCGAACGGCAACAGGCGGATGGTGCGGCCCTTCGCGACGTGGAACTCATCCTGGTCAAAAATGAAAAGGCGGGCCTTCACGACCGGCGTGGTGTCGGGCGGCGGAGGCGTGGGTTCGGGTTCCGGCTTGATCACGTCGATGCGGACTTCCAGGAATCCTTTTCCGTATTCGTTGAAAGCCTCGACGGTGAGATAATATACGCCCGGTCCGGTGGGCGTGAAGGTAAAGGATGCGTCAGTTCCGACCACCTGGCCGTCGAGCAGCCAATGGATGGAAGAAACCTCGGTCAGTCCTTCGTAGACGGGTGCCAGCGTCAGGCTTTCCCCGAGTTCCAGCGTGTAGATCTTGCCGTCGGGCAAGGTGACGGCAGGGGGCAGACCGTCGTCCGCCCCCTGCGGGCACCCTGTCGCGGCGAAGAGCGCCACTGTCAGGAATAGATACAGGGAAAACCGCCGCATAAGGCTTATTCGGCGAAAACGCGCACTGCAATGTCGTCAATGGCGAAATAAGCCGGCGTGTTGAAACCCCAGTCACCATACTGTTCCGGTGAGCCGGAGACGGAAAAGACCACCTTGTCCACGAAGCCGAGTTTGTTCAGATCCCAGCAGACCCAGCTGCCGGCGATTGCGTGATTTTTGGCCAGGTAGTAATCGACGCTGCCCGTCGACGCCTCGCCATTGAAGCCGGTAGCCGTGATTTTATAGAAACCGTTTTCGGCCATAGGAGCTGCATAGTCATTGCCGTTCACCAGCGCGTTGAGCGTGTAGTTGGTGATGTTGACGTATGCCGATTCAATGCGGCGGGCGACACCGTCGGCCATGACCAGGGCGGCCGGGTTGGAAGCCCATGCTCCCGCATCGTAAACGATGGCGAAATTGTCGGAACCGTTGTTTCCACTGTACTCACGAGCGGCATAGAATTCCTCGTCAATCGAGAGTACAAAAGCTTCCAGTTGACGCGTGTAGTCGGCTCCTTCGAAAGAAGTGTTGCCGTAGTTGGAGATGGCGATACCGCCGCCGGAGAAGCCGCCGCTCCAGGTTTCAGGGTCATAAGGAAGGACGCTGCCGGAGAGGAAGGTATTGTTCTCATCGACCCAGGTGCAGCCTTTGCCATAGAGGAGTTCGCCGCCGTACTGCTCGCTGTCAATCATACTGGTCCAGTAGTTCACGATATCGGCCGGGCCTTTGTAGTCGGCGTCCTCGAAGGTCAGCGTGTAGACTTCATAGTCGCGGGGCAGGATGATGGAGCTGCCGTCGCCAAAGATGAAGGTGTAGGACTCTTCCCCTTTGATGACTGCAGTAATGGCACCGTCCTTGCCGTCTTTGCCGGGCGCACCATCTTTGCCGTTTTTGATGGTGATGTCGCCGCTCTTCTTGAACTTGATGGTGTAGCTGCCATCGGCATTCTGGGTGACGCTCGTGACGGCGTCATCGTTCTGGAGCGAGGTGACGAGGGTCTGCAGCTGGGCGAGCTGCGATTTGAGGTCGTCGATGGAATTGCGGAGTTCACTGTCGTCGTAGCAGCTTACTGCCATGCTTCCGGCCAGGACAATGGCCAGGGCGAGTCCGAAGACTCTCCGGAGAGAAAGTTTAATCATAGGTATGGATGAATTGGTCATAAGTTCTGTCAAGACCCGTTCGCCGCAGGTCGAAGGTTCAACAATCGGCAACAGGCAGGTCTTCTGACTCGTTCCGTCGCGGAGCCTTCCCAGGGTGGAGCCCCAGTGGCAGAGAATACCGCGATAGCGGGGAACTTACAGCAGCGGGAACTGTCCGGGATTCGCACCCGGTTCCCTTTTGATCCTGTCCGGCGCAGGGCACGGACATAGGAACCTGTTGCCTAGCAAAGGTAGTGCGAATAGTTGGGAAAAGCAAAAGAATTACTTGCTCGTTACGAAGGCGGCCCCTACCGTACGGGCGGTTCCGGTATCGAAACTCGTGATGAACTGGCCGTAGCTGGCGTAGATGTAAATGATCGCAAAGTCGCCGTTGCCGTCCTGGGAAATGTAAACATTGCCCGTGTTCAGGTCGATGAACAACCCGGTGGGATCCTTGACGTAGCTGCCGTCGCGGATGAATTCGGCCTCCACTTTCAGTTGCTCGAGACTGAGAAGGTAGAATCGGCCGCCCAGTTCGTCAGCGCTGTCGGATACATAGACAATCAGGGAATTGTCGGGTCCGGCAGCTGCGATTATCGGCTTGCCCGGGACTGTGACGGTGGTCACTTCTTCCGTGTCACTGTCGATCTGCAGCAGGGAGGTTGTTGTGGTGCCGGCCACCAGGTAAAGTTTCTTGTCGCTGCCCACGGTGAAGGAACGGGGATTCTCCCCGACTTCGAGGGTCTTCATGATGTGGAGGTCCACCGGGTTCAGCATCTGGATGGTTTCGCCATCGGGGTTGGCGACATAGAGTTTCTGGTTGGCGACGGCCATGCATCCGGCTGCGCCGTCGATCTTCTGGAGCTGCCGCACGCTGTAGCTGACGGTGTCGATGCTGGCCACGTAGCCTTCGGCCAGGCTGACGATCAGCATCCCATCGAAATCGGCCAGATGGCTGGGCGTGAGGAGGGAGCCGTCATCGGCACTGATGGTGAAGGAGCCCAGGTCCTTGCAATTGTTCTTGTCGATGACGTTCACGCGTTTGGACGAAGCCAGGGTCGCATACATCTTGTTGCCGACAATGTGGATGTCGCGTCCGCCGTTTCCAAACGTTTTTCCGTCGTTGGCCAGCGAAAAACAGTGCGGGGTGACGACGCCATACAGGGTATTGAGTTGCGTGATTTCCGACTGGCCGGTGGCGCCGGCATTGAGGAAGTAGGCGCCGAAGGTGAAGGTAACATCGGTTTCCGGGTCCGGGTTGATCGGCCCTTCGTGGCAGGCCGTAACGCCCAGCAGGGCGGCGGCAGCCAGCATCAGCGTAAGAAAAGTATGTTTCATATCTGTAAAATGCGTCATTTGGTAAAATATTGCGTACAGGCATCCAGAATTTTCCGGGCGAAGACGTCCCAACTCAGGTCTTTCTTGTAGTGGCTGATGCGCTCGGCATAGAAGTCGGGACCTTTCTCCCAGATCCGCTCAATGGCCGTGGCAAGGTCGCGGGCGGAGATGCCTTCAGCCATCAGGCCGATGCCGGGCCGCTCGATGCTTTCGGCCAGGCCGCCCACGGGCGTAGCCACCAGCGGCACTTCGAAATAAAGGGCGATGGCGGTGATGCCGCTCTGGGTGGCGCTGCGGTAGGGCAGCACGCACAGGTCGGCTGCCGAGAAGAAGCGGGGAACCTCGGCGTCGTCGATATAGCGGGTGAACACGTGGATGCGGTCGGCGCAGCCCGAAGCCGCGATCTGCTCCTTGTATTTGTCAAAGCTGCCATAACTCTCGCCGGCAATCACCAGCTGGTATCCGGGACCGAGCAGCGGCATGGCGTCGATGAGCAGGTCGAGGCCCTTGTAGTCGCGGATCAGGCCGAAGAACAGCAGGGTCCGTTTCTGCGCGTCAATGCCGAGGGCCTGCCGGGCCTCCATCCGGTCCATCTTTTCCCCGAAATGGTCGTACACCGGGTGTGGCCACTGCACGATGCGGGCATGGGGGCAGAGGCTGCGGATGTCGGTCGTCACGGCGTCGCACATCGACACCAGGATGTCGCTCTGGCGGAAGAAGCGGCGGGCAAGGGGCTTGTCGTAGGGCTTGGGCTCGTGCGGGATGGCGTTGTGGACGACCGTCACGGTGCATACGCCGTGGCGGCGCATCATTTTGGCCACCGGCAGGAGCGAAGGCACGAAATAGGAATTCCAATAGCTGAACACCACAATGTCGGGGTTCCAGCGGAGGATGGCTTTCCCGGTTTTCCGCCAGGTCAGCGGATTGGCGCTGTCGAGCAGACGGGTGCTTTCGACGGGCGTGGCCTTGTCCTGCGGGGTGACATACTGGGTCTGTCCCGGAAAGAGGAACCCGGGATACTGGCGCGTGAAATTGAACGCGCGGACCTCATGTTCCCGCCCCAGTGCTTCCAGCAACTGGGCGTTGAACTGGGCGATGCCACCCCGATAGGGGTAGAAAACAGAAAGGAAGGCGATCTTCATCAAACACAAAAGTACAAAAAAATCCCGGCGCTGCCGGGATTTTTTCTATTCTCGATACTCCAGCAAATCGCCGGGTTGACAGTCGAGGGCCCTGCAGATGGCCTCGAGTGTAGTAAAACGGATGGCCTTCGCCTTTCCCGTCTTCAGGATGGAGAGGTTGGCCGCGGAGATACCTATCTTTTGAGCAAGTTCTCCCGAAGACATTTTTCTCCGAGCCAACATGACATCAATGTTTATCACGATAGGCATGACTACGCTTCCTCTTCTTTGATTTCTTTAAGATCCTGTGCTTCGACGGACTTTCCCTTCAGATAACCGGGCAGTTCCATGCCGGCGAGTTTGAAGAGGTCTTCCAACGGAGGGACCGATTTCATCAGTCCCGAGATGAAGTTGGACGTGGCGGTCTTGCCGTCGGCGTTGCCACCATTGTCCCACACCGTGACCTTGTCGATGTTGATGCCCTTGACGGCCTCGACCTGCGTCTTGACGAGTTCGGGCAGCTTGTCGGTGATGAGCATGGTGATGGCCTGCTGTGCGTCGCCGCCGGCCGCGGTCACCAACTGGCCGAAGCCCTGCGCCTGCTTGGAAAGGATTTCCAGCGTACCGCGGGCCTGTGCGTCCATCTTGGCGAAGATGGCGTCGGCTTCACCTTTGGCCTTGCGGCGGATCTGCTCGGCCTCGGCTTCCGCCTCGATGATGGCTTTCTCTTTTTCGATCTGGGCGGCCACCACGATGTTGGCCTGCTGAGTGGCTTTCTCGCGCTCGGCGCGGGCCAGCTCGGCGTCGCGCTCGCTCTTGTAGGCCTCTTCGAGGGCCTTGGCGGCCTGTACTTTCTCGGCGGCCACGGCGATGCGGGAGGCTTCTGCCTCTTTCTCGCGGCGGGCGGCGTCACTCTGTGCGATGGCGATCTTCGAGTTGTTCTCACCTTCGACGGCCTTGGCGTTGGCGTCGGCCGTACGGATACGGGTATCCCGGGTGGTTTCGGCGATCCGGATGTCCTTGTCCCGGTCGGCTTCGGCCTTACCGATCTCACCGAAACGGTTCTGCTCAGCCACGCTCTTCTTGGCGTCGTTGATGGCCTTGGCGGCCGCTTCCTTACCGAGAGCTTCGATATAGCCCGACTCGTCGCGGATATCGGTGACGTTGACGTTGATCAGCTTCAGGCCGATCTTGCGGAGCTCGGCTTCCACGTTGGTCGACACATTGGCCAGGAACTTGTCGCGGTCGGCGTTGATTTCCTCGATATCCATCGTAGCGATGACCAGACGGAGCTGGCCGAAGAGGATATCGGTGGCGATGTTGCGGATGTCGTCGGTGCTCAGCCCGAGCAGACGTTCTGCGGCATTGGTCATGTTGTCGGGTTCGGTAGAGATACCCACGGTGAAGCGGCACGGCACGTCGACGCGGATGTTCTGCTTTGAGAGGGCGTTGGTCAGGTTGCACTCGATCGAGATGGGGGTCAGATCAAGGAATGCATAGCTCTGGAACACAGGCCAGATGAACGAGGCACCGCCGTGGATGCAGCGGGCCGACGAGATGCCGCCTTCCTTGTTCTTGCCGGTCTTACCGTAGATCACGAGGATCTTGTCGGAGGGGCAGCGTTTGTAGCGACGGAGGATGGCGGTGAAGGTGACGAAAATCACCGCAACGATGATCAGGATCAGATAGAGTTCCATAGACGTCTGACTATTAAATGATTAATGATTCGAGGGGTTCGACCAGCACGGTGTCGTGTCCGATGACTTCGACCACGCGGATCGGCGTGTTCGTCGGGAGGGTGTCGCTTTCCGTGACGGCCCGGTATTCCCTGACGGAATTGTTGATGGAGATCTGGACCTTGCCTTCGCCCTTGCGTTCGCCGGGGATGGTCAGGTAGACGTTGCCGTTGCAGCCGACGGCCGATTTGTAGAGGTTGATGTTGCCCGACTGCTGCATGCTGCTGAGCCATTTGAAGAGGTACATCACGGCGACCACCAGGGCCACGCCGACGAGTACCGCCACGATCAGCAGCAACGGGATCGAATGGATCTTCTCCTGCAGCAGGATGGCCGTCCAGCCGAAGCCCAGGATGAAGTTCACGAAATTGCGGAAGGTCAGGAGGTTGGTTCCTCCTTCCACGGCGGAGTCGGCGACTTCGGAGTCGAAACCGTCGTCGATATCCGCGTCGATGCCGCCTTCGCCGGCGTCAGCGCCGATGAAGGTCAGGATGCTCTGGATGAGGAAGATCAGGGAGGCGGTCAGGGTGACGCCCCAAAGGATCTTCATCACAACGGAAAGGGATTCCCACCAGGTTGTAATCATAGCTGCAATGGTTAATTTTCTGCAAATGTACAAAAATTTATTGAAATACAATAAAAAGTTAAGAAAATTATAAAAAATTTATCGAAAAGAAAGCCGACCCCCAAAAGGGCCGGCCGTCTCTATGCGCTTCGGGGCAATTAGACCATCTCCACGATCTCGGCGATGGGGGCATTCTTCATCACGGAAGCGATGCCGTTGTCGCGGTTGCGCTCGGAAGCGTACATCTGGCTCTGGCCGATGACCTGGCCGTTGGTGGCCTTCAGCGTGAAGTACGGTTTTCCGTTCTTGGCAACCATCTTCTCGAAACGTTTCTCTTCGACAGCGTTTTTCTTGACAGACTCAGCGCCGTTCAGGCAGGCTGCTTTCGTGGTGTAGCCCTCGCTGGTGAGGATGACCTCGCCGTTCGAAGCCTTGAGATTGAACTGGAATTCGCCGTTCTTTCTCGTCGTGATTTCAAATTTTGCCATAGCGTAATGATTTGAAGGATTTGTATATACTCTACAAATATACAAAAAACTCAAAAAATTGCATCCGTTTTACAAAAAAAAGGTTCGACCCTTTGGTCCATTCTGGGCTATCTCTGGATGAGTATGCTGATGATATTGCCAAGAGCGCTGATAACTGCCTATTCTGACCCGCCTATTGTATTTGAAAGCCCCACTGCTCTCTAATGATGCACTTTACCAGCTACTCCTCATCCGGCTGCTGGCCGTCGTGGGCCTTCCAGGCGCACTCCGTAATCTTCATATCCGTAAACACGGCCGTAAAAGAGGATTCCTCCGGGGAGCAGGCGTAGATGCCGAAGCTGATCTCGTCGGTGGCGGCGTACATATGGCAGACGCGCATCTGGCTAAAGTTGATTCCATCGGTGGAGCACTCGATGCAAAAGTCGTCCTCCCTGCGGGAGAGACGGTACCACATGGTCTTTACCTCGGCCGAGATTGCAGTGGTGGCCCAATCAGAATAGCCATTGTTGGTGGCCACACTTCCAAGGTGCTGGAACTCCTCATTCTCGAACTCGACGGAGCCCTTGAGCCAGTTGTCGCTGTCCAGGTACATCACGATGCCGCACTGGTCGAAGCGCTGATGGCTCTGCGTGAAGTCCGTCTTCACCACGAAGCTGAAGAACTTCTCCCTGGTCTTCATCTGAAGCACCGGGGCATTATCGTTCCTGAAATGGTAGTATGTCCGCTGCCAAAGGTCCGTGTGAGGGGCCGTAGTAATGGAGATGACACCGTCCTTCATTTCACAGGCAGCAGGCTCTCTGGTCCACTGGAGCTGGTCCAGATCGATTTGTCCACCACATGCGAGAGCCTCGGCTACGCTGTCGGTAAATTCAGTGTCAGACGCTTTCTGTGACGGGTTTCCGCAGGCAACTGCACAGAGGCAGAGGCCTAAGCAAAGGAGTTTGGTGATGTTGGTCATATAGTTGATGTAATTTCCGATTTTCGGCCACTAATTTAGTCATTTTTCCCGCTCCGACCAACTTCCCGTCAGCACATAGGACAGAGCACAAGCGCGCCGCCCGCCTGTCATTATCGCACCTTCCCGGCTCGCAATCTCATGGAAAATGGCTATATTTATGCCATAAAAACCCAGAGAGGCTATGATTAAGATGTTTGTCATGCATACCTGCCCCGACTGCGAGTACGTGGAAAGGCAGGTGACGCTGTATTCCAAGGACGTCGGCCTGGAGCCCCGCCCGGAGAACGTCGGAGGCGCCGCCTGCCGCATCGACGGGAAAGGTTGCTGACGCCCCCTATGCTGCGCAGGTTTGCCACCTTTCCTGGCTTTGGCGGACTCCCTTGGAGATACGTCGAAATCGAAGCCGAAAGGAGGCCCAGCGGAGGACAAAAATAGCTCGAAAACCGATTATAACAAAAATGTTATCATTGGAAACAACGCTGTTTTATAATTTGTGTATTAATGTGTTGTGTGCGGTTTTGGGTTATTTTTCGGTCGTATGCTGTTTTTCTTAAGAATGATGGGAATCGGGGTTCTCACGAATCGAATCGGCGGCTATTTGTTCGCAAAAAAAGCGGAGCCTTGACGGCCCCGGTATATGAATCCGGTTTTCGTACAAGGCTCCTTAACAATGCAAACATAGGTATTGTTTTCGAGAGCGCAAAACTTCAAGCCTTCTCGGGCTCCGGCGTGAGCTCCTTTTTGATGACCCGTAGATCCTTGAGGTCGGTCAGTTTCATTTCTTGAAGGTGATAAAGCGGCCTGTGCGCTTCTTATATTCGAGGTAATCGTCTCCGAAGTCGGCCTCAAGGCGTCTTTCTTCTGAGCGTACTTGGAGCGTCATCAGTCCCGCGACAATGATGAAAACGAGCAAAGACCACCCATCCCACATATCTCAACAAATTTAGGCAT
>CACZWU010000002.1 GCA_902784965.1 uncultured Bacteroidia bacterium | reverse complement strand
AGAACGTATGAGCGAAATCAAGACCACGGTTCTGGATTCACTGACCAATGAACCGGTGTCATACGCCTCGGTCTATGTCGTCCCATCAAAGGACACCACGATCACGAATTTCACGCTGACGGATGTCAATGGAGAAGCCAAGCTGGACGAAGTCCCTTTCGGCAATTATGCTTTCCACGTGGAGATGATGGGATACAAGCCGGTTGTGATGGAGCGCTTTTTCCGTGAGGAGAAGGTGGACCTGGGCACCATCCGGCTACAGGTGGACGAGCAGTTCCTGCAGGCAGCTGTGGTTTCCGATGTGGGCAATCCTATCGTCATCAAAAAGGATACTGTTGAATTCAACGCTTCTTCCTTCCGGGTTGGAGCCAATGCGATGCTGAAGGATCTGCTCCAGCGTATGCCTGGTATGGAAATCACTGACGACGGGAAGGTGAAGTTCAATGGCGAGGAAATCGACAAACTCACAGTGGGCGGACGCACCTTCTTCTTCGGAGATCAGAGTACAGCTTTGAATAACCTTCCAGCTGCGGTGGTAGACAAAATTAGGGTCATTGACCGTGAGTCAGAAGCCACCCGGGCTTCCGGCATCCAGGATGGGAGCCGGGAGAAGGTGCTGGACGTCGGCCTCAAAAAGGAATACGAGAAAGGATGGTTCGGCAAAAGCGAGCAGACCCGCGCTTCGGGCATCCAGGACGGGAGCCGGGAGAAGGTGCTGGACGTCGGCCTCAAAAAGGAATATGAGAAAGGATGGTTCGGCAATGTGGGCGTCAAGGGTGGCACCACGATTGGCGGGCAGGACGGTGACAATCCTCTCCAGGATGACCGTGGACTGCTCTGGGGCGGAAATGCTCTTGTGTCGGCTTATACGGAGAAGGATCAGTTGACAGTGATTGCCAATGGACAGAATGTGGATGATTCGAATGTCGTCATAATCGTCTCTGATGATGAGGGGCAACGTTCATCCCTGGACCAGGGACTCTCAACGGCTGCTCAGTTGGGAGTGAATTTCAACACGTCCCGCATCAAGGATGTCGAGACAACAGTTAGTGCGAACTACAAATACACGGACACGGATTCAGGCTCACAGACGGAGAGGACAACCTTCCAGGATGACGGCAATCTGAACTCATCTACAGAGAAAAGCGGTAAGCAGTTTGCCAACGCCCTTAATACCAACGTAGAATTCAAGAAGGAGAAAGGAAAGGTGTGGTTCCATTTTACCCCCTCCTTCCGCTTTAACAAGATTGATGAGACGGGAACTGGGTCCTCGGAGACCTACAGGACTGGAACATTCGTGAACAGTTCGGATAATACTTCCCACAGATTGTCCTCGAGCAATAATACCAGGCTTAGAGCCGATGTTACTTTCCGGGAGTTGGGTGGAAAGAAGAACCGGAACCTGCGCTTTGATTTCAATGGCAACTACGGCGTTACTGACGAGGAGAGTGATGAATCCTCTGTCCTGAAAACAGCAGGAGGAATGACGTCACATGCTATGCGTTATCTTTTGGACAGCCAGTCGTATGGTTTTGGCGGATCTGCTCAATATACGGAGCCCATCGGCGATAAATGGACACTTTCAGCCTCGGCTGAGCTGGATTGGTCCAAGTATAATAAAAACCGTGATGCTTATGACGCTGACGGTAAAAACGATTACTACAGTTCTGTGAGCAATAACCAATACTTGAATCAACAATATGTCCTGACAGCCCAGTACAAGTTTGGGGAGGACAGTTGGTTTACGCTTGGCGGCCGGGTCTCAGGTATCCTGAACGAGACTTATTCCAAGAGTTTCGGTATTGAGGATTATACCGGAAAGGGTGAATGGAATTGGTTTGTCACGCCGAACATGCGATTCCAATACAGCAAAGGCAGCGACCGTATTTCGCTCTATGCCTCCGGATATGGACGACGCCCCAATTCTTCCCGGATGCTGCCGGTACTGGACATCACTGATCCTTCGCGACTGAGCCTTGGCAACGTGTACCTGAAGCCGTATTCGACGACGAATTTCGGAGGCAACTGGAAGCGGGACAATAAGAAGAAGTTTTCCACGCTGATGGTCTATGTGGATGGCACGCTGAATACCTCTCCCATCAGTTTTGCCCGCTGGTACGATACGGATGGCATCCTTTATACCATCCCGGTCAATTCCCAAAAGCCGAGTGTGACAGCCAGCCTTACGGCGAATTATACCACGCCACTCGATGCAAAGAAGAATTGGTCCCTCACTTTGAACGGTGTTATGGCCTACACTTCTTCCGTCAGCTACCAGGCCAAAACGACACTGCCCGGTCTGGATAAAGACACCTTTGATTATTCAGCATTCATGGCCGACTTCTGGGGAAATGCGGATGGAGACCGCTTTTATGGCGGACTCAGCGGCTTCGGAGAGAGCAGGACTCGTTCCTTCAATCCCTACGCAGGATTCACCGTGAAGTACAATCAGGATCATTATTTCATAAGCTTGGAGGCCAACACACAGGGCCGCATCGCCCGGTACTCGCTCGATCCAAGCATCAATATGAATACCTTGGATACGAAGATTACGGCCCGCGGCTCATATACCACTAAGCATGAGTTTGAGTTCAATACTGACATCAGCTATGTCTTCTACAAGGGGTATGCGGCTGGCTATGGCAAGCCGGAATGGAGGTGGTATGTCGGGGTTTCAAAGAATATCGGCGCGTTCAACCTGAGTGTCAAGGTTTACGACATCCTGAACCAGACTCGGAGACTGACGCACACGGTCACGGCCAACTATGAAGAGGATGCCTATCGCCTGTGTATGGGCCGCTACATTCTCTTTGGGGTGAAGTGGAACTTCGGCAAGATGAATGCTGTCCACAGTGCAAGGGCGCAGCAGGCGGCGTGGAATATGTTGTTCTGACAGGGGCTTTCATAAGCACGGTTAAACATATATACAGACAAGAACTGCCGTCATCAAGATGGCGGCAGTTCTTTTCTATATGGCTATGACGCTATTTGTCCATCAAGCCCTGCTCGATTTCCTCCGGCGACGGGAGGGCGTTTTTCAAATCGTCAGGCAGCTGCTGGCGGGCAACCTCGTATTCGGAGATTCCCATCGGGCGATTGACTGTTGACAAGGCATATCGGGCCAGGACAGTATTCTTCTCCTTGCAGATAAGCAGGCCGATAGCTGGCTTCTCGACTTCCGTGTTCAGGAGGTCGTCCACCATGGCGACATATCCTGCCAATTGTCCCAGATCCGGGAAATCGAACTCCGTAACCTTGACCTCAATTACGCAATATCGATGCAGCGGGATGATGTAAAAGAGCAAGTCAATAAACTTTTCCTTCCCTCCTGCGACGAGACGGTACTCCTTACCGACATAAGAGAAGCCTTTACCCAGTTCAACCAGAAACCGGGTGATGTGATCAATCAAGGCATCTTTCAGTTCGGCTTCCTGATACCTCTCCTTTCCCGGCAGGAACGTGAAATCGTAGGGACTCTTCAGAAGTTCCTGAGCAAGGTCGCTTTCGGGCGCCGGTATGGTGAGCGCGAAGTTGGTCTGGGCTGCGCCCTGGCGCTCGTAAAGGTCGGATGAAAGGAAGTTCAGCAGCACGGCTCTTCCCCAATTATTCTCCAGCGACTTCCTGGCAAAGAAAAGGCCTTTCTTTGCATCACCTTTCACTTTGTCGATGATGCACATATGATGGGTCCAAGGTATATTGAAGATGACTTGGAAAACTTCAGCATCTTGCTGAAGAATTGGGCTCTTGAAATCTTCAGCATCTTGCTGACGATTTCCAATTAGCTGACTATAAAGGCAATAGAAGTAATGCGTGTACCTTATGGTTGAATCAGACATTCCTCGTGTCAAATCCAGCGCTTTCCTCAAATCCTTGCTCACATTCTCATAGAAATGGCTGCCGTAGCGGTTCTCATACTGCCGCTTCTCAATGTCTTCACCCACAGACCAATAAAAGCGAAGCATCTCATCATTGACCTTTATCGCAGCCTTTATCTGACTGGAGCGATATCGTTGTGCCAGCTCGGAAATCCACTGAGCGTATTCCTTATCCAATTTCATCAACTGTTCCATAACGGACATCATTAAGTTCGTAAATGTAGCGTTTTGTTTTCACCGACATTTCTGGCATTACATGCAAAGAGATTGATAGAACCCCATCATCTGGGCTTTGAGGGCGGCGGGGTCGAAGGCTTTGCCGATGGAGGCGTGGAAGGACGAACCGTAGAAGATGGACTGGAAGGTGGCGGCTACGGTGTCAAGGTCTTTCTGCGGGCCGATTTCGCCGGAGGCAACTGCGTCGGTGAGGACTTTCTTCCAGAGGGCACCTCACCGATGAAAGTGATGTCCTGCGAAGGTGATGGATATCTATTTGCTGTTACTTGATTTTCAGAAAATCCTTTTCCAGATAATCCTGATCGATGCCTTCCGTTGTTTTGACGACGATGCCTTGTTCGTCAATGTAGTGGCAGGTCGGGGTTGTCTGGTCGTTGTAGAATACGTTTAGCATGCCAAAGTCCTTTTTGTACTCGCTCACCACGTAGAAATCCTGCAAGCCATACTCCTCAATGGACTCCTTGAGGTCTTCCGGAGTCGCGCAATTTACGACAATGAGCGGGAGGCAGTCTGGCGCCACTTCGGAAAGATGGTGAAGATACTTGCCGAAGAAGGAGTTGTCCTGCCCATGCGTCATGCACCAGAGACCGTCATGAACGAGGAAGACTTTCTTTCCTTTGATGAGTTCCCAGTCAAAGCTGTTTCCATTGACGTCATAGCAAGGGAAAATTTGGAAACGGCTCCCTTCGACAAATTGGGGGTTCTCGATATAATAGCGCAGCGCCTTTCCGGTCTCTGACTCTTGGATCTCAGCGGATGCTTTGCTCAAAAGGACGGCAAGGCTGTCTTTCGATAACATTTTGCGCTTCCTAAAATAAGGGAAAGCCTCTTCGAAAACCAGAGAATACTTTTCTTGCAATGCCCGCCGCTCTGCGTGATTACTGTCCATTCTGGCTTGAAGAGCAGGCATAAACGCCTCTCCGATCTTCCGTTCTTCAGCTGCTAAGGCAAGAAGGGAATCTTTGAGCTCCGGATTCGCTTCCGCCTCCTTCTCAAGTTTCATGGCCTTTCTGAAATGTGGCGGAATCGAATCATTCCATTCTTGGACAACGGCTGAAAATATGTTGGACAACGAGTCCATCTTGGCTCTGTAAGCAGCATTGCTGGTAATCTCCTGCGCCTGCAGCGAGAATGACCCGACCAACACCAGGACAATAGGGAGAATGGTCTTATTTTTCATTTGTCAGAGGAGGTTAATCTGTTAAATCCGTTTTATCTGAACACTAAATAAGCGATTATTGTCCAAATACTGCAAAAATCACACCCCACACCGCAACCAAACAAGAAAAGAAAAAGGGTCGCAATGCCCTTTTTCGTTCATTCTACTTCACAACCTCGTGCTGAACCACACTCGGAATGAGCGCGAAGAGGTATTCTTGATAGATTATGATCATACTACTCATCCGTACCGGGCTGCCTTGCCGTCGATGGTACGAGCCACACCGTTGCCTTGACAAATAACGGAAACGGCACCTATTCCCTCACCATGCCGGCGTCCGATGTGACCATATCCATTTCGGCGAATTAAGGCTTAGTCCGCACGCAAGAATCTCCTGATTCCCGCATTTTGAAAAAAAACGAGAACAATGAAGAAGCTCTTGAATCTGATATTCTGCGCAACCCTGTTGGTAGCAAGCCTGACCAGCTGCGTGAAAATTGACATAAACAAACTGGAGGGCACCTGGTCCGAGCAATATGACCCGACGGTCTTCGCGATGGATGGCTCTCTGAAATTCACCTTTGACGGGAACGGCAACTATCAGCTCCAAACCTATGACGCACTGTCGGGCGAATCAAACGACCGTAGTGGCCGATACGAATTGGATATGTTTGAAGAGAAGAACACCATCACCTTCAATCCGATGATGTCGGACTTTACCAATGTCACCTACAGGATTGTCAAACTGACTTCACGTGAGATGGAATGGCAGAAGATAGGAACAGCCCCCAATCCAGGCACTTGGGCGTCCGACTACCGTCACTTTGTGAGGGTCAGGTAGGTGGCGGCAGCGTGTCCCGTCCCACCGAGGGCGCAGGACGATTGGGACGGTGGGATATTGGTCGGGACATCGGCGCTGCAATGTAAGCATCACATAATCAGCTGCGTACGTTGCAGCGAAAGGAGGGGCTACGGCAGCCGGAACTCGCCGGAGGCGGTGCGGCGCAGGGCGGTGAGGTAGGCGCCGGAGCCGAGGGCGAGGCCGAGGTCGCGGGCGAGGGAGCGGATGTAGGTGCCACGGGAGCAGCGGATGCGGAGCACCGCGGCGGGGCGGGTGCCGTCGCTGGTCGAAGACGTGTGGTAGTTGTGTACGTGGCGGACGACCTCGTCGACGACGTAGCCGTCGCCCGTCATCTCGTTGTGCAGCGTGAAGCCCTCGAGGGCGATGTCGTAGATTTCGATGCGGTTGGTCTTGAGTTCCAGCGGCTCGCCGCTGCGGGCGTATTCGTAGGCACGGAGGCCGTTCACGATTTTGGCCGAAAAGAGAGGCGGAACTTGTTCCTGTGGCCCGAGGAACTGCGGGAGTGCGTCCCGGACGGCCGCTTCGGTGATGTGTTCGTAGGGAAAGTACTGGTCGATGGGCTGCTCCAGGTCGAACGACGGGGTGGTGGCGCCGAATTCGACGGTGGCCAGGTATTCCTTTTCAGAAGCCTGCAGTACCTCCGCAAGCTTGGTGGCCTTGCCGATGCACACCAGTAGCAAGCCCGTGGCGAGCGGGTCAAGGGTGCCGGCGTGGCCGACTTTCAGCTTGCGGAGGCCAAAGTGTTTCTGCAGGGTAAATTTGCATTTGCGCACCAGGTCGGCGGAGGTCCAGCGGTAGGGTTTGTCCAAAGGAAGGACGATCCCGTCGGGATAGTCCGCCAGGTCGTGTGACAGATGCGTCTCGAAGAAGGCGGGCATGCCGTCTCCGACGGGGCAGCCGTCAAGCACAAGGTATTTTCTCGATGCGGCGTTGGTGTCTTCCACCTTCAAAGGGGGTTTCGAGCCAGGTCTTCGTAATCAGTTTGGCCATGGTCATGGTGATGAACCGGGCGGGCATCACCAGAACGTTGGCGTTGTTGTGCTGCGAGATGAGGGCGCCGATGTCGCGGTTCCAGGCGAGGCCGGCGCGGATGGCCTTGTGGTGGTTGAGGGTCATGGCCATGCCGTTGCCGGTGCCGCAGAGGGCGATGCCGCGGTCCACTTCGCCTTTCTCGATACCTTCAGCGAGGGCATGCGCGAAGTCGGGGTAGTCGACGCTCGACGTTCCATGGGTTCCATAATCCACGACGGAGATGCCTTTCCGCCGCAAATAGGCGATCAATTGCTGCTTATACTCATATCCAGCATGATCCGATGCGAGTCCAATCTTCATAATCTATTATTGTCTGGTGTTTGCTTGCTGGGAGCTCTGGTTTTTGTCCCGCTCGCAGAAAAATGCTCGCGGCTCCAAAAACCACCCGCTCCTTTGCGCAAGCAAACAGTCAATCGTTGTTGAGGATTGCGCTTTAAGCGCGGGTGGGACATTGCTTCGAGGACCCTAACCACCCTCGGTTGATAGAGGGAGGGGCCCAAATCTTTGATTTGGGAAGGAGACTCGCTTGCGAGTCGGTCCGAGAAGCAATTCCCAGAGCGCTAGCGCAATCCTATTCGTTATGTCAAAGAAGCAATCCCTTTGTCAATCCGTTTCAGTACCTCGGCCTTGCCCATGAGGGCCATCATTTCGGCGACGCCGGGGCCGACCGACTTGCCGACGAGGAAGATGCGGAGGGTGTTCATCACCTTGCCCATCGGCCAGGCGTTCTCGCGGATCAGGCCTTCGAGCGATTCACCGATGTGTTCTTTCGTGAATGGCTCGATGCCGGCGATGAAGTCGCGCACCCGCGGAATGATGGCCGGAATCTCGTCTTTCCAGAACTTGGCCACGGCGGCCGGATCGTATTCCTTCGGTGCTTCGAAGAAGAACCAGGTCGCTTCACGGAACTCGGTGGGGAAATGGACGCGCTCGCGCATCAGCTCGAGCACGCCGCCGACGTAATCGTCGCTGAAGGCCGCGATGCGCTCGCCCTCAGAGGCCCGGAATTCGGCCACCAGCTTTTCGATGGGCCGCATCCGCAGGTATTCCTGGTTGAACCACTTGGCCTTGTCCGGATTGAAACGGGCGCCCGACTTGATGACGCGCTCCAGCGAGAACACCTTCACGAGCTCATCGAGCGAGAAGATCTCCTGCTCCGTGCCCGGATTCCAGCCCAGGAAAGCCAGCATGTTGACGAAAGCCTCGGGATAGTAGCCGTCCTCGCGGTAACCGCGCGACACCTCGCCCTCGGCGTTGACCCAGCGCAGCGGAAACACCGGGAAACCCAGGCGGTCGCCGTCGCGCTTCGAGAGCTTACCCTTGCCATCGGGCTTGAGCAGCAGTGACAGATGCGCGAAACGCGGCTGCGAATCCTGCCAGCCGAAGGCCTCGTAGAGCAGATAGTGCAGCGGCAGCGACGGCAGCCACTCCTCGCCGCGGATCACCTCGGTAATTTCCATCAGGTGGTCGTCGACGATGTTGGCCAGGTGGTAGGTCGGCAGCTCGTCGATGCGCTTCCAGAGCACCTTGTCGTCGAGCGTGTTGCTGTTGACCTCGATGTGACCGCGGATCAGGTCGTCCATCTTCACGATGCGGTTCTCCGGGATCTTGAACCGGATGGTCCAGCCCGTGTCTTCCGCCACGCGGCGTGCCACCTCGTCGGCCGGGAGCGTCAGCGAGTTCTTCATCGAACCCCGCGTTTCCCAGTTGTAGATGAAGGTCTTCTTCTCGGCCTCGGCCGCCGTGCGGAGTGCGGCGAGTTCTTCAGCCGTGTCGAAGGCATAGTAGGCGTAGCCCTTGGCGACGAGTTCTTCCGCATATTTGCGGTAGATGCCGCGGCGCTGCGACTGGCGGTACGGCGCGTGGGGATGCTTCGGCGAAGCGACCTCCACCACCTGGCCGTTCTCATCCACGCCCTCGTCGGGGAAGATGCCGCACCAGCGGAGCGACTCGATGATGTATTCCTCGGCCCCAGGCACAAAGCGCTGGGAGTCGGTGTCTTCGATGCGGAGGATGAAATCTCCGCCGGTCTGTTTGGCGTACAGGTAATTGTAAAGCGCCGTGCGGACGCCGCCCATGTGGAGCGGGCCCGTGGGACTGGGCGCGAAGCGGACTCTGCGTCTTCTTTCCATGGTTTTATTCGCTGGCGGGAGTCTCCTTGACTTCCGGGGTGATGGCTTTTTCGGGATTCAGCACCCGCTCGCGGCGGATGCAGGCGGGTTCGTCTTCCAGCTGCTTGATGAGCCGTACGTCCTCCACGATGAGGGACGGGATGCCCGTCACCCGTTTCTTGTTGAGCAGCTTGCCGTCGTCGGGGGCGATGGGCGTACCTTTCTTGCGCGAGTGGAACAGGTCTTTGCCGTAGGGGACCTCGATGCGGTTGCCGCGGTTGACCTCGTTCTCGTCGATGACCGGGAGCTGCCACATCTCGAAGCCGGTGGCGATGATGGTGACGCTGATCTTGCTGCCCATCTTCTCGTCGAACACGATGCCTCGCTTGAAGTTGATGGTGGCGCCGGTGTACTGCGAAGTGAAGTCCATGATCTGCGAGAGTTCCTCCATGGAGATACCGTTCTCTTCATCGGAACTCGAGGTGATGTTGATCAGGGCGTTCTTCACGCTGCGCAGGTTGAGGTCGTTCAGGAGCGGGGACTTGAGGGCCATCTCCACGGCCTTGATGGCGCGGTCTTCGCCCTCGGCCTCGCCGATACCCATGATGGCGACGCCGCTGTTCTTCATCACTTTCTTTACGTCGGCGAAGTCCACGTTGATGTAACCGCTGCTGGTGATGATCTCGGCGATGCTCTTGACGGCGGTGGCCAGCACCTCGTCGGCCTTGTGGAAGGCCGTGAAGATGTTCATCTTGCCGTAGAGCTGGTAGAGCTTCTGGTTGTCGATCACCAGGATGCTGTCGACGTGCTTGCTGAGCTCCTTGATGCCCTCGACGGCACGGTAGAGCGCTTCCTTGCCTTCATCGCGGAAGGGGACGGTGACCACGCCGACGGTCAGCATGCCCAGCTCCTTGGCCGTCTTGGCCACGAGGGGTGCCGCGCCGGTGCCGGTGCCGCCGCCCATGCCGCAGGTCACGAACACCATCTGCGTGTCGCCGGCGAAGATCTTGCTGATCTCTTCAATCGACTCTTCGGCGGCCTGGCGGCCCACCGTGTAGTCGGTGCCGGCGCCCAGGCCCTTGGTCAGGATGGGACCGATCTGGAGCTTGGCCGGAACGGGACTTTTCTGCAGCGCCTGGGTGTCGGTGTTGCAGATCACGAAATCGACATCCTTGAGTCCCAGGGAGTACATATACGAGACGGCATTGTTGCCACCGCCGCCCACACCGACGACGGTAATGATGTTGCCGCGTTTTTCCCAGCTGGTAGGTATCAAATCTGCGTCCATATCTCTTAAGCGTTGTTATTGTCAGAAAATAGCATATCAATGAAACTCGGGCCCTTCTTCTCTTTCTCCCGGGCCTCCCGGGCCGCTTGTTTGCGCGCCTCCTTGGCCCTGCGTTCCTCTTCCCTGGCCCTGCGTTCCTCTTCCTTGCGTTCGCGCTTGGAAAGCGGCCTTTCTTGCGGCTCCGTGACCTCGTCGAAAAGCGTTTCTACGTTACGTCCGGACTCCGACTGCTGGGCATTCTGTTCCGGTTTGTCGTTCAGGTCCAGGGCGTGCGAGAGCATCGGGTCGAGGGTCTCGAGCACGAGGCCTACGGCAGTCGAGGCATAGACGTCGTAGGCGTCTTCGACGCTGCCGTTGTCGATGGCACCCTGCGGGGCGGCGAGACGGACCTTCTGGCCGAGCAGTGCGCTGGCCAGCTGGAGCAGGTCTTCGTGGTGGCTGGCGCCGCCGGTGATGACCACGCCCGAGGCAATCCTGCCGGCATAGCCCGACTGCTCGATGACATAGCGAACAGCGTCGAGGATCTCGCTCAGTCGGGCCTCGACGGTACGGATGAGCAGACTCATCTCGATTTCGCCTTCCACTGTTTCGTTCTCGCTCTTGAGCACCAGTTTCTTGTTTTCGACCGCATATTCTTCACAGCAGCGGCCGTGGCGGAGCTTGACGGTCTCGGCCCATTCCCGCGTGATATTGGCCACGTTCTTGATGTCGCCGGTCACCGATTCGCCGCCGAAGGGGATGATGGCCACGTGGCGGACGATGTTGTCCTTGACGATGGCCACTTCCGTGGAACCCTTGCCGATGTCGACCAGGGCCACGCCGTTCTCCATCTCGGGACGGCTCAGCACGGCACGGGCCGATGCGATGGGGGCCAGGATGGCTTTCCGCGGCGTGAGGCCGCATTTCTCGATGATGTTGACGCGGCGGTCGCGAAGACCCTTGCGCCCGAAGAAGATCTTGAAATCGGCGTCGATCTGGCCGCCCACCATGCCGATGAGTTCCTCGTGGGTGATGCCGATGCGGTCTTCGGTGCTGTATTTCTGCGGGACGGCCTCGAAGACGACCTCGTCGCCTTCCAGGCTGGCCTTGTACCGGGCCCGCGTGATCTGCCGCACTTCGTCTTCCAGGATGTAGGAATCCGGGTTGCGGCGGGTAATCTGGATGGGGAACTCCTTGCTGTGGAGCACCCGGCCCGAGAGGCCGAAACTGACCTCTGTGATCTCTTCCGGCAAATCGGCGCGTGCCTGCTCGATGAGGGCGCGGACCACCTCTTCGACCTTGAAGTCGTTGACGATCTCGCCGCTCTCGATGCCGGCCGAAGGGGCATCGTGGTAGCTCACGATACGTACGCCGGCGTCGGTCTTCTCACCGACCGCCAACGCCACTTTGGCGCTGCCGAAATCCAATGCTGCTGCGTATCTGCTCATAACTGCCTGCAAATTATCTGTTGGTTATACTTTAAATTAATAGTCCTGTAGGTTTTGCCTTTTTCGAGTTGGGGCTCGATGTTGCGCCACCAGGCCTCCAGTTTCTGGAATTTGGTGATGTAGTCGCCGCTGTCGCCGAAGATGATGCTGGGCCCGGGCTGGCGGGTGTAGAGGACGAGGTCTCCGTCGGGGGCCACGTCGATCTGTTCGATTTCGCGCCGCAACACGGGTTTGCTGTCGATATAGCGGGCCAGCTCCACCACGCCGTCCATCCAGGCCTGCTCCTGCTCCGGTGCGAAGCCCTTGTAGGAGGCTTCCAGGGAGAGGGGGAGATGGCCGGTGACCAGGGGCACGTCCACCGCGTTGCGGACCGGGAAGAGATATCCTTCCGGGTCGGCATACCAGCGCGCTGTCCCGTTTTCCAGGCGGACCACCGGTTTGCGCTGGGTGATGCGGGCGGTGAGCGTCTGCCCGCCGGAGGTGTACACCTCGGCTCCCATCACCTCGCCGCGGCTGCGGAGCTGGGTTTCAAGGGCATGGAGGTCGATGCTGTCGATGGGCCGGCCGATGCTTTTCCGGAGGAAGGCCTGCACCTCCTGCCTGTCCACGACCGAACTCTCCAGCGAGTCGGGCAGGAATACTTCCACCTGGCGGCAACGGGCCTGCTGTCCGCCTTCGCGGGCCAGTACGCCCACAAAGTAGAAGTAGCAGCCGAGCAGTCCGCCCGACAGGAGCACGATCAGGGAGGTAAGGAGGATGCGCCGGATCATACGCGGGTCTTGAGATAGGTTTCAATGGGACCGATGAAGCGGTCGATGTCACCGGCGCCCAGGGTGACCAGGCAGTCGATGTCGCGGGTCTTCAGGTAGTCCATCAGCTGTTCCTTGGGAATCAGCACTTTGTCGCTGAGTTTCACCTGGTCGAAGATGAGTTCTGCGTTGACGCCCGGGATGGGTTCCTCCCGCGCCGGGTAGATGGGCAGGAGGATCAGTGCGTCGAGCCCGCTGAGGGCGTCGGCGAAGTCGGGCGCGAAGTCGCGGGTGCGGGTATAGAGATGCGGCTGGAAGATGCCGAGCAGTTTCCGGCCGGGGAAGATGTTGCGCATCGAGCTGATGGCGGCCCGGATCTCGTTGGGATGGTGGGCGTAGTCGTCGATATAGGCGACGCGCGGAGTGTTGAGGTGGATGTCGAAGCGGCGTGCCACGCCCTGGAAGGTGGCCAGGGCCGAGCGGATAGCTTCGGGTGTGGTGCCGTGGAGCAGGGCGATGGCCGAAGCCGCCACGGCGTTTTCAACGTTGACCCAGCCCGGAATGCCGACCGTGCAGTGTTCGATGCGTCCGCCCGGGTGGTTGAGCGTGAAATCGAAGCGCCCGCCCGCGAGCGGCGTGATGTCGGACGCATAGAAGTCGCATGGCGTGTCGTAG
This sequence comes from uncultured Bacteroidia bacterium, assembly GCA_902784965.1. GTDB lineage: Bacteria > Bacteroidota > Bacteroidia > Bacteroidales > UBA932 > Cacconaster. The sequence goes on along the minus strand of CACZWU010000002.1, from coordinate 48,707 downwards.
GCGTAGCGCCAGACCTTGGCGGTGGTATCGGCCAGGGGCACATCGACCCCGTGCTTGACGACCACGGCGCCGTCGGCGTCGACCTGGGCCGTGAACTGGCCGAAGGCCTCCACCACGTGGGCGTGGTCGTTGTAGATGTCGAGGTGGTCGGCATCGGTGGCGGTCACTACGGCGATATGGGGATGCAGCTGCAGGAAGGAACGGTCGAATTCGTCGGCCTCGGCCACCAGGACCGGGTTCCGGCTCAGCAGCAGGTTGGAGTTGTAGTTCTTCGAGATGCCGCCCAGGAAGGCATTGCACCCTTCACCCGACTGGGTGAGGATGTGGGCGAGCAGGGTGCTGGTAGTCGTCTTGCCGTGGGTGCCCGACACGGCGAGACACTCCTGGCCGCGGGCGATCTCGCCCAGGGCTTTCGAGCGCTTGCACAGCGGGTAGCAGTGGCTGCGCACGTAGCGGAGCTCGTTGAGGTCGTCGGGAATCGCCGGGGTGTAGATTACAAAGGTATGGGCGATGTCTTTCGGAATGGCGTCGATGTCGTCCTCGTAGTGGACGGCAATGCCTTCCTCTTCCAGCGCATGGGTCAGCGCCGACGGCGTGCGGTCGTAGCCCGACACGGCGAAGCCCTGGTGCTTGAAGTACCGGGCGATGGCGCTCATGCCGATGCCCCCGATCCCTATGAAATAATAATGCGTATACATTATTTTACCAATTTTAAAACTTCTTTGGCAATCACTTCTGAAGCGTCCTTCTTGCCGAGCTTCAGGATGTTCGTCTCAAGGTCGGCCAGTCGGGCCTCGTCGGCCAGGAGCCCTTCGAACGTGTCGATGAGTTTCTCCTCCGCCTCGGCATCGCGCACCATCAACGCCGCATTCTTGCCCACCAGCGCCATCGCATTGTGCGTCTGGTGGTCTTCCGACACGTTGGGCGAGGGGACGAAAATCGTGGCTTTCCCTGCCACGCAGAGTTCCGAGATGGTGCCGGCCCCCGCACGCGAAACCAGCAGGTCGGCCACGGCATAGGCCAGGTCCATCCGCTGGATGAAGTCGGTGTAGACCAGGTTGGGTACGTTGCGTCCCGCCATAAATTCGTCGATGCCGCTCTTGTAATACTTGCCGCATTGCCAGATCACCTGGTAGTCCGCGCTCGCGGCACGCGTCTCCACCCATTGGCGCATCACCCGGTTGAGGGTGCCGCAGCCCAGGCTCCCGCCCACTACGAAGAGCGTCTTCTTGGCCGGGTCGAGCCCGTAGAAGCGATAACCTTCCTCCCGCTGCTGCGGCGTGGCCGGGGCAATCTCCTTGCGGATGGGGTTGCCGGTGAGGATGATGCGGTCGGCCGGGAAGAAACGCTCCATGCCCTCATAGGCGGTGCAGATGCAGGCTGCGCGTTTCGCCAGGATCTTGTTGGTCAGGCCGGCATAGGAATTCTGCTCCTGGATGAGGCAGGGGATTCCCTTGTGGGAGGCACTCCACAGCAGCGGCGCGCTGGCATAGCCGCCCACACCCACGGCGACGTCGGGCTTGAAATCCTTGATGATTTCGCCCGCCTTGCGGACGCTCCTGACGATTTTGGCCGGGAGAGCGAGATTCTTGGGCGAGAGCGAACGCTGCAGGCCTGCCACGGGCAGACCGATGATTTTATAGCCGGCCGCCGGCACGCGTTCCATCTCCATCTTGCCTTCCGCCCCCACAAAGAGGATTTCCGCTTCGGGGCAGAGGTCCTTGATGGAGCCTGCGATCGACAGGGCGGGGAAGATGTGCCCGCCGGTGCCGCCGCCACTGATGATGATACGTGGATTATTCATCGCTTGTCGTATAATTGAATTCGGTGGATTCGATGGTATTGGTCGAGACGGTCGCGGTGGTGGCCTCGGCAGCGGCGGCCGCCGCAGCTTTCTCCTGGGCGTCCTGTTTCTCCAGCTGCTTGTTGACCGAGAGGATCATGCCGAAGGCCCCGCTCAGCACGAGGTACGCCGTGCCGCCGTGGCTGATCAGCGGGAGGGTGTGGCCGGTGATGGGGAGGATGCGTACGTTGACCAGGATATGCAGGAAGGCCTGGGTGGTGATCAGGAACGAGAGGCCCGCGATCAGGACGCTGGAATAGGTGGCCTTGCACCGCTGGCAGAGCCGGATGCAGCGGAAGAGGAAGATCAAGTAGAGCAGGATGACGAACACCCCACCCAGGAGGCCGTACTCTTCCACGATGAAGGCGTAGATGAAATCGGAGAAGGCCATCGACAGGGAGTAGCGCTGGGTGCTCTTGCCCGGACCCTTGCCAAAGATGCCGCCTTCGGAGATGGCGACCTTGGCGTTTTCGCTCTGGCGGTCCTTGTCCTTGAGCTCCTGCTGCTCTTGGCGGGAGAGGCTCTCAAAGTCCTGCTCCTCTTTCTGGAAGTGGGCGGTCAGACGTCCTTCCACCGTGCCGAAGCGGTTGAATATCTTGCCCACGCTCGATTCGAGCCGCTGCGGCCTACCGGCAAAGAAGGCATGGTAGGTGAGGAACATCAGCAGCAGGGCCGCCATCAGGATGCCCACCGTGATGCCCAGGTTCTTGAGGCTTACGTTCATGAAGAAGAGCACCAGGAAGCTGATCAGGCCGATCAGCAGGGCGGAGGAGAAACTGTTCTGCATGATGAGCAGGCAGACTGCGCCCACAGGCAACAGAATCTTCAGGGCGAACTGCTTGAAGTCGTCGAGGGTGTCGCCCCAAAGCTCGAGTGCGCGCGCCAGGTAGAGGATCACGCCGATCTTGGCGAACTCGAACACCTGGAACGTATGTCCGTGGATCTTGATGCCGCGGACGGCGCCGTTGATTTCCGCGCGGAGACCCGGGACGAAAAGCATCAGGAGCATCAGCACTGACGCGCCGTAGATGACGAAGGAGAAGGTGCGGTAGAAACGCAGCGGGATGAGGTAGCAGATCAGCAGGGCGAGGAAACCCATCAGCACCGACTTGGTCTGCTCCATGAAGATGGCGACCTTGCTGATGCCGCGCGAAGAAGCCAGGAAGCTGCTCGACGAGAAGACGGCGGCAATCGAGATCATCGCGAAGAACACCACGATGATCCAGATGACCCGGTCGCCTTTGAGTTTCCAGAACTGGTTCATGCTACAGCCTCCTTACCGCTTCCTTGAATTGGCGTCCGCGGTCTTCATAGTTCTTGAACAGGTCGAAGCTGGCGCAGCAGGGACTCAGCAGCACGGTGTCGCCCGAAACGGCCAGTTCGGCGCATTTGTTTACGCAGTCTTCGGCCGAAAGTGTCTCGTAGACGGGCACCATCGCGCCGAAGAAATCCTTGATCTTCTTGTTGTCCACGCCCAGGCAGACGATGGCTTTCACCTTCTCGCGCACCAGGTCGGCGATGGGTGCGTAGTCGTTGCCCTTGTCGGTGCCGCCCAGGATCAGGACGATCGGGGTCTGGACGCTCTCGAGCGCATACCAGGTGGAGTTGACGTTGGTGGCCTTCGAGTCGTTGACGTAGAGCACGCCGCCTACCGTCATCACCTTCTCCATGCGGTGCTCCACCCCTTCGAAGGTGGTCAGCGACCGGCGGATGGTCTCGTTGGTGACGTTCATGATCTTGCCGGTGATGGCCGCGGCCATCGAATTGTAGACGTTGTGCTTGCCTTTGAGCGAGAGGTCACGCACCAGGATGTCGAACTCGTCGTCGTCGAAGCGCACCCGCAGGGTGTCGTCTTCGAGCCAGGCGCCTTCCTCCACCGTGCCGTTCTGGGTGAACGGCAGCTTGCGGGCCTGCAGCACGATCTTGTTGAGCTCGCCGATGGTCACCTCGTCGTCGGAGCAGAAGATGAAACAGTCTTCCGGCTTCATGTTGCGGGTGATGCGGAACTTGGCGTTGATATAGTTCTGGAAGCAGTGGTCGTAGCGGTCGAGGTGGTCGGGCGTGATGTTCATCAGCACGGCGATGTCGGCCTTGAAGTCATACATGCCGTCGAGCTGGAAGCTGCTGAGCTCCAACACGTAGATGTCGTGCTTCTCGGTGGCCACCTGCAGGGCGTAGCTTTTGCCGATGTTGCCGCCCAGGCCCACGTTGAGGCCCGCGTTCTGCAGCAGGAAATAGATCAGCGAGGTGGTCGTGGTCTTGCCGTTGCTGCCGGTAATGCAGATCTTCTTGGCCGTATCGTAGTAGCCGGCGAACTCGATCTCGGAGATGATGGGCGTGCCCTGTTCGCGCAGGCGCACCACCAGCGGTGCCGTCTCGGGGATGCCGGGGCTCTTGATCACGAGGTCCGCATCGAGGATCTTTTCGGGGGTGTGTCCGCCTTCTTCGAAGGGAATCTCCCATTTTTGCAGCTGACTGCGGAAATTGTCCTTGAGGGATCCGCTGTCCGAGAGGAAGGTGTCGAAGTGCTGCACTTTGGCCAGCACGGCTGCACCTACGCCGCTTTCGCCGCCGCCGAGGATGACTGCTTTTTTCATGCTTATCTGATTTTCAGGGTTACGATGGTCAAGACCGCGAGGATGATCGAAACGATCCAGAAACGCACGACGATCTTGTTTTCGGGTTGTATTTGTTTCGGGGACTGGATGAGCGCGTCAGGATTCTCCTTCTGGAAATGGTGGTGGAGGGGAGACATCCGGAACACGCGCACGCCGGTACCGGTCTTTTTCTTGGTGTATTTGAAATAATAACGCTGGATGATGACCGAGAGGCTTTCCACGAGGAACACGCCGCAGAGGATGGGCAGCAGCAGCTCCTTCCGGATGAGGATGGCCATCACGCCGATGATGCCGCCCAGGGCCAGCGAGCCCGTGTCGCCCATGAACACCTGGGCCGGGAAGGAATTGTACCACAGGAAGCCCAGGAGCGCTCCCACGAAGCAGCTCACGTAGACGGCCACTTCACCGCTGTTGGGGAGATACATGATGTTGAGGTATTCGGCGAAGCCCGTGTGGCCCGACACGTAGGCCAGCACGCCGATGGTCGCGCCCACGATGGCCGAAACGCCGGCCGCCAGGCCGTCCATGCCGTCGGTCAGGTTGGTGCCGTTGGAGCAGGCGGTGATGATGAAGGTGATCACGACCACGTAGAGGCCGCCCTGCAGTGCGCGCACCACGGGGCCCGAGAAGGGGACCAGCCACTTGTAGTCGAACTCATTGCCCTTGAAGAAGGGGATGGTGGTGCGGCTGTAGCTCACGCCCTGGTCGGCGGTCAGGTAGAGGGTCAGGCCCACGGCTACGCCCAGCAGCACCTGGCCCACGATCTTGTATTTGCCGTTGAGGCCTTCCTTGTTGTGCTTGAATACCTTGATGTAGTCGTCGATGAAACCCAGCGCGCCGAGCCAGACGGTGGTCAGGATCAGCAGCTGGATGTTGATGTTGGTCAGGTCGCCGAACAGCAGCACCGGCACCAGGATCGACAGCAGGATGATGATGCCGCCCATGGTCGGGGTGCCTTTCTTCTGCAGCTGGCCTTCGAGGCCGAGGTCGCGGATGGTCTCGCCGATCTGCTTCTTCTGCAGTTTGGCGATGATCGACTTGCCGATGAGCATGGAGGTGAGGATGGCCACCACCGCACAGCATATGGACCGGAACGAGATGTATTGCATCAGGCCGGATCCGGGGAAGTCGATACCGGATTGTTCAAGATATTCAAACAGATGGTAGAGCATAGGTCAGGTTTTAGCGTCTAGGGTCAGTTTTGGCTCATTTCTTCGAAGGTTTCGGCGATCACTTCCTTGTCGTCGAAGTGGATCTTGGTGGTGCCGATGATCTGGTAATCTTCGTGTCCCTTGCCGGCCACCAGGATCACCGCTCCCTGCGGGGCGGTCATCAGGGCGGTGCGGATGGCTTCGCGCCGGTCGGTGATGAAGAGGCTCTTGGCCCGGGCGGCGGCATCCATGCCGGCACGGATCTCCCGGATGATGGCTTCGGGCTCTTCGGTGCGCGGGTTGTCGGAGGTCACCACCACGCGGTCGGCATATTTGGCGGCGATGACGCCCATTTCCGGGCGCTTGGTGCGGTCACGGTCGCCGCCGCAGCCGAACACGCATACCAGGCAGCGGTCCTGGCAGGTCTCGCGGAGCGTGCGGAGGGCATTTTCCAGGGCATCGGGCGTGTGGGAATAGTCCACCACGCCGGTCAGGTCGTTGCCGCCGCGGACGAAGTCGAGCCGTCCGGCGACCGGGCCCAGGGCGCTGAGCTGTACCAGCACCTCTTCGGGTTTGGCACCCAGCAGCACGGCGGTGCCGTAGACGGCCAACAGGTTGTAGGCATTGTGCGCACCGATGAAGCGCGTCCAGACCTGGGTGCCGTCGATGCTCACCAGCATCCCCTCGAGGCTCTCCTCGATGATCTTGCAGCGGAAGTCGGCCATCCGCTTGCAGGCGTAGGTGCGCACCTGGGCGGCCGTGTTCTGCACCATCACCTCACCGTTGCGGTCGTCTACGTTGGTCAGGGCGAAAGCGGTCTTCGGCAGGCCGTCGAAGAAGCGTTTCTTGCAGTCGCGGTAGGCGGCGAAGGTCTTGTGGTAGTCGAGGTGGTCGTGCGTCAGGTTGGAGAAGATGGCCACCTTGAACTCCAGGCCGGCGATGCGCTCCTGGTCGACGGAGTGCGAGCTCACCTCCATGAAGCAGTAGTTGCAGCCCTTCTCGACCATCCGCGCCAGCAGGGCGTTGAGTTCGATGGGGTCGGGGGTGGTATGGCTGGTCTCCAGCCGCTCGCCGTCGATGTAGTTGGCGATGGTCGAGATCAGGCCGCAGGCCCAGCCCAGCTGCGTGAACAGGTTGTAGAGCAGGGTGACGGTCGTGGTCTTGCCGTTGGTGCCTGTAATGCCCACCAGCGAGAGCTTGCCGGAAGGATGGCCGTACCAGTTGTCGGCGGCCAGGGCGAGGGCCTTCCGGCTGTCGGCCACTTTCACCAGGGTGGTGTCGCCCAGCCGGTCCAGTCCTTCGGTGTCGTTCTGGTAGATGACGGCGGAGGCGCCGGCTTCGACGGCCTTGGCAATGAATTTGTGCCCGTCGACGGCGGTCCCGGGGACGGCGATGAAGAGCGATCCCGGCTGGCAGCTGCGCGAGTCGAAGGTCAGGTGGCTGATCTCCCGCTGCAGGTCGCCTTGCGTCGCGACGAGGTCGATGCCTTTCAGTATGTCATTCAGTCTCATGGCTGTATTGTTCTTTCAGTTTGAGGGCGATATGGAGGTCCCGGGCGGTATCGCCGGCGGCCGGTATCTGGCTTTCTACGATTCCCTTTCCTTCGAAGGAAACCTGGTAGCCGGCGTGTTCGAGCAAAGCGAGGGCATCGCGTAATCCCATTCCTTTCACGTTGGGAACCAACCCCTTATGGATGTCTTCCTGTCCCTGGAAGGACAGAAAGCCGTCGTCCTGGGGGAGGGAGCCCTTGCGTGGGATGGGCTCCTGCCAGTCGATGGCCGAGGCGTAGATGCCTTCGGCGACCTCCCGGAACACGGGGCCGCCGTAGGTGGCGCCGTAGAAGTTGGCGAAGGTAGGTTCGGAATAGACGACCACGATCATCGAGTATTTGGGCGACTCGTAGGGGAAGAAGCCCACGAAAGTGGCCTGGTGCATCTTGTGGCCGGCACGGTCTTCATAGCGTCCGGTGTTGGGGAAGACGATACGGGCCGTACCGGTCTTGCCGGCCACGGCCACGGGGCATCCCTCAAAGCGCGTATAACCGGTGCCGCCTTTCGACGTGACCACGCCGCGCATCGCTTTCCACACTTCGTGTGCCGTCTCCTTGCTGCATACGGTACCGATCTTCTCAGGCTTGAACTCCTGGATGATCTGTCCTTCCTTCTGGTAGTTGCGCACCAGGTGGGGGCGCATCATCACGCCTTCGTTGGCGATGGCGTTGTAGAAGTTCAGGGTGTGGAGCGGGGTGATCTCGACGGTATAGCCCATGGCGATCTGGGGCAGGTCTTTCATATTCCAGGCGCCGCGTCCCGTCTTTAAGTCGGGATCCTTGAGGTTGGCCTTGGCCATTCCCTTGAGCTCGAAGGGGAAGTTGTAGGTGATGCGGCGCTCGTTGTTGAGTTTGTCGAGGAATTCCTTCGGATTCTTGTCGTAATTGCGGGCAGCCAGGATGCGGAAAATGTTGTTGGAGGAAATCTCGAAGGCGCGTTTGACCGAAATGGTGGTATAACGGTCGAGATAGTGGTCCACGAAAGGTTCGCCTCCGCCATAGTTCCAGGTCACAGTGGCGGGAAGTTCGGTGTCGAGGGTGACCTTCTTGTCTTCGAGCAGGGTGGTCAGCGTGGCGCACTTGAACACCGAGCCCGGTTCTCCCTTGCGTCCGATGGCATAGTTGTAGGTCTCGTCGTAGCCTCCTTTGCCGTTCTTCTCGAGGTTGACCATCGCCTTGATCTCGCCGGTGGCCACCTCCATCACCACCACGGTGCCGGCGTGCAGTTCGCTGGTCTTGCCCAGGATGTGCATCAGGGCGTTCTGAGCCATATCCTGCATGTCGATGTCGAGCGTCAGCTGCACGTCGAGTCCGTCGATGGGAGCGATGGTCTCCCGGTCGGTGTCGACGATCCAGTTGCGTCCTTCGGTCAGTCGCATCGGCTGGAGGCCGTCCGTGCCGCGCAGGATGGAGTCACAGCTGCCTTCGATGCCGATGGTCGGAATCTCGCTCTGGTCCTTGATGTATCCGAGGGTGCGGAAGCCCAGGCGTCCGTAGGGATAGGTACGGTGGTCCACCTTCACCTCGTCGCGTCCGCCGCGTCCACGACCTTCCCGGAGGATGGGGAAGGACGAGACTTCCTTCATCTCCTGATAGGTGAGCAGGCGCCGGTTGAGGAAGAGGTAGCGGCGTCCGCCGTTCAGGCCTTCCTTGCGCCGGTCGACGATCTCCTTCTTGTATTGGGCGGCTTTCTTGTCCTTGTAGAAATTGGCCAGGCAGATAGCCAGCGAGTCGATGCCCTGGGCAAAGGTGGCCGAGTCGGGCTGGACGCAGTCCATGCCCATGCGGTATTCGGGAATCGAGAAGGCGAGGTAGCGCCCGTCGTCGGCCAGGATGCTGCCACGGGTGCAGGGAAGGATGTCCTCGCGCGTGGTTTTGGCCGAATAGCTGCGGCCGGGCTTGTGGATGAACTGCAGGTTCACGATCTGCCCGGTTGCCAGCGCTGCGAGCGCGACAAACAGCAGATAGAAAGCACCGACTCTCTTGATGTTGGCCTGCATCGTCCTTATTTCTCCAGTTCAATCCGTTTGGGAGGCTCGACCGGTGCGTGCAGCTTCGAGCCGTTGGCTTTCAGCAGCGCGTCGATCTTGCTCCGGTTGTTCATGCCCACCAGGTCGAGGGTGCGCTGCTGATAGCTGATGCGCAGTTCCTGCAACACACGCTCGTTCTTCTGTACCTTGACGAGGTTCTGTTCGACGAAAAGGCTCCAGGCAATGGATGCGCAGATGATGAGAAAGACGTAGGTGATGAACCCCAGCTGGCGGTCCACCCCCCACTCGATCAGCTTGTCCCCGCTCAGGTAGCTGACCACCTTGTCTACGGCCTTCCTGAATCTTTCGCGTAGTTTCATCGTCTCATTGCCTTTCGGCGACCCTCAGTTTCGCGCTGCGCGCGCGTGTGTTGGAAGCAATCTCTTCCTCGGCGGGAAGAATCGGTTTCTTGTTCACACGCTGGAGCAGCCCTTCCTGGCTGCCCTCCCTGATTGCGGTCTTGACGATGCGGTCTTCTAGAGAATGGTAAGTGATAATGGCCAGCCGTGCCCCTTGCCCGAGCGAACGGATAGCCCCTTTCATAAATCCCTCCAAAGAAGTCATCTCGCCATTGACTTCAATCCTCAGCGCTTGGTATATCTTAGCTAAATACTTATGTTCTAAAAATTTAGGCAGAACAGGTGCTAGCGCTCTGCCTAAATCGTCCGTGGTCTTCAACGGGCTTCTCTCCCGGGCCGAAACCATGAGTTCCGCGACCCGCCTGCTTCCTTCCACCTCGCCGTAAAGCCGGAGGATCTTCTCCAGGTCCTCCCCACTATAACTATTTACTATATCTGCCGCACACAAGGGTGCGTCTGCATTCATCCGCATATCCAGCGGCGCGTTTTCGAACCGGAACGAGAATCCTCTTTCTTCGGTGTCGAACTGGTGCGACGATACGCCCAGGTCCGCCAGGATGCCATCGACTGCCGCATATCCGTAGTATCTGACGAAGTGGTGGACGAAACGGTAGTCGCTGTGTACTACGGTCAGCCGCGCGTCGTCCGGGGCGTTGGCCAGTGCCTCCCGGTCTTTGTCGAAAGCGATCAGCCGCCCTTTCGGGCCGAGATGCCGAAGGATCTCGCGGCTGTGGCCGCCTCCGCCGAAGGTCGCATCCACGTAGACGCCGTCTTCGCGGATGTCCAGCGCCGTGATGCTTTCTTGAAGCAGGACGGGCGTGTGGTAGGCAGACATGGGGAACTTCCTCCGCTAACCGAGAATCTTTTCGGCCAGTGCCACGAAATCCCTGCTGTCCATCTCCCTGGCCTCATACTTCTCTTTGTCCCAGATTTCAATCAGGTGGTTGTTCCCCGCAAAGACGACCTCCTTGCCGATGCCCGCCTTCTCGAGGAGGGCCTTGGGGATGGTCATCCGTCCCAGCTTGCTGTCAGGCTCTACGTCCGCAGTGCCTCTCATATATTCCCGCCAGAAGGTTGCGTGTTCCTTGTTGAAGAAGTTCAAGCGGCTTCTCACAGCTTCGGAATCCTGTTCCCACTGGTCGTAGGCGTACATTTCGAGGCACTCTGCGAAGAGAGACTTTTTAACTACGAAGCGAAGGCTCGCACCTTCGCCCATACTGGATTTGAAGGCGGAAGGGAAGATCAGTCTCCCCTTGTCGTCCAGCTTTGCCTTGTAGCAACCTATGAACTTCGCCGACATTTCCTATATGCGTTCAGTGATGTGTGATGCAAAGTTAAGAAAATTTTCCACATTCTTCCAAATCTTTCCAATAATTTCCACTAACAATTTATCAACAAGGCTGCGGGCCTTTCCTGAGGTGATTTTGGCCTTGCGGGTTCGGAGGGCCTCACACCCCCAAGACGCAAAATCTCCTGCAGGCCGACGCACGGCCCGCTTATGTTTGGGTTTCTGGCAGAAAGACGGCTGAGAATCAGCGTAATAACAAAAATCGCTTGCGTAATTTTACGCAAGCGATTATTAGCAATTCGTTGATTATCAGCGTGGATCGTGCCAGCGCTGATTTTATCGCCGTTCGGTGACGAAGCGGAAGAAGGGCTCGATGTCTTTCTTGTTGGGGAAACGGGCGATGTAGCAGTGGTTGCCCAGGTCGTCGGCGAGGGCATCGGGGACGCGGCCCTGGAAGCAGACGGCCGCGCCGTACTGACGCATGACTTCCTCATGGCCGTGCGCATAGGCCAGGCCGTCGCGGCGGGAGGCATAGGCGCAGAAATACTGCTCTCCTTCCGGCTTGCGGCGTTCGTCGAAGGCCACCATGTCGGCCCAGATCTGAAACACGTCGGTGGAATGGGCATAGTTCATCATGTCGGGCGTGTAGCCGCCCGGCGGCCGCATGTTCACCTCGAGGCCCACGTAGTCGCCTTTTTTGCCCAGCCCTTCCCGGTCGCGGTCGAGCTGGAAGAATTCCAGGTGGACGAAGCGCGAGGGGGTGTTGAAGGCCTTGACCGTACGGCGGCCGATGGCGGCGAGCTTGGCCGGCACGGTCTTGTTGGTCCAGTAGCAGGTGTCCAGGTTGCCGTGGACGATGTCCATGATGGGCGTCGGGAATACGCTGTTGTTTTCGAAGATGGGTTCCAGCCGGGAATTGTAGATGGCGTCGTAGCTCACGAGCAGGCCGGTGATGAATTCTTCGATAACGAAGTAGCGGTAGTTGGGATGGGATTCCAGCCAGGCCTCCAGTTCGGCATCGCTCTGCAGCTTGAAGGTCCCGGAGGCACCCATGCCGCTGTCGGGCTTGGCAATCACCGGGTAGCCGGTTTTGGCGACGAAGGCGCGGATGGCTTCCACCCCGGCTGATCCTTTGACCTGCCGTGCGGTGGGGATGCCGCCCAAGGCGTAATACTTCTTCATCTCGGACTTGTTGCGGATGGCGGCCACCCGGTCGCTCCCGATGCCGCTCGTTACGTTGAAGTCGCTGCGCAGGCGGGCGTCCTGCTCGAGCCAGTATTCGTTGTTCGACTCGATCCAGTCGATATGGCCGTATTTGTGGGCGTACCAGGCCACGGCGCGGTACATCTCGTCGTAGTTTTCCAGGTCGTTCACTTTATAGTAGTCGGTCAGGCTCTGGCGGAGCTCCCAGGGAAGGTTTTCGTAGTTGGTGTCCGCGATGCCCAGCACGTTGACGCCGTTGGCGCGTGCGCCGGCACAGAAGTGCCAGTAGGTCTGCGGAAAATGGGGGGATATGAAAATCAGGTTCATAAACGAATAAGATTTGTTTTCTTCAGAAATGCGGTGCATGCTTCCGTCGGCGATCACCCAGGCTTCGCCCCGCAGCTCGCTGCGGCCGTCCTTCACCTGGATGTAACCGCCGTCGCGGAACGTGTAGAAGCGGTGTCCCCAGCTGTCAGGGAAAGCCACGTCTTCCAGCAGGCGCTTGCCGTCGACCTGAAAGTTACGCACTTGTTCCAGGTGGGGGATGATGTTGATGTCGGTCAGTCCCAGGCCCTTGAGCCAACGCCGGTAGCCGGGGTCCACGACTTCGCCCGGGAGTTCCGGATGGGCATAGACCCGTGTGGCGCAGTTCATGGAGCCGGCGCTGCAGCCCATGATTACGCCGGGAAAGTCTTTCAGCAGGTCTTTAAGGCCGATCTCGTGGATAAAGCGGTTCTGCGTGGGCGTATGCCCGCCGCACATTACCACCCAGTCGGCCTTCTGCACGAGTTCGGCAGCCCGGTGGGCGTTGCGCCGTTCGAGCATCGTGATGGTGCCCGTGCGGATGCCGGACTTGTGGATGCAGTCGCTCATGCCTTTCTTCACGGAGCGGGTGAAGCCGCGGTCGTCGGGTGCGGCGCTCACCAGCAGCACGCGCGGGGCGCGACGTCCGCCTGTGACTTCTCGCAAAGCCGCTTTTACGGCGGCCAGGAAGCCGTTGTCTTCCGTAAAAGATTCCTCTCCGTAACGGGTGGGACTGCCTGTGAGAAAGAGTGTCATATCGCCGCAAAGATATAAAAAAAGCCCCAACCGGGGCTTTTCTATGTGCGGCGTGCACTTTTGTTATTTCTTCTTCAGTTCGTCGCGGATTTCGCGGAGGAGCTGGATGTCTTCGGGAACGACCGGTTCTGCGGGTTCGGGAGCGGGTTCTTCCTTCTTCTTGCTCATCTTGTTGATGCCCTTGAGGACGAAGAAGATACAGAGCGCGATGATCAGGAAGTCGACGGCTGCCTGGATGAAGTTGCCATAGGTGAGGTACACGCCCGGCTTGACGACTTCGCCGGCGGCGTCGACCACTTCGCTGCGAAGCGTAACGGCCAGTTTGGTAAAGTCCACGTTGCCCAGCAGGGCGCCGATGATCGGCATGATGATGTCGGCTACGAGGGAGGAGACGATCTTGCCGAAAGCACCGCCGATGACCACACCGACGGCCATATCCATCACGTTGCCCTTGAGGGCGAATTCCTTGAATTCTTTAATGAGTCCCATAGTATTAGATTTTAGTTGAACTTTCTCGGACTAACAAAGATAACTATTTTTTCCGGATGATGTTCAGGCCGTCGCGCAAAGGCAGGATGAAATTCTCGACGCGGGTGTCGCCCGCCACCAGGTCGTTGAAGGCCAGGATGCCCCGGGTCTGCTGGTCGCGGGGAATGTCCTCCCCGTAGACTTTTCCGTCCCAGAGCACGTTGTCGGCCACGATCAGGCCGCCCGGCCGCACGAGGTCGAAGACCGACTGATAATACGCGACATACTCGCGCTTGTCGGCATCGATGAACACCAGGTCGTAGCGTTCATCCAGGGTGGGCAGGAGATCGAGGGCGTCGCCGATATGCAGCCGGATGCAGTCCGACAGGCCCGCGCGTTCGAAGCCTTCTCGGATGAGGTCTTCCATCTCGTCGTTGATCTCGATGGTGTCGATTCGGCCGTCTTCGGGCAGGGCCTCCGCCATCCAGAGCGTCGCGTAGCCGGAAAACGTGCCGATTTCCAGCACGCGCCGGGCCTGCATCAGCCGGACGAGCGTCCGTAGCAGTGCGCCGACCTCCGGTCCCGAGACCTGCCGGCCGTGGCTGGTCCGCAGCCACGACTGCCGCTCCACCCACGCCAGCGTTTCGTGCTGCGGGGTCGACATCTCACGGATATAGCGTTCCAGGGCGTCCATGCCTATTTGAAGATCAGGGTGCAGAGGCGGTCTTCCGAAAGCACCTGGCGGGCCACCCTTTGCAGGCTGTCAGGCGTAATGGCCTCAATGCGGCGGCGAACCTCCTCGTCGGGCATCACCTCGCCGAAGACCAGCATGCTCTTGGCCATCGACAGGGCTTGTGCCTCGCCGTTGTCGGAGGCCACGGCCAGTTGCCCGATCAGCTGCCGCTTGGCTACGCGCAGCGCTTTGTCCGACAGTTGCTTGTCGCGCATCTGGGCCAGTTCGGCATGCACCAGTTCCAGGCACTTGTCCAGATTGGGCTTCTCACAGCCGAAATAGATGAGCATCGAGCCGTTGTCGGCAAACTGGGTGAACGAGGCATCGATGGAGTAGACCAGCGCGTTTTTCTCGCGCAGCAGCTGGTTGAGCCGGGAGTTGGCGCTCGGGCCGCCGAGCAGGTTGGCCAGCAGGATCATCTCCATGCGGCGCTGGTCGTAGTAGGAAAAGGCCGTGGTGCCCACGATGCAGTTGATCTGGTGGTTCTTCTTGGATACCTCCTTGTGGAACACCGGGGGCATCGGGAGCTGTGCCGGTGCCACGGGACGCGGGGGCCGCATGGCGGGACGATAGTCGGCGGGGATATAGCGGGTCACGGCCTGGAGGGCGATCTTTTCGGCCCTTTGCGGCGTGAGGTTGCCCACGATGGCGATGCACATCCGTTCGGGGCGGAAATTCTCGCGCACATAGGCATGCAGTGCCGCCGAGTCGATGGTCTTCAGGCTCCGGGTCGTGCCCAGGATCGGGCGGGCCAGGGGACTGGGATCGAAGAGCAGGCGCTCGAACTCCTCGAAGATGCACTCCGAGGGAGAGTCCTTGTACATATTGATTTCATCGATCACCACGCAGCGCTCCTTGTCGAGTTCCTGCTGCGGGAAGGTCGAGGTGAAAGCCAGTTCGAAAAGCAGGTCGACGGCCTTGGCGGTGTCTTCTTTCAGGACCGTCGAATAGAGCACGGTCTCTTCCTTGGCGGTGTAGGCGTTGAGTTCGCCGCCCAGGACCTCAAGGCGGTTGCTGATCTGCGCGGGATTGCGCCGCAGCGTGCCCTTGAAAAGCATGTGCTCGGTCATGTGGGCGATGCCGCTGTGGGCCTCGGGCTCGTTGCGGGTGCCCGACTGGATGGCCAGGGCGGAATAGGCCACCTGGGAGCGGGTGCGGCGGAAAACGAACTGCAGGCCGCAGTCGAAAGTCTTCGTGTAAATCATGGGGCAAAATTAGACATTTTATTGCTATATTTGCAGACTATGGAACAATTCATCGTATCTGCCAGGAAGTACCGGCCCAACAGTTTCGAGACGCTGCTCGGGCAGGAGAATATCGCGAAGGCGCTCAAGAACTCGATCGAGCGGGGCCAGCTGGCCCACGCCTATCTGTTCTGCGGCCCGCGCGGCGTGGGCAAGACCAGCGCCGCCCGCATCTTTGCCAAGACCATCAACTGCGCCAACCCGGGACCGGACCTGGAGCCCTGCGGTGAATGTGAGTCGTGCCGCTCTTTCGCGGAGGGCCGTTCCTACAGCATCCACGAACTGGACGCCGCCTCCAACAACTCGGTCGACGACATCCGTGCCCTGACCGACAAGGTGCGCATCCCGCCGCAGGTGGGCCGCTACAGCGTCTACATCATCGACGAGGTCCACATGCTCTCGCAGCAGGCCTTCAACGCTTTCCTCAAGACCCTCGAGGAGCCGCCGGCCCACGCCATCTTCATTCTGGCCACCACGGAGAAGCACAAGATCCTTCCCACGATTCTCTCGCGCTGCCAGACCTACGATTTCAACCGCATCAGCGTCGATGACATGGTGCGCAACATGAAGGACATTGCGGCGAAAGAGGGTGTGACGGTGAGTGACGACGCGCTGCACATCATTGCCCAGAAGGCGGACGGCGCGATGCGCGACGCCCTGACGCTCTTCGACCAGACGGTTGCCTTCTGCGGCAGGGAGATCAGCTACGAGCAGGTGATCCAGAATCTCAACGTTCTCGACTACGAATACTATTTCCGGCTGACCGACTGTTTCCTCGCCGGCGACTATGCGCAGGCTATGACGCTCTTCGACGAGATTCTTTCGAAGGGTTTCAATGCCCAGAGTTTCATCGGCGGCCTGAGCAGCCATTTCCGCGACCTGCTGGTCTGCAAGAACGACGCTTCGCGGAGTCTGCTCGAGCTGGCTCCCAGCGTCGCCGCCCGCTACCGCGACTACGCCCGGCGCTGCAGCGTCGGCTTCCTCTTCGAAGCCCTAGGCATCACATCTGGCTGTGAGGCCGCCTACAAACAGTCGGGCAACCCCCGTCTCCTTATCGAGTTTGCCTTGATGAAGATCTGCAACATTACGGCAAACTTCGCAAGCGCAAGCTCCGGGGCTCTGGGGAAAGGTGTTACTGGGGCGCTGCCCCAAACCCCGCCGCTCCGGCCTGCTATGCCTCAAGGCTCACCCTCACGGCCTACGCTAGCGCCTGATGGCGCTCCGGAGGCCGCACAAGGCGAAGCTGCGGGTGATTTCCGGAGCCGCGAGCATTTTTCAGCGAGCGGGACGGAAATCAGAGCAGCGGAGCCGAAGCCATCAGCGCCCCAGCCGGAGGTGAAGAAAACGCATTCGACCGGATTGTCCATCAAGGAGATGATGGCCCAGGCAAAACAAGGACCTGACGTACCGGAAGAACAGAACGAGTCTGCCGAACCGGCAGCAGCCCCCGGAGTACCCCAGCTGAGCGACGCCTGGAAAGCACTCGCCGAAAGCGAAAGCAAAATGCCCCGCCTCTCGTCGGCCATCGCCCAGGCTACCCCTGAACTCCGGGACCAGGAAATCCATTTCACCGTCGGTAACCTCGCCCAGAAAGAATGGATCGACCGCAACTGCCGGCCCCGGATGGAAGCCTTCCTCCAGAAGAAGCTCGCTGACAGGACCATCCGCCTGGTCGTCGATGTCAAGGAAGCCGAAGAAACCGTCCGCGGCATGTACATGCCTTCCGACAAGGCAAAATATTTGCAGGAGAATTCCCCCGAATTCAACGCCTTGAAAAAGGACTTTGAACTCGAAATCAACTAGCGATGAAACTGTTCTGTACCAACCTGGTCAAGAAATACGGCAAACGCACCGTCGTCAAGGGCGTGTCGATCGAAGTGGAACAAGGCGAGATCGTCGGCCTCCTCGGCCCGAACGGCGCCGGCAAGACCACCAGCTTCTATATGATCACCGGGCTCATCAAGCCCAACGCCGGACGCATTTTCCTCGGCGAAGAAGAAATTACCAACCTGCCGATGTACCGCCGCGCCCAGAAAGGCGTCGGCTACCTGGCCCAGGAAGCCTCGGTGTTCCGCACGATGAGCGTCGAGAACAACATCCTCTCCGTGATGGAGATGGCCGGCTTCGACAAGGAAGTCCGGCTCGAACGCCTCGAACACCTCATTGAAGAATTCGGCCTCCAGAAAGTCCGCAAGAGCCTCGGCGTGCAGCTGTCCGGCGGCGAGCGCCGCCGCTGCGAGATCGCCCGTGCGCTGGCTATCAACCCGAAATTCATCCTGCTCGACGAACCTTTCGCCGGCGTCGACCCCATTGCCGTGGAAGATATCCAGCATATCATCGCCAAGCTCAAGACCATGAACATCGGGGTGATCATCACCGACCACAACGTCCACGAGACACTGGCCATCACCGACCGCGCCTACCTGCTCTACGAAGGGTCCATCCTCGAGAGCGGCACGGCCCAGCAGCTGGCCGACAACCCCGAAGTCCGCAAGAAATATCTCGGACAGAACTTCGAGCTCCGCAAGGCGGTATTACACGAACGCGTAGAGGAATAGATGCCGGATCAAGTCCGGCATGACGCGTCAGTCATCCAATTCTGAAGCTTTTCCCTTGTACTCGGGGGCCCGTTTCTCCAGGAAGGAACGGATGCCCTCCAGGTAGTCGGCACCCTGGTAGACCTTGGTGCGGTAGGCGTTGATGCGCTCGAACGTCTCCGACGGCATCACGTTGGCGGCCTTGCTCAAGGCGCGGAACTGCCGCTTGATGGCACTGATGCTCATCACGCTGTTGCGCCGCAGCGGGGCGAGGAACTGCTCTTCAAGCACCTTTTCAAGATCTTCCGGCTTGGCGAGGCGGTTGATCAGACCCACGTTCAGCGCGTCCTGGGCGGTGATGGGCTGGGCCAGGAAGAACATTTCGCGGGCCTTGTTGATGCCCAGCTGGTTGATGAAGTGGATGATGCCCGATGCGTTGTAGGGGATGCCGATCTTGGCGGGCGTGATGGCGAAGGTGGCGTTGTCGGCACTCACGATCATGTCGCACGACAGGCACAGGTCGCAGGCTCCGCCCCAGACGGTGCCGTTGACGAGGGCGATGACGGGAATGGGCACGTCCTGGACGCTGCGGAGCAGCCGCTCCATCGGCACATCGTAGGCCAGCGGATCCTCACCGTCCTGCGGCAGTTCGCGGATGTCGTGGCCGGCGCTCCAGACGCCCTTGTTGCACTGGGCCTTGATGACGATGCCCACGCATTCCTGGTGATAGCCCTGGAAAATGGCCTCGGCCAGTTCCTGGCACATTTCGGCGCTCAGGCAGTTGAAGTGATCGGCATTCTGCATCTCCACGAAGCAGATGCGGTCTTGGATGGAAGATTGGACTAACATGGGGATGATTTTGTTTCAAAAAAGGCACAACCGTCGCAGCCGCCTTCGGGGCAGGCGTCGGGGCGCTGGCCCGCGGCGGCGGCTTTCGGGTTGCGTTTGCGCCACAGGCGCAATTCTTCCTCCTTGGCACAGACGATGCCCTGCTGGCGGAGCGCCTTGTTGTGCGCGATCTCACCGTCGGGGAACTTCCCGTCTTTCTTGACCAGAATGGTGATGGCCAGCCCGGCCACGCCGAGCGCCAGGAGCAGGATGGCCAGGAGGATGACTTTCATCGTGCTTTAAATCTGTTTGAAAGCCGGAACGATCGGGTGGCTGCCCACCGTCAGTACCGGCGGAATCTGCATGACCTTGAAGGCGGCGCCTTTCTTCAGGCGGACCACCCGGTCGACCAGCGCCTTGTCGACGCCGCCGGCCACCACCTGCTCGGGGCTGAGCTCCTCTTCGCAGAGGGCGTGCAGCACGGGGTCGAGCTGGTCGTAGGGAGGCAGGGAATCGGTGTCCTTCTGGTTGGGGCGCAACTCTGCGGAAGGCGCCTTGGCCAGGATGGCTTCGGGGATGACCTCGTGGTCGTGCAGGGCGTTCTCGTAGTCCGAGAGTTCGTAGACCTGCACCTTGTAGAGGTCAGCGATTACCATGATCGCGCCGCAGAGGTCGCCGTACAGCGTGCCGTAGCCCGTGAAGAGCTCGCTCTTGTTCGAGGTGTTGAGCAGCAGCGCATCGAAGCGGTTCGACCAGGTCATCAGGATGGTGCCCCGGAGGCGGGCCTGCAGGTTTTCCTGCGCCACGCTCCATTTGCCCAGCTCGAAGAAGCGGAACATTTCGATCATGGCCCGCTTGTAGATCTTCTCGATGGGGACGATGTCGTAGCTGATGCCAAGGTTGTTGGCCAGTTCGATGGAATCGGTGACGGAGCTCAGCGACGAGTATTCCGACGGCATGAGGATGCCGTGGACATTCTCCGCGCCGAGCGCGTCGACGCCCAGGGCTGCCACGATGGCCGAGTCGATGCCTCCCGACAGGCCCAGCACGGCCTTCTTCTTGCCGGCGGAGGCGAAGTAGTTGCGGATCTTGTCGACGAGCAGGTCGTGAACCGCGGAGATGTCCAGACTGGGTTCGAGGATCATGACTTAGCTGCGGATGAACAGGTCGCTGACCGGCTCATTGTGGTAAATGCGGTCGATGACATCAGCGAACAGCCCGGTCATCGACAGGACGGTGAACTTGGAGTTGTCCTTGTCTTTCTTCAAAGGAACAGTATCGGCCACGAGGAACTCCTCGATGGGAGAAGCGTTGATGCGGTCGTAGGCCGGTCCCGAGAGGATGGGGTGGGTGCAGACGGCCCGGACGCTCAGGGCGCCGCGTTCCTTGAGCACGTCGGCGCATTTGGTGATGGTGCCGGCGGTATCGACCATGTCGTCGACGATCACGACGTTGCGGCCCTCGATTTCACCGATGGCGGTCATGCTGCCGATGACGTTGGCCTTCGTGCGGTCTTTGTGGCAGATGATCAGCGGCGCGTTGAGATGCCTGGCGTAGACGTTGGCCTTCTTGGCGCCGCCCATGTCGGGCGAAGCGATCGACAGGTTGTCGAGGTTCATCGCCTTGATATGCGGAATGAAGATGGAAGTGGCCCAGAGGTGGTCGACGGGGATGTCGAAAAAGCCCTGGATCTGGGCGGCGTGCAGCTCGCAGGTCATCACGCGGTCGCAGCCGGCGGCGGTGAGCATGTTGGCCACCAGTTTCGAGGCGATGGATACGCGCGGGCGGTCCTTGCGGTCCTGGCGGGCCCAGCCGAAATAGGGAATCACGGCAATTACCTTGTAGGCGGAGGCACGACGGGCTGCGTCGATCATCAGCAACAGTTCGAAGAGATTGTCGGCCGGCGGGTTGGTGCTCTGGACGATGAACACCGTGGCGCCGCGCACGCTCTCGATATACTGCGGCTGGAATTCACCGTCGCTGAAGACGGTCAGTTCCGAGTCGCCGAGTTTCGTGTTCAGTTTCTTCGCGATCTGCTCTGCGAACGTCTGGGAATTCTTGCAGGCGAAGATCTTCAGTTTGTGATCGTATTCTTCCATGGAAGTCGGGTAGTATTTGTTTTTTATAGTGTTGTTAGGATGGATTCGATGTAGTCAAGGATCTCTTCGGTGCCCTGCCCGGTCTCGGCGGAGCTGCAGAAGGTGGGCGGCAGTTCTTCCCAGGTTTCGCGCAACACGTCCGCGTTGCGCTCCACCTGCGCCTTGAGCGCGTTGACGCCCAGTTTGTCGCACTTGGTGTAGATCAGGGCAAAGGGGATGCCCTCCTCGCCGAGTTCGGTGATGAAATCGTGGTCAATCTGCTGCAGGTCGTGCCGGGCGTCGAGCAGCACGAAGAGCAGCACCAGCTCTTCGCTGTGGAGGATGTAGTCGCTGATGATCTCCTGGAGTTTCTCGCGCCCCTTCTTGCTCATCCGGGCGTAGCCGTAGCCCGGCAGGTCGACGAGGTACCATGCATCGTTGATCAGGAAATGATTGACAAGCTGGGTTTTGCCGGGGGTGGAGGAGGTGTGTGCCAGTCCGTTGATGCCGCACAGGCGGTTGATCAGGGACGATTTCCCTACGTTGCTCCGTCCGATGAAGGCGAATTCCGGATGGCGGATTTTCGGCTTCTGGTCCGTGTGCTGGCTGCTTCCGGCAAAGAGGGCCTGCTTGATGATCATGGTGACGGAGAATTTGTATCGCAAATGTACGCATTTTTTCGGGATAATTTTCGTATATTTGTCAACATGGAAACGAACAATCCGATGGGTCTGCTTGCCTTGCAGGAGCAAGTGAAAAAGCGGCTCGAAGAGACCTTCTTCGAGGCGGTCTGGCTGCACGCGGAGATCAGCGAAATCAAGCCGCATCCGTCGGGCCACTGCTACCTGACCCTGGTGGAGAAAGACCCCCGTTCCAATGCCTTGCTGGCCAAGGCCTCCGCTGTCGTATGGGCTTCCTCCTGGCGGATGATCAAGCCCTATTTTGAGGCGCAGACCGGGCGTTCGCTGCAGACGGGCATGTCGGTGTCGGTGCGGGTGCAGGTCAATTATTCCGTGCTGTACGGGCTTTCGCTGGTCATCTACGATATCGACCCTTCGTTCACGGTGGGCGAGCTGGAGCTGGCGCGCCAGCGTACGCTGGCGCGCCTGGAGGCCGAGGGAATGTTCGGCATGAACGCCCAGCTCGAACTGCCGCTGCTGCCCCGGCGCCTGGCGGTGGTCACCAGCGAAACGGCGGCCGGCTGGCGCGATTTCCGGCGGCATCTCGATGAGAACGAATATGGCTTTCGTTTCCACCTTCAGCTTTTTCCGGCGCTGATGCAGGGCGACGCCGCCCCGGCGAGCATCATCGCGGCGCTCGACGCCGTCGCGGCCCGCGCCGACGATTTCGATGCCGTGCTCATCCTGCGCGGAGGTGGCGGTGCGATGGACCTGGTTTGCTTTGACGACTACGACCTGGCGGTCAACGTGGCGCAGTTCCCGCTGCCGGTCCTCACGGCCATCGGCCACGACCACGACTACCATATCATCGACCAGATGGCCCACACGCACGTGAAAACGCCTACGGCCCTGGCCGACTGGCTGATCGAGCGTTTTGCCGCCGAGGCCTGGCAGGTCGATACCCTGCTGCAGCGGCTGCACCTGGCTGTGCGGACGCACGCCACCCGGCAGCTGGGCGTCCTCGAGGCGTTGCAACTGCGGATGCTCCACGCCGTGCAGCTACGCCACGCCGATGCACTCGCCAAGCTCGATGCACTGGCCCTGCGGCTCGACGCCGTCAACCCCCAGCGCGCCCTCGACCGCGGCTTCCTGATCGCGCTGAAAAATGGACATCGCATGGCTACCGCCGCCGCCTTCACCCCGGGCGACCGCCTCTCCGTCATGTTCCGTGACGGCACGGTTGAGGCGGAGGTTCATGATGTGAAATATATTAATTATGGAGAAGAATAAAAAATATGAAGAAGTCTTCGCCGAGCTGGAGGCGTTGGTGAAGAAAATCGAGGATCCCGAGCGGGATCTGGCTTCGATCGGGGGCGATGTGAAGAAGGCGATGGAGCGCATCAAGTGGTGCCGTGCCTACATCGAGGGCAACCAGGAAGAAATCGAGAAATTAATGAAAAACGACTGAATATGAAGATTTACGAAAAAGACCCGTGGCTGGCGCCTTACAAGGATGCCATCGAAGGACGTAACCAACAGATCCTTCGCGTAAAAGATTCCATCGCGGGCAAACGCAGGCCCCTGAAAAAAGCCATCAACGGCGCAATGTATTACTGCCTGCACCGGGAGAACGGACAGTGGGTGTTCCGCGAGTGGGCGCCCAATGCGTCCAAGATCTACCTGCTGGGCGATTTCAACCAGTGGCGCCGCGCCGAGGAATGGGCACTCCAGCCCGTCGGCGGCGGCAACTGGGAGCTGCGCGTGCCCGGCGACAAGGTGGCGCACGGCGACCTGTATAAATGGTACGTGGAATGGCCGGGTGGCGGCGGGGAGCGCATTCCCGCCTATGCTACCCGCTGCGTGCAGGATCCCGACACCAAGGCCTTCTGCGCTCAGGTCTGGGCCCCGGAAAAGGCCTACCGCTGGCATAAGAAACGCGGCCCGAAGATCGACAATCCCCTGATCTACGAATGCCACATCGGCATGAGTTCCGAGGAACAGAAGGTGGCCTCCTTCACCGAGTTCCGGGAAAAAGTCCTGCCGCGCGTCATCGAAACGGGCTATAACACCCTGCAGATCATGGCTTTGCAGGAGCATCCCTACTACGGCAGCTTCGGTTACCAGGTGTCGAGTTTCTATGCGCTGAGCAGCCGTTTCGGCACGCCCGAGGAATTCAAGGCGCTGGTCGACGCGGCCCACCGGGCCGGCATCGCCGTGATTATGGATGTGGTCCACAGCCATGCCGTGAGCAACGAGGTGGAAGGCCTCAGCCGGCTCGACGGCTCGTACACCACCTATTTCCACGAAGGCCCTCGCGGACAGCATCCCGCCTGGGGTTCGCGCTGTTTCGACTATGGGAAAGGACAGACCATCCATTTCCTGCTGTCGAACCTCAAGTATTGGATGGAGGAGTACTGCCTCGACGGCTTCCGCTTCGATGGCGTCACCAGCATGCTGTACTACGATCACGGACTGGGCCGGGATTTCACTTCCTACGACTGCTATTTCGACGGCGGCCAGGATGGCGACGCCATCACCTACCTGGGGCTGGCCAACATTCTGGTCAAGGAGCTGAATCCCAATGCCTTCACCATTGCAGAAGACATGTCGGGCCTGCCTGGCCTGGCGGCGCCCATCGCCGAAGGCGGCATCGGGTTCGACTACCGCATGAGCATGGGCGTGGCCGACCACTGGATCAAGTGGATCAAGGAGCGCAGCGACTGGGACTGGAGCATGGGCGAGATCTGGCACGAACTCTCCGGCAAACGCCCCGACGAACGCACCATCAGCTATGCTGAATGCCACGACCAGGCGCTGGTGGGCGACAAGACCATCATCTTCCGCCTCATCGACCAGGAGATGTACTGGAGCATGAACCGCGGTTCGCAGAACCTGGTCATCGACCGGGGCGTCGCGCTCCACAAGCTCATCCGCCTGGTAACCCTGGCTACGGCCGGCGACGGCTACCTGACCTTCATGGGCAATGAGTTCGGGCATCCCGAATGGATCGATTTCCCGCGGGAGGGCAACGACTGGTCGTTCTTCTATGCCCGCCGCCAGTGGTCGCTGGTCGACAATCCGCAGCTGCGCTACCACGACCTGTGGAGCTTCGAGCAGGCCATGCTGCACATGGCCACGGAGAACGCCCTCCTGGGCGCGCCGGTCCACTGCCTGCGCTGCGACGAGGAGAAGAAAGTGCTGCTGCTCGAACGGGCCGGACTGGTGTTCGCCTTCAACTTCAATCCTGAATTCTCGTTTGACCGTTACGGCTTTGCCGTACCCGGCGGCAGCTATGCGATGGTGCTCGACAGCGATGCGCCGTCTTTCGGCGGCTTCAGCCGGAACGACGACCAGGTGGCCCATATGACGGTCCGGGAGGGTGAACAGGATACGCTCTACCTCTACCTTCCGTGCCGGACTGTACAGGTTCTTAAAAAGATATAGGTGTTATAAAGTATTTTTACGTACCTTTGCGCAATCTAATTTCTGTGTGAGTATGGCTTATTTGAAATTCAACAAAGCGGAACTCGTGAACCTGGAATATTCCCTCAAGCGGGAACTGCTCGCCACCAACAGGGCAGGCGGTTATTGCAACACGACCATCGTGTGCTGCAACACCCGCAAGTATCACGGGCTCATGGCCGTTCCGATCGACAAGTTCGGTGGTCACCGCTATATGCTGCTCTCGGCCCTCGATGAGACGCTCCTTCAGCACGGCATGCCCTTCAACCTGGGCATCCACTGCTATGGCGACATCTACGAACCCCGCGGCCACAAGTACATCGTCGATTTCGAAATGGACCCGTACCCGGTGATCACCTACCGGGTGGGCGGTATGCTTTTCAAGAAAGAGATCCTCTTCGTGGTCGGCGCGGGACAGTTGCTCATCCGCTACACGCTGCTTGACGCGCATTCGCATACGGTGCTGCGCCTGAAACCGTACCTGGCTTTCCGTAGCATCCATGAACTGACCGTCGCCAACGCCGAGGCCGATACCCACTACCGTCCGGAAGAAGGCGGCGTGTCGTTCTGCCTCTACAAGGGCTTCCCGCGGCTGCACCTGCAGATTTCGAAGAAAAGCGACTACGTCCACGCCCCCGACTGGTACAGGAACGTCGTCTATAAGGAAGAATACCGGCGTGGCTTCGACTGCCAGGAAGACCTGCTGGTACCCGGCTTTTTCGAGCTGCCGCTCGAAAAAGGGGAGAGCATCGTCTTCTCCGCTTCCACCGAGCCCGTTTCACACAGGAACCTCAAGGCGCTCTTCACCCGTGAAGCCAAACGGCGGATGCCGCGCGAAAACTACGACGACTGCCTGAAGGCCGCCGCTGAGCAGCTCTTCGCCAACGTGGGCCCGTACTCCCGCATCTGCACCGGTTTCTCGTGGCACGAGATCGGCGGCATGCGCGAGACGGCCATCTCGCTGCCGGGCCTGACGCTCTGCAACAACGGCGACGTGGCGCGCTTCGAGAAGATTCTCTCCGACCTGATGACGGAGCAGAAGAAGCCGTTCCTCAAGGGCAGCGACCAGGTGGAATCGCCGCTGCGGCTCACTGAAGCCGTGCAGCAGCTGATCCAGTATACCGGCGATGCCGAGGGCGCCTGGACGAAATACGGAAAATTCCTCAAGCAAGTGATACAGAGCTACCTGGATGGGCGTCCCGAGGCGACCGTCCACGACAACGGCCTGATCTGGGCCGAGAAGCCCGGTGTGGCCCTGAGCTGGATGAACGCCTATGTCGGCGGCCAGCCCGTGACCGAGCGCAAGGGTTATCAGGTGGAGACCAACTGCTTGTGGTACAATGCTATATGCTTCGCACTCGACATGGAGAAATGCTTCGGCAAGCCGGGCACCTTCACCCAGCGCTGCGAAGTGGTGAAGGCCGCCATCGAGGCCTGCTTCTACGATGTGTTCTGGGTGGAGAAACGCCGCCACCTGGCCGACTACGTCGACCGCGAGGGACAGAACGTCTTTACCCGTCCCAACCAGCTGTACGCCTGCTCGCTCCCGTACAGCCCCGTTTCGGAGGAAGTGCAGGCCGAAATCCTGCATGCCGTGGAGCGCGAACTGGTGACGACGCGGGGCATCCGCACCCTGTCGCCCAAGAACCCGCTCTACCGTTCCCGTTATGAGGGCAACCAGATAGAGCGTGACACCGCCACCCACAACGGCTGCACGCGTCCCTGGCTGCTGGGCGCTTACGTGACCGGCTGCTTCAAGCTGTTCGGCCCGTCATTCGTCCGCAAGGCACAGGAACTGATCGACGGCTTCCAGGAAGACATGAACGTGCATGGCATCGCCGCGGTGGCCGAGATCTACGACGGAGATCCGCCGTATATCCCGCACGGCGCCATCAACTCCGCGCTCAGCGTGTCGGAGATCCTGCGAGTGAAACATATGATCAAGCAATACAAGGAGGAATCGTTATGAGAGTCCTGATGTTCGGCTGGGAGTTCCCGCCCCATATCGCGGGAGGTCTGGGCACGGCCTGCTACGGAATGACCAAGGGCCTGGCGCATGCCGGGGTGGAGGTGCTGTTCGTGATGCCTTCCGCCAGCGGCGATGAAGACCAGAGCGCCGTGCGCATCATCAATGCCAGTGACATTGCCGTCTACGACAGCTGCCACGACATCGACGAGTTCCTGAGCAGGGTGCAGTTCCTGCGCGTGGGATCCAACCTGCATCCCTACATCGACCCGGTCGATTTTACCGACCTGGTCGAGGAGGAGCAGCGCAACCAGAGCGAGGAGTTCAAGTTCTGGTTCCGCCAGAAATACCAGTTCTCCGGCAAGTACGGCAAGAACCTGATGGAGGAAGTGTCGCGCTATGCGATGGTCGGCGGTGCGATCGCCGCCGAGCAGTCGTTCGACGTGATCCACGCCCACGACTGGCTCACCTACCTGGCCGGCATCGCCGCCAAGCGCGTGTCGGGCAAGCCGCTGGTGATCCACGTTCACGCCACCTCGTTCGACCGCGGCAGCGCCGACAACATCGACACCCGGGTGTACGACATCGAGCGGATGGGCATGCTGGAGGCCGACAAGGTCATCACCGTGAGCGACCTGACCCGCAACATCGTCATCAACAAATATGGCATCGATCCCGCCAAGGTCGTGACGGTCCACAATGCCGTCGATTTCTCCGGACGCGAGAAGATCTCCGTGGAGCGCGGTGTGCGCGACAAGGTCATCACCTTCCTGGGTCGCATCACCTTCCAGAAAGGCCCCGAGTATTTCATCGAGGCGGCCGCCAAGGTGCTCAAGGTCTGCCCGAACACCCGTTTCGTGATGGCCGGCAGCGGCGACATGATGAACCGCTGCGTGCGTTACGTGGCGAAGCTCGGCATCTCCGACCGTTTCTATTTCACGGGCTTCCTGCGCGGCGACGACGTGCAGAAGATGTTCGCCCTCTCCGACGTATACGTGATGCCTTCGGTGTCCGAACCCTTTGGCATCTCGCCGCTCGAGGCGATGAAGACCGACGTCCCGACCATCATCTCGAAGCAGTCGGGCGTGGCCGAGGTGCTCAAATATGCCATCAAGGTCGACTTCTGGGATGTCAACGCCCTGGCCGACGCGATGTACGGACTCCTCAACTATCCGTCCCTCTCCCATCTGGCCGCGGAGAAGGGGCGCGAGGAAGTCGACAACCTGAAATGGGACGGCGCCGCCCTGAAGGTGCGCGACGTCTATCAGTCGGCCATTGACGGTCAATAAGAAAATAAAAAAGTATCGATATGAATAAGTCAGTTTGTTTCTATTTCCAGGTCCATCAGCCCGACCGTCTGCGGCAGTTCCGCTTCTTCGACATCGGCAACGACTTCCACTATCTCGACGACTTCTCCAACCGGACCATCGTGCGTCGGGTGGCCGAGCGTTGCTATCTGCCCGCCAACAAGATGCTGCACGACCTGATCCTGCGCAACAACGGCGCCTTCAAGGTGGCCTTCTCCATCTCCGGCACCGCCCTCGAGCAGTTTGAGCGCTATGTACCTGAGGTCATCGACAGCTTCAAGGCCCTGGCCGCCACGGGTTGCGTGGAGTTCCTCAGTGAAACCTATTCCCATTCGCTGGCCTCCCTCGCTTCGACCGCCGAGTTCAAGAAACAGGTGAAACAGCACGCCGACCTGATGAAACGCCTCTTCGGTGTCAAGCCCACGGTGTTCCGCAACACCGAGCTCATTTATTCCGATGCCATCGGCGAGACGGTGGCCGGCATGGGCTACGACGTGATGCTGACCGAGGGCGCCAAGCATATCCTGGGCTGGAAGAGCCCGGACTTCGTGTATGCCAACGCCGTCAATCCGCGTCTGAAGCTGTTGCTCCGCAACTTCACCCTGAGCGACGACATCGCTTTCCGTTTCTCCGACAAGGGTTGGAGCAGCTGGCCGCTGACCGCCGACAAGTTTGCCGACTGGGTGGTGGCCGAGCTTGAGAAGAGCGACGTGCTCAACCTCTTCATGGATTACGAGACCTTCGGCGAGCACCAGCGCAGTGCCAGTGGCATTTTCGACTTCATGAATGCCCTGCCCGCCGCCATCCTTGCGCGCGACATCGAATTCTGCACGCCGTCCGAGGCGGCGCACAAATACCAGCCGGTGGCTCCGCTCCACGTGCCGTATCCCATCTCCTGGGCCGACGAGGAACGTGACACCAGCGCCTGGCTCGGCAACGAGCTCCAGGAAGAAGCCTTCAACAAGCTCTATGCGATGGAAGGCGACGTCTACAAGACGAAAGATGACAACCTGGTCAGCATCTTCCGCAAACTGCAGGAGAGCGACCATTTCTACTATATGTGTACCAAGTTCTTCTCTGACGGCAGTGTCCATAGCTATTTCAATCCTTACGACACCCCGTACGAAGCGTTCATCAACTTCATGAACGTGCTCGCAGACTTTGAACTGCGGGTCAAGGAGAGACTCAAAGCCAAGAAAACCAAATAAGCAAAGATGGAAGACAAATTCACGATGCCCGACTACCTGTTCGAGTCCAGTTGGGAAGTTTGCAACAAGGTAGGCGGCATCCATACCGTTATTGCCACCAAAGCCCTGTATCTCAGTACTTCTTTTAAGAAGAACCATCATATCCATATCGGCCCTGACGTCTGGCGCGATGTCGCCCAGAACCCCGAATTCAAGGAAGACCCTTCGCTGTTCCGCTCCTGGCGGCAGGCAGCAGCCAAGGAAGGACTTCGTCTGCGGATCGGTCACTGGAACGTCGCCGGCAGTCCGGTGGCGATCCTGGTCGACTTCACGACCTTCATCGGCCATAAGGACGATATCCTCACCGATCTCTGGAAGCGTTTCGGCGTAGACTCCCTCAGCGGCAACTGGGATTATGTGGAGTCGGCCCTGTTCGGCTATGCGGCCGGCAAGGTCATCGAGAGTTTCATGCGCTATTACGTGAAACCCCACGAGAAGGTCGTCGCCCAGTTCCACGAGTGGATGACCGGAGCGGGCCTGCTCTACGTCAAGATGTCGAACCTGCCGATCGGCACGATCTTCACCACCCACGCAACGGTGATCGGACGCTGCGTCGCCGGCAAAAACATCCCGCTTTACGACGGGCTGCAGAACCTGGAGGCCGACCGTCTTTCCCACGAGTACGGTGTCGTGTCGCGGCACTCGCTCGAGAAGGCCACGGCCCTGGCCGCGGACGTCTTCACGACGGTGAGTTCCATCACGGCGCGCGAATGCCGCCAGTTCCTGGGACGCGAATGCGACGTGATCACCCCGAACGGTTTCGAGAACAGCTTCACGCCCGATGCGGAGCACTACGATGAATGCCGCAAGAAAGCCCGGACGAAACTGCTGGAGGTGGCTTCGGCCATGTCGGGCGAGGAACTTCCGGCCGACAGCATCCTGGTGGCCATCGGCGGCCGCTATGAATACAGCAACAAGGGCATCGACGTGTTCGTCGACGCGCTGGGCCGGCTTGACACCAGCGATTATGCCGGACGCCGCATCCTGGCCTTCATCATGGTGCCTTCGGGCAACAACGGTCCCGACAAGGATCTGCTCGCCAAGCTGGCGGGCGGCGAGGGAGACTATACGACCCAGACCAGCCACTATCTGATGGACGACTACGACATCGTGATGCGCAGCCTTCGCAGCCGCAACCTGAACAACCACGTGGGGGCGAAAGTGGACGTTTTCTTCGTGCCCACGTACCTGAACGGCGACGACGGCGTGTTCAACATGCGTTACTACGACCTGCTGGTCGGCATGGACCTGACGGTCTTCCCTTCGTATTACGAGCCGTGGGGCTACACCCCGCTCGAATCGCTGGCTTTCAGCGTGCCTACCACCACAACGTCGCTGGCCGGCTTCGGACAATGGGTGGAAGACCATTGCGAGGAACCGCATCCGGGCATCCTGGTCATCCCGCGCAACGATTCCAACTACAGCGAAGTGGTCGACCGTGTGGTGGACCGCATCCGCGAGGCCGCCGGACTCTCGGCCGACGAGCGCATCGCTTACCGCGCAAACGCCAAGAAGGTGTCGGAAATCGCCCTGTGGCGCAACAACATCGTCTATTATCAGGAAGCCTATACCGCTGCCATCGATAAGGTACAGTCCATCCGCGGCGAGTTTACCGAAGTTCCCGACGAACCCCACGTGTTCGACCTCTACGCCGCCAATCGGCCGGTATGGAACAGCGTGTTCGTCAGCCGCGAGCTGCCTGAGCGCCTGAAACACCTCGACGCTCTGGCCAAGAACCTGTGGTGGTGCTGGAACGAGTCGGCCATCTCGCTGTTCCGCGACATCGATCCCGAGCTCTGGAAGCAGGTGGGTGGCAATCCGCTCCTGCTCCTCGACAAGATTCCGCTCAAGCAATACCGCAAGCTGGAACAGGATCCCGTGTTCCTCGACCGTCTCGACAAGGTCTACGCGGAATTCAGCGCCTATATGGCCGAGAAAGATTCCCGTTCCGGCGCACACGTGGCCTATTTCTGCATGGAATACGGCATCGACACCTCCCTGAAGATCTACTCGGGCGGCCTCGGCATCCTGGCCGGCGACTACCTGAAGGAAGCTTCCGACATGAAGGTACACATGACTGCCATCGGCCTGCTGTACCGGCACGGCTATTTTACCCAGCGCCTTTCCGCCTATGGCGACCAGATCGCCGATTATACGCCGCAGGACTTCACCAAGATCCCGGCGTCTCCCGTGCGCGACGAGGACGGCAACTGGCTGACGATCCGGGTCGCCTTCCCGGGCCGTAACCTCAATGCCCGCATCTGGCGGGTGGAGGTGGGCCGCACCGACCTCTACCTGCTCGACACCGACTACGAAGACAACCTGCCCGAAGACCGCCAGGTGACGCACCAGCTCTATGGCGGCGACTGGGAAAACCGCCTCAAGCAGGAGCTCCTGCTGGGTGTGGGCGGTGTACGTGCCCTGCGCGCCCTGGGCATCCAGGCCGACGTGTACCATTGCAACGAGGGCCACGCCGCCTTCAACGGCTTCGAGCGTCTGCGCGAATACATCCAGAATGACAACCTCTCATATCCGGAAGCGCTGGAAGTGGTGCGTGCCTCTTCGCTCTTTACAACGCACACGCCGGTGCCCGCCGGCCACGACGCCTTCACGGAAGACCTGCTCCGCGTGTATATCTCCCACTATCCGGACCGCATGAAGATCGACTGGCGGACCTTTATGAGCCTGGGCAAGATTCATGTCGACGACCCGGGCGAAAAGTTCTCGATGAGTTTTCTGGCCGCCAACCTCTCTCAGGAGATCAACGGCGTGAGCTGGCTGCACGGTCGTGTAAGCCAGAAGATTTTCGCTCCGATGTGGCCCGGCTACCTGACGGAAGAGCTCAACGTGAGCTCTGTTACCAACGGCGTGCACTATCCCACCTGGACGGCACCTGAATGGAAAGAGGTCCACGAAAGCGTATTCGGCAAGGAATTCAAGACCCATCACTACGACAAACGCTGCTTCGAGGGCATCTACGAAGTCCCTGACGAGAAGATCTGGCGGATCCGCCAGACGCTGCGCAAGCGCCTGATTGACCGGGTCAAGGAGATGATCGCCGATACCACGCTGACAAACCATTATTCGCCGCACGAGATCGTCAAGATCCGCAAGACCCTGCGCGACGACGTACTGACCATCGGTTTCGCGCGCCGCTTCGCCACCTACAAGCGGGCTACGCTACTTTTCAGTAACCTTGATCGCCTGAACGATATCATCAACGATGAAAAGCATCCCGTTCAGTTCCTCTTCGCCGGCAAGGCGCATCCCGCCGACAAAGCGGGACAGGACTTGATCAAGCGCATCATCGACATCTCGAAGATGCCGCAGTTCCTGGGCAAGATCGTGTTTGTGCCGAACTACGACATCACCATCGCCAAACTGCTCGTGCAGGGCGTGGACGTGTGGATGAACAACCCGACCCGTCCGCAGGAAGCCTCCGGCACCAGCGGCGAGAAAGCCGTGATGAACGGCGTCATGCACTTCTCGGTGCTTGACGGCTGGTGGGTAGAGGGTTACAAGCCGGGTGCCGGCTGGGCGCTCAAGATGGAGCGTACCTATGACAACCAGTCCTTCCAGGATGACCTCGACTCCTCGACCATCTACAACATCCTGGAGACCGAGATCGTGCCAAGTTTCTATGCCAAAGATGCCAACGGCCTCTCGAAGACCTGGATCCAGACCATCAAGAACACGGTTGCGCTGGTGGCCTGCAACTTTACCACCAACCGGATGATGACCGACTACTGCGTGAAGTATTACGAGCCGCTGAAAGAGCGTGCCGACCGGCTGCTGGCCGACGACTTCGCCCTCGCCCGCGAAATCGCCTTCTGGAAGAAGCGGGTCCGCCGCGAATGGCCGCACATCGAGGTCGTCTCGTTTACGCGTCCGTCCATCGCCCATTCCTCGATTACGCTGGGCCAGTCGTATTCGGCCGAACTCGTGCTCTCGATCGGGGACCTCGATCCGGAGGACATCGGCGCCGAGATCCTGCTCACCGAGGTGAATGCCAAGGGCGAGCACCACATCGTGGGTGTCTATCCGTTCCAACTCAAGAGCTCCGACGTGGGAGTGGCTTCCTACGGCGCCGAGGTCATGCCTGAAGTTTCGGGTACCTATGAAACGGCGGCCCGTATCTTCGCCAAGAATCCCGACCTGCCGCATCGCCAGGACTTTGAATTGGTGAAATGGCTGTAGCAGCGACCGGTTTTTTCGACGGCGTACATCTGGGACACAAGCAAGTGATCGACCAGTTGTGCGCCGTCGCCCGTGAGCGGGGCGAGGAGAGCGTGCTGGTCACATTCTGGCCGCATCCGCGCAGCGTCCTGCAGCAGGATGCCGACCGTCTGCGCCTGCTCTCGACCCTGCAGGAGAAACGGCAGCGCTGCCTGGACTATGGGGTGGACCGTTTCGAGGTCCTGCCCTTCAACCGGGCTTTCAGCCAGCTTTCGGCCGAATCCTTTATCCGGGAATACCTGGTGGAACGGCTGGGCGTGACGGCGCTGGTGCTGGGCTACGACCACCGCTTGGGCCACGACAGTTTCGAATCGACCGCGCAGATGATGGAGATGGTGTCGCACTGTGGTGTGACGCCCGTCCAGGTGGAGGCCTTCTCCGAGGGCAGCGACGTGGTCATCAGCTCGACACAGGTGCGCAAGGCGCTGGCCGCCGGCGACGTACAGCTGGCCGAAAGGATGCTGGGTTACCGCTATGCGATGCTCGGCGTGGTGGTGGCGGGCAACCGGATCGGCCGGACCCTCGGGTTCCCGACGGCCAACATGCAGCTTTACGAGCCCCTCAAGCTCGTGCCGGCCGACGGGGTCTATGCCGTGGAGGCGACCGTGCTGGGACAGCGCTACAAGGGCGTTTGCAACATCGGCCGCAGGCCCACGGTGGGGCTTTCGGACGCCCGGACCATCGAAACGCACATTCTCGATTTCGACCAGGAGATCTACGGGCTCGACCTGCAGATCGCTTTCTGCGCCCGGCTCCGCGACGAGCGGCGTTTCGATTCGCTCGAAGCGCTGAAGGCGCAACTGCATCTCGATCGGGAAAAGGCCCGGGAAATAATTGTTGCGTAATAGAATTATTTGTATATTTGCACAAAATAACGAACGCAGAAAGGGTCCCGCCCGTGTGGGATTCTTTTCTTTTTAACTTTGATAATATGGGAGAATCACACTATGTAACGCTGGAAGGGCTCGACAAGCTCCGCGAGGAACTGTCGGCATTGATCGCCCAGCGTCCAGTCATTTCCAAAGCCATCGCCGAGGCGCGCGATAAGGGCGACCTGTCGGAGAACGCCGAATACGATGCCGCGCGTGAGGCGCAGGGCATGCTCGAGCTCAAGATCAGCAAACTGCAGGACCTGATCGCCAATGCGAAGGTGATCGACGAGTCGAAGATCAATACGGATACCGTCCAGATGCTGACCACGGTCAAGCTCAAGAACCTGGGAAACGGCGCCACCGTTTCCTATACCTTCGTGGGCGAGAGCGAGGCTAACATCCTGGAGGGCAAGCTCGCCATGACCACCCCCATCGGCAAGTCCCTGATGGGCCACCGCAAGGGCGACGTGGTCGAAGTGACCGTTCCCTCGGGCGTCATCAAGTTTGAAATCCTCGATATTACCATCTAGGCCATGGCATCGATTTTCAGCAGAATCGCAGCAGGCGAGATTCCGTCCTGGAAGGTGGCGGAAGACGAACGTTACTACGCCTTCCTCGACATCAATCCCCTGGCGGAAGGCCATACGCTGGTCATTCCCAAGAAAGAAGTCGACTACATCTTCGACCTCGACGCGGACACCTATGCCGGGCTCTGGCAGTTTGCCGCCCGCGTGGCCCGGGCCGTCCGCACCGCCATCCCCTGCAAGCGGGTCGGCGTAGCCGTCCTGGGCATGGAAGTGCCCCATGCGCATATCCACCTGGTTCCCCTCCAGACCGAGGGAGACCTCGATTTCCGCAAAGAGAAGAAACAACTCACGCCCGAGCGTTTCGCCGAAATCGCCGGGGCCATTGCCACCGCCTTCAACAACGAACAGGAATGAAACGTGTGATGATCTGGCTGGCTGCATTCAGTCTGCTGGCCGCTTGTGACAAGACCCCCGTAGCGCAGGTCAGCGCAACTTTCGAGAACGCCAAGGATTCGGCAGTGGTGCTGCAGAAACTCAATTACAACCGCCTGGTCCCGGTCGACACCATCAAGACCGATGCGGCGGGACGCATCCATCGCAAGATCAAGCTCACGGGCAACGATCCCTATTTCTATTATTTCTATCTCGGCGGCAATCCGGTGGCATCGCTGATCCTCCGTCCGTCCGACAAGGTGACGCTCACCGTGCCGGCTTCCGGCCCCTTCGTCGTGGAAGGATCGGAAGAATCGACGCTTTTCCAGCAGGTCAACAACGATTTTGCTGCGGCCGCGGCCGATCTTTCGGCGCTGAGTTCTTCGGTCGACGAACAATCTTCCGAGGCGGAGATCAAGGCGGCCAACAGCCGCATCAGCAAGCGCTACATCGACTACAAGCGCGAGGCCATCAAACATGTGATCACGCATCCGCGTTCCATCACGTCGGCCGTGGTCCTCTTCCAGAAATTTTCCGACGACCTGCCGGTCTTCGGCCAGGAGAGCGATGCCGTGATCTTCCAGTCGACGCTCGACTCTCTGTCGAAGGTCTATCCCAAGTCGGAATATGTGCTGGCCCTGCGCGATGAAGTCGATGCCCGCCGCAAGAGCCTGGAGTTGTCCAACCGGCTGGGAGAGGCCTATGAGATCGGTTTCCCCGACCTGGTGTTGCCCGATGTTGATGGCAATACCCGGATGCTGTCCGACCTCAGCGGAAAGGTAATTCTCGTCTCTTTCTGGAGCGTGGGCCAGACCGAGCACAAGATGCTCAACGTCGACCTGATGGACCTTTACCGGAAATATCACGACCAGGGACTGGAAATCTATCAGGTGAGCCTCGACATTGACAAGCCCAGCTGGGCCGCTACCGTCCGCAGCCAGGGCCTTCCCTGGATCAGCGTCAACGATGGCTATGGCGTGGAGTCGCCTTCCGTTGCGGCCTACAACATCGTCAAGATCCCGACCCTGTACGTCATCGACCG
The DNA here is from genome assembly GCA_902784965.1 of uncultured Bacteroidia bacterium. Lineage (GTDB taxonomy): Bacteria > Bacteroidota > Bacteroidia > Bacteroidales > UBA932 > Cacconaster. The sequence goes on along the minus strand of CACZWU010000002.1, from coordinate 12,008 downwards.
CAAGGGCGACATCGTTGCCAGCGACGTCTTTGAGAAAGACGCGCTTGAAAGCGTGATCCGGAAAAACATGTAGGCTACAGCACGGCGTGCTTGGTCACGCCGGCCACGAATTCTTTCAGATAGAAGGGTTCAAAGTACGCAACGTCTTTGAACTCTTTTTTGTGCAATGCCGTCAGGGCCGGACGCAGCATCGCCGGCGCGAGCGGGAAGCAGGGTTGGAATGCGGCGTTGGGATGCGTGCAGATGTTTTGGAACTTTTCGACGCCCGTGCCGATGAAAAGGACGCGGCCGGCCGACAGCTCCTGGCTGTAGCTGGCGGCATCGAGGATGACGGCGGCAGTGTCGCCGCATTTGTTCCCCTCCGCGTCGAAAGAGGCGGCATAGACTTCCATCCGTCGGGCATCCAGCATGGAGATGATCCGATCGAAGCGACCGTCATGCCGGGCTTGACCCGGCATCTCCGCCTGGCAGGCGAGGATCTGCAGGGTGTCCACCCCGATGAGCGGGAGGCCGGCGCCGAAACAAATACCCTTTGCCGTCGAAACACCCACCCGGAGGCCGGTATATGAGCCGGGCCCTTCGCTCACGGCCACGGCGTCGAGATCCCGGGCTTTCAGGCCAGCTTCTTCCAGCACTTCCACAATATAGGGGGCCAGCATCGCCGACTGCCTACGGGGCGTTTCGTCGATCCGCTGCGCTACGATCTGCGCTCCTTCGCTGAGCGCCACGGAACAGCACTCGGTGCTGGTCTCGATCATCAGTATCCTTTCTTTCATCGTCAATGACGTTGGGCGGACAGTTTCAGTTTGCAGCCTTCGTTCAGAGTCCGCGTGACGGCTTCGGGAGGTCCCGTCACCACGCGATCTCCTTCGGTCAGCCCTTCCGCGACTTCGATGCGGTCGCGCTCCTGGATGCCGGTCACGATGGGCCGCAGGCAGGCCGTGCCACTTTCCGAGACCACCCAGACACAGGTCTCCTGGTCGCGGGAAAACACCGCTGCCACCGGCACGGCCAGGCAGGAATCCCGTCGGCGGGTGAGGATGGTCACGGCGGCGGACATGCCGGGCAGGAAGCGTACCGAGTCGGGCTGCAACTCTATCCGGACGCCAAAGTTAGCAACTTTTGCGGAATTGGCAATCTGCACGACGGTGCCGCGGAAGCGGCGGCGGGGATAGGCATCGATCTCGACGCGTACGCTGTCGCCCGGCTCGATGCGGACAACGTCGCTCTCGCCGACCTCCACCGTGACTTCCATCCGGCTGAAATCGGCGATGCGCAGCAACTCCGTGCCACTCATCTGGCTGGTGCCGACCACCCGTTCGCCCCGTGCTACACTGCGTTGCGAGATGATGCCGTCCATGGGAGCGTAGAGACTGGTTTTCAGCAGGTTTTCCCGCGCTTCTTTGAGCTGGGCCTCGCCGCTGCGGATGGAGAACTCCGCCGCCCGCAGACTGCTCTGGGCGATGTCGAGCTCGGTGCGGGCACTCTGCAGTTCGGCCGAGGAGATGGCGTCCTGTTCGAAGAGCAGCTGGCTGCGCTCGAAATTGAGCCGCGCCTGGTGCGCTTCCGCCCGCTGCCGGTTGTACTGGGCCCGGAGCGTCCCCAGCGAGGCGCTGGCCTGCTCCACCTGCGACTGGTAGAGGTCGGGCTTGATGCGGAGGAGCAGGTCGCCCGCCTGTACCTGGTCGCCTTCCTGCACGTAGATGTCCACCACCTCGCCCGATACGTCGGGAGTGATCTTCACCTCCACTACGGGCCGGATGATGCCCGAGGCAGGTACCGATTCGACGAGGGTGGCGCGGACGGGTGTTTCGGCCGTTACTTCGATGCGCGATCCGCTGCCGGGACGCAGCACCAGCAGGAGGAGGCCGGCCGCCCCGGCGGCCAGCAGCCATTTCCGTTTCCGGCTGAGCGTGAGCAAGCGTTGGATCATCGGTAGCGTTCGAGCAGTTTGAGTTGGAAGAGGTATTGCCATTTGGCCTGCAGGTAGTCGGTGGCGGCTTTCGCGCGTTTGTTGCGCGCGACGATGTAGTCGAGGGCCGTGGCGGCGCCCAGGTTGTATTTGGCTTCGGTGACGTCGAGCAGTTGCTGCATGGCCTGCAGGGTCTCTTCCGACGACAGGAATTGCTGGAGGCAGTTGTCGGCTTCGATGCCTGTGCTCCGGATTTCATCGCGGATGGCTGTCCGCAGCTTTTCGGCGTCGAGCCGGGCTACCTCCAGGGCCAGCCGGCTTTTCTTGAGCGTCGTGGCGGCATGCCAGGCATTGAAGATGGGGATGTTCAGGTTGAGCGAGACCGAGGGGTTCCGGTTTTCGTCCAGTTGGGTTCCGAAAGGAGTATCGGCCGTACTGCTGTAGAAAGTCCCATAGCTGGCCGTGACGCTCAAGGTAGGGAGGAAACCGCCTTTGGCGGCACCTTCCTGGTGCCGGAGCTGGGAAATCCGGGCCTGTGCACTCCGGATCCGCGGGTCGGTCTGCAGGTAGCTTTCCGCCTGGCTGTCGGAAATCAGCGCCACGCGGACGGCGACGCTGTCTTGTCCGAACAGTTCGCCGGTCGTGAAGGGAATGTCGGCGGGCAGGTTCATCAGCCGGGTCAGCGACAGGGTGGCGGTCCGTACCCGGCATTCGGCCGTCACCATCTCGGCCCGTTCGGCGGCCACCTGGGCTTCCATCTCGCTAAGGGCGCTTTTGGGCTGGCTGCCGGCTTCCACCAGTTGCGCCGTCCGTTCCCGCTGCCGGACGATGGTGGCATGGCTTTCCCGGGTATAGTTCAGCACCTGCTTGGCCAGCATCAGCTCCAGGTAGGCACGGGTGATGTCGGTCTCGAGCGTGGTGCGCAGATCCTCGACATCGAAAGATGCGACCGCAACGGCGTCCTTGGCGGAGAGACGCTGGAAGTGCCGCGACAAGCCGTCGAACAGGGGAAGGGCGGCGCTGGCCGAGGCGCCCGTGGCGCGGGTCAGGGCGTTGCGGATGATGACCAGTTCCTGCATGTCCACGCTCCGACCCCAGTTGTATTGCTGGGCTATTTGCGCAGAGATGACGGGAAGATGGGCCAGGCGCCGCTCTGTCAGCTCGGCCCGGCGGATGTCGACTTCCACTTTTTTCTCCTGCAGGTCGAGGTTGTGTTCCAGGGCATATTGGATGCAGCGGTCGAGCGGCCACGGCTCCTGTGCGGAGAGTCCGTCGGCCAGGGCTCCGAAGAGCAGGATCCAGAGGATTCTTTTCATGGCTGAAAGGGGAAAAAGGGGTCTCTCCGGAGAGAGACCCGGTGGCTGTTTACGCGGTCGGTTTCGTTTTTTTGAAGACAAACAGTGCGCCGATGAAACGGGCAATGATGCCGATGACATAGCCGATCGTATAGAGGGCATCCTGTGCTTGCTTGTCAACGCCTCCCCATACCAGGGCGGCTTCATGCATTTCAAGTACTCTCATGGCGTTTCCTCCCTTTTACGATTCTTTCTTGTTTCCAATGAATCCGTCTTTGAATCCGTTGATCAGACTCGGCAGGTAGTCCATAATCGTGTCGATCAGGTTGCGAATTTTCTCGAAGACGGTGGCCAGCGTGCTCTTGCCCGCTCCACCCCGCAGCAGGAGTTCGGAAGAAGTCAGTTCTCTCAAACCCCGTTCTAGCAACAATTTTTCTTCCATCGGTGTGAGTTTTTGTGTGGTTCCCGTCCTTGCAGGTGTCCGGGATTGACCTGTTCGTGCGCACGTATCTTTCTATAGTTGAATGGTCTGGTCGGCGATGGAGCAGTTCTCGGCCTGGTGGGTGATCATCATCACGGTTCCGCCTTCGTCGCGGAAACGGACCACCCGTCGCAGCAGGCATTGCCGGGCTTTCTCGTCGAGCGAGGACGTGGCCTCGTCGAGGATGAGCACGGCGGGCTCCCGATAGAGGGCCCGGGCCAGGGCGATGCGTTGTCGCTGGCCACCCGAGAGGGTGCTTCCACGTGGCCCGATGCGGCTGAAAACGCCCAGGGGCAGGCCCTTGACAAAGTCTCCCAGTTCCAGCTCTTCGAGCAGGCGGACGACCTTTTCGATATCGGGATCCGGATCGAAGCCGGCGATGTTGTCGAGTATTGAGCCGTCGAGCAGCTGCGGGTCCTGGGGGACGATCGAAACGAAGCGGCGCCAGGCTTCCAGCGAAAAGAGCCGGATGTCGTGCGGGCCCAGACGGACGGCCCCCCGCTGCACCGTGTAGTCGCGCATCAGCAGGGCGGCCAGGGAGCTTTTGCCGCAGCCGCTCTCGCCCCGGATGGCCGTGATGGCGCCGGCTTTCAGCCGGAGGCTGAGATCGTGCAGCAGCGTCGGGCTGCCCGGATAGGAGAAAACGATATGGTCGAAGAGGATGTCTGCTCCGCGCCGGGGCAGGAAATGGGGCTGTCCGCTTTCTTCTGGTGGCAGCTGGGTGATGTCGCCCAGGCGTTCCCAGGCGATGCGGGCTTCGGTCCAGTCGTCGCTCATCTTCACCAGCTCGTTCAGGGGCGCGGAAAACCAGGCGGTCAGCGAATAGAACGACACCAGGGCGCCGATGCTGAGCGAGCCGTTGAAGATGTAGAGCGAACCGACGGTCAGCAGGGTGACGGTCACCAGCCGCGCGATGCCATCGGCGGCGGAAGCGAAGCCGTCGGCCCAGCGGCCGCCCTGGAACAGCTTGCGGGCCAGCAGCCGGTATTCTTTTTCAATGCTCCGCAGCAGCTGTTCCCCCTGTCCGAAATAGCGCACCACGCGCACGGCGGCGATGCCCTCGACGGTCCGCTCCTCAAAAGCGGCCGATTGCTCGATGATGTCACGGTTTACCCTTTTGTTGACCTGCCGTGCCACCAGAAACAAGCCCAGATAGATCGGAATGAAAGTCAGCATAAGCAGTGCCAGGCGCCAGTGGACGGTGAACATCAGGGTAAACGAGACGATCAGGATGAGGGCGCTCGAAAGCAGCGACGGGATGCCGTCGATGAGGAAGCTCCGCACTTTGGCGGCGTCGCCGATCCGGGCGTTCAGTTCGCCGGTGCCGCGCCGCGTGAAAAAGGCGGTGGGCAGCCGGAACAGGTGGTTGAGGTATCGTAAGATCAGATGGCTGTCGAGGTGGATGCTCAGTTTCAGGGAATAGAGGATGCGGCCGTAGCCTACCATCACGGTGCAGCCCATGACCGCGAGCATCAGGAGTGCAATCTGGGCCAGGGCACTGCGCTGGCCGGAGGGAAGGACCTGGTCGATGATGTGCTGCAGGAAAAGGGCTGTGCAGACGCCCGCGATGATGTAGGTCAGCGAGCCGCCCAGCATCAGCAGGAAGTCTTTCCAGGACAGGTAGCGGAAACAGTCGCCCAGCGTTTCGCGGCGGGGCCGGGTCTGCGTCGCCGGCTGTCCGGGATCGGGCCGCATCGTCACCAGGTAGCCTGTCCATTGCTCCCGCAGCCGCTCCGCAGGGACGCGGAGGGTCTTCCCGCGGGAAGGGTCCATGATCTGTGCCTTCCGGCCCCGGATGGCGTAAAGGACCACGAAATGAAGGTCTTCCCGTTCGTTGATGATGTGGAGGATCACGGGTTCCTGCAGGTCCGTGAGCGAAGAGAGCGATTTGTCGTCTGACTTGTAGCCGGTGGCCTGGAATCCCATGGCACGACAGGCTTCGAGGATGCCCTTGATGCTGGTGCCGGCCTGCGAGGTTCCGGAACTCTCCCGGATGAAGGAGAGGGGAACGTCCTGTCCGTAGTAGCGCGCCACCGATGCGATGCACGCCGCTGCACAGTCTGAAATGTCGTGTTGTTGGATGGCTGTTTTCACGTCCGTTCTCTTCCATTAAAAAAGAGGGAGCTCTCCCGCACTTGTCTCGTCGCCCTGAAGACCATCTCGCGCACGCTCCCTCGCGATTGTTATCGGAAAAAAATGACCGACAGGATGGACAGCAACAAAGTTGCCGCTAGCAGAAGTGCATAGAGAAAGCCAGAAATGGAAGGGGTGTGAGGCAGAAGATTCCGTGCTGCCGCATCCTGTTCGGTCCATCGTCTTATCCGGGTTTCAGGCTCCATGGTTCGGTTCTGTTTCCGAACACAAATTTCAGGAGCGAAAACGATTTTCCGCCCGCAAAAAAGCAAAATCTCCGGCCCGGGCCGGAAAAAGAAAAATTTAAATTTTTCCCTGCTGGAAGAGTTCCTTGAAATGGGGGAAGATCTGCTGGGAGAGGTTCAGGAGGACCGGATAGAGCCGTGACTCCTCGAGCTTCTCCTTGGGGATGAATCCCAGCGTGTTATTGGCAGAATCCACCAGATAGACGATCACCGAAAGCACCAGCGCGAAGAGGCAGAAGGTCGCGATGATGCCCAGCAGCCGGTTGAGCCAGCCCAGCATGGAAATCTGTAATATTTTCTCGATGAGCCGGCCAAATAAACTTAAAACAAGCGCAACTGCAAAAAAGATGAGGATGAAAGAAATGGCTTTGCCCCAGAATTCGGAGATCTGGATGTGTTCCACCACCCAGTTTCCCACCGACGTGGAGAAACGGAGGGAAAGGGAAATGCCGAAATACAGCACGGCCAGCGCCACCAGTTGCTTGACGAGACCATTCTTGATGCCGAAGTAGAGAACCGGCAGGAAACAGCATACGATGACGATATCGACGACACCCATGGCAATGATTTTACTTTCGATGCCAAAATTAGTGAATTATCGTATCTTTGCAAATTCAAATATCATAGACCAGAGAGACGATATGCGTTTTGCCGAGTACAAGAAGCTGGACCTCGTCGCCACGGGCAATGAGATCCTGGAGAAATGGGAGAAAGAGAATACCTTCCGTAATGTATTGAAGATGAGCGAAGGCTCGCCCCGCTTCATTTTCTTCGAAGGACCCCCCTCCGCCAACGGAATGCCGGGTATCCACCATGTGATGGCCCGTTCCATCAAGGATGCGGTGTGCCGTTACAAGACGCAGACCGGATACCATGTGGAGCGCAAGGCCGGCTGGGACACCCACGGCTTGCCCGTGGAACTGGGCGTCGAGAAGAAACTCGGCATCACCAAGGCCGACATCGGCACGAAGATCTCGGTGATGGATTACAACGCCACCTGCCGCACCGAGGTGATGAAGTACACGAAGGAGTGGGCAGCCCTCACCGCCCGCATCGGTTATTGGGTGGATATGGACAATCCGTACATTACCTACGACAACCGCTATATCGAGACCCTGTGGTTCCTGCTGAAGGATATCTATAACAAAGGTCTGCTCTACAAGGGTTTCACCATCCAGCCCTATTCGCCTACTGACGGCACCGGCCTGAGCTCCCACGAACTTAATCAGCCAGGCTGCTACAAGGACGTGAGCGACACCACGGCCACCGTGCAGTTCGATGTCATCCGCGATGCGGTCTCCGAACGCTTTTTCGTCGACGGGCTGCCGCTCTGCATCCTGGCCTGGACCACCACGCCGTGGACCCTGCCTTCCAACACCGCTCTCTGCGTGGGACCGAACATTGACTATGTGCGCGTCAGGAGCACTAATCCTTATACCGGCACGGAAGCCGTGTACATCGTGGCAAAAGACCTGGTCGACGCCTGGTTCAATCCCAAGTCCAAAATCCCGTTCGAGGTGCTCGACGGCGTGTACAAGGGCAGTGAACTGGTGGGCATCCGTTACCGGCAGCTGATTCCCTGGTTCCAGCCCGACGGGGACGCCTTCCGCGTGATTCCCGGCGACTACGTGACCACGGAAGACGGTACGGGCATCGTCCATATCGCGCCGACCTTCGGTGCTGACGACAAGCGCGTGGCCGCAGCTGCGGGCATCGCCGGGCTGCTCGTGATCGACCGGGAAGGCAACCCGCAGGCCCAGGTGGACCGTCAGGGCCGTTTCTGCCGCCTCGAGGACCTGGATCCGGATTATGTGAAAACCCATGTGGATCCTTCGTACAAAGAATACGCAGGCCGCTATGTGAAAGCGGGCTACAAGCAATATTTCGAACATGTGGAGGAGGAGGGAACCCTCGACATCGACCTCTGCGTGATGATGAAGGCCGACGGCCGTGCATTCAAGGTGCAGAAACATGTCCACAGCTATCCCCATAGCTGGCGGACCGACCTTCCCGTGCTCTACTATCCGCTCGACTCCTGGTTCATCCGGACCACGGCGGTCAAGGACGAGATGGTAGCGCTCAACAAGCAGATTGTCTGGAAGCCGGCTTCCACCGGTACGGGCCGCTTCGGACAATGGCTCGAGAACATCCAGGACTGGAACCTGAGCCGCAGCCGCTTCTGGGGAACGCCGCTGCCCATCTGGCGCACGGAAGACGGCAAAGAAGAAAAATGCATCGGTTCGGTGCGGGAACTGAGCGACGAGATCGACAAGGCCGTCGCAGCCGGCTTCATGCCTACCAACCCGATCAAGGGCAAGGACTATGACGAGATCGACCTGCACCGCCCGTTCGTGGATGCCATCTTCCTGGTGTCGGACAGCGGACGCCGGATGGTGCGCGAAAGCGACCTGATCGACGTGTGGTTCGATTCCGGTGCTATGCCGTATGCCCAGGAGGGCCTCAAGAATCTCGGCAGCCCGCGTTTCGGCGCCACGGCCGATTTCATCGCCGAAGGCGTCGACCAGACCCGAGGATGGTTCTATACGCTGCACGCCATCCATACGATGATCAGCGGGACGCCTGCCTTCAAGCGCGTGATCTCCAACGGCCTGGTGCTCGACAAGAACGGCAACAAGATGAGCAAGCGCCTGGGCAACGCGGTCGATCCGTTCCAGGCCCTCGACACCTACGGCGCCGATGCCCTTCGCTGGTACATGCTCACCAACGCCGAACCCTGGGACAACCTCAAGTTCGACGAGAACGGCGTTGAAGAAGTCCGCCGCAAATTCTTCGGCACCCTCTACAACACCTACGCCTTCTTCGCCCTCTATGCGAACATCGACGGCTGGAATCCGGATGCTTATCCGAGCCATCTGAGCCCGGCCGTTGAAATAGATCGTTGGATCATTTCCCGACTCAACTCGCTCATCCGCGACGTCCGCGCCGCCTACGAAGATTACGACATCAAGACCGCCGGCCGCCTCATCGAAAGCTTCGTCTGCGATGACCTCTCCAACTGGTACGTCCACCTCAACCGCAAACGCTACTGGGCCGGTGAGATGACGCCCGACAAACAGTCCGCCTACCAGACCCTGTATACCTGCCTCCGCGACGTCGCCGTGCTGATGGCCCCCATCGCTCCCTTCTTCGCCGACCGCCTCTACCTCGACCTGACCGCCCCCGTTCATCCGGCGGAAGGATGCTCCGTCCATTTTGTCCAGATGCCCGTCTCCGATCCGGAACGTATCGACGCCGACCTGGAAGAACGCATCCGCCTCTCGCAGGACGCCACCTCCATGGTGCTGGCTCTCCGCAAGAAAGTGGGCATCCCCGTGCGCCAGCCGCTGCCCAAGATGCTGGTGCCCGTGATTTCCGACAAGGTGCGCGCCCAGCTCGAAGCTGTCAAGGATCTCATTCTGACGGAGGTCAACGTCAAGGAAATGGAATTCGTGGAGAATACCGACGGCATCATCACCAAGAAGATCAAGCCCAATTTCAAGACCCTCGGCAAGATCTACGGACCGCGGATGAAAGAGATTGCCGCCGCCTTTGCAACACTCGACCAGCCCACCATCTCGGCCATCCAGCGTGCCGAGGCAGCCGGAGAGGCCTATACGCTCGCTCTACCGGGCGGCGATGTGATGCTCCAGCCGGGTGACTACCAGATTTCTTCGGAAGACATGCCGGGCTGGCTGGTAGCTTCCCAGGGCGCGCTGACCGTGGCCCTCGACATCGAGATCACCCCCGAGCTCCGGCAGGAAGGTCTCGCCCGCGAACTGGTCAACCGCATCCAGAATCTCCGAAAGAGCTCCGGCTTTGAAGTGACCGACCGCATCGATGTGACCATCGCCCACAATCCGGCCCTCCAGGAAGCCCTCGATCGCTTCGGCAACTACGTCTGCGCCCAGACCCTGGCCCGCGGCATCCGTTTTGCTGAAAAGCCCGAGAATGCCGTCGAGGTGGAGTGGGAAGACGGAACCCTTGCAATGGGTATTGTGAGATTGAAATAAATTGGTTATATTTGAATTTAGTTTTAAACCCCGATAGTGATGGAAGAGAAGAAAGAAGAGACCGTTGAGAAGGTCCGCTACAGCGACGAGGAGTTGCAGGAGTTCAAGGAGTTGATTCTGCAGAAGCTTGAGAAGGCCCGCAGGGACTATCAGATGCTGCAGGCGCAGATCGACCACAGCAGCAGCAACGACACGGAAGACACTTCTCCGTCGTTCAAGGTCCTCGAAGAAGGGTCTGCCTCCCAGGCCAAGGAAGAAGCCAGCCAGCTGGCCGCCCGCCAGTACAAGTTCATCCAGAACCTGGAAGCTGCACTCATCCGTATCGAGAACAAGACCTACGGCATCTGCCGCGAGACGGGCAAGCTGATCCCCAAGGAGCGTCTGCGTCTGGTGCCGCACGCCACCCTGAGCGTCGAGGCCAAGAACAAGCGGTAGTCGATGAAAGTTTCGAAAGGCGCCCGGATCACCTTGTTCGTGGTTCTCCTGCTGATTGCCGACCAGGTTGTCAAGATCTTGGTCAAGACGAACATGCAGGTTGGCCAGAGCATCCATGTGCTGGGCGACTGGTTCCAGATCCTTTTCATCGAAAACAACGGAATGGCCTTCGGCCTGCAGTTCGGCGAAGGCTTCGGCAAGCTGGCGCTCAGCCTGTGCCGGCTGGCGCTCATCGCGGTGATCATCGTCTACCTGAGCAAGCTGCTCAAGCGGCCGAACACCCCCACCGGTGTCCTTTTCGGCCTGGCGGCCATCCTCACCGGCGCCATCGGCAACGAGATCGACTCCCTCTTCTACGGTGTGATTTTCGATTATGCGCCGCTTTTCTTCGGCAAAGTGGTCGATATGCTCTATTTCCCGATCATCGACACGACCCTTCCGCCCGAATTCCCGATTTGGGGCGGTCGTCACATCATTTTCTTCCGCCCGATCTTCAACATCGCCGACAGCTGCATTACCTGTGGCGCCATCTATCTGTTGTTGTTCCAGTGGAAGTTCTTTGCCAATAAGCAGGAACAAGAATAATTTTATTACCTTTGCAATCCCTTCAGGAAGGTTGGCCGAGTGGTCGATGGCGGCAGTCTTGAAAACTGTTAGTCCGCAAGGGCTCAGGGGTTCGAATCCCTTACCTTCCGCAAATTGATATAAAAATCAGCGCCAAGCTAAGCTTGAGCGCTGATTTTTTATGACAATTTGCATAGCCCCGCGCAGCGGGGCAGGGAATGCGCAGGCAGCTTTGCTGCCGAGCACAATCCCTGGAAGGTAAGGAATTCATTCATGAAAACTCCACAAAATCATTACCTTTGCAGCAGATTATCACAGTATGTCATTTATGAAAGCCGAACGCAAATCATCGTCCTGGAAGAGTTTCCTTTTGACACTGGCCGCCACGACCTTCTCCATCATGCTGACCTTCGGTACTTCGGCCGTCATCGAACATCGGAAGCTGAATGCCGAGAAACGGGACATGGTGCTGATGGTCATGTACGACATGCGCGAGTCGCTGAAAGACATCGAGCAGATCGACGAGGATCTGAAAGATTTCTTTGAAATCCAGGTGGATGTAGTGGCCCATCCCGACAAACTCTCCCAAAGCTATGTAGGGATGGCGTCGAGAATACCGATGGCCCGTTATTCCATGACGACCGAAACCATATTCCGGTCCAATATCGAAACCATCCGGACCATAGGCAACATTCTCTTCGTGGAGGCCGTTTCATCGTTTTACGATTTGCGTGAGAATTATAAGGCCATTGTCATAGAAGACTTTCAGAATCAGTCTAATAATTTACTTTTTCTCGAGACCCTGCGGGATCTCAATACGCCCAGTTTCATTTTTTACAGCGAAGCTTTTCTCCGTTCGATGAAAATAGACTTCGAGAATTGCAAGCAACTGATGAAAGTGACGGATGAAGACCTGGAAGTATTCAGCCGGCA
>CACZWU010000001.1 GCA_902784965.1 uncultured Bacteroidia bacterium | reverse complement strand
CAAAACTCCAGGAGATGCCTTTGATCGATTTATCTTTCAGGGATTCAGCCATTCAGCCGAAATGCTAGCGACGGGATCCTGCTTTGAGGGGGATATGGTAAATCAGGCCGATCTGCACGGAGTTATCCATTTCGAGCGGAAAACTGATGGGTTCGCGGCCATTGTATCGGTCGGTATAGAATGCAAGGCCCAGGTCGAGAAAGAACCCGAAACCGTCCTTGAAATCGTATTCCACGATAAAGCCGAAATTCAGGGCAGGCACGAGATTGGGGTCGGTCACCCAAACTTCGGGATGCTCCGGCTCGGTGAAATCGAAGGTATAGGCCGCACCGAGGCCGGCGTAGCACTTGGCCGAGAAGGACATGAAGTATTCGGCCAGCGCATTGAAGTTGATCACGTAGTCGACAAAGCACTGCACGCTGCGGAATTTGTAGGTGTAGGTCGGAATCGTTTCGGTCGTGGAATTAAATAAATCGCTTTCGAACGGTTCGCAGACGCCCGTCTTGCGCGCGTAATTGGCCATGACCTGAATGGCGTTGGCGTCGTCGAAATTGTAGCCCAGGGCCAGGCCCGTACTGAAGGTTAACAACTCATCCACGCGGCCCTCCGCCCACATGTTGCTGCAATAATCACTGTTGAAATAAAGCGGACCGCCCTGGAACATAAAGTACCAGCGGTGTCCATATTCATAGGGCGTCAGGGGACTCTTTTGAGCGAACAGCGACACGGCGCTCAGGAGCAAAGCCGCTGCCAGCAAAACACACTTTCTCATCGAAAAATGAAGGATTTAGAATAAGGCTTCGCCAACGGGCCTGCTGAGCAGACTCGAAGCAAGATTGAAAGACAGAATCGCCATTTCAGTAACAAAGTTACTGATTCCTGTCGAGAAAAGCAAAAATAGCGGGAAAAAGGCCTATGCGTCGACCAGTCCGGCGTCCGTCCAGGCAGAGACGATGGCCGCCGCATCGGCTGCGGCCCTGGCGGCATCCAATCCGTATTCCTCCTGAAGCTGTCGAGCCAGCATCGGCACATCAAACTCTTTTCCTTCAACGGCGCGCCACAAAAAAGCGGCCGATGCATTGAGCCGTACGACCCGCCGCTCATTTTGCTTGGCAGCGGCGTCTTTGCCGATGACCAGATGATCGTCGCCCAACTCGCGAAGATGGTAGCCAGGGTGAATTCGCATAAAAAGTTGTCTTTTCGAATTCAAATATAATCATTTTCGTTGATTTTTCATATCTTTATACCGAATATGCGGCAATCCATAACAGACGGGGATTGGAATCTGTTCCTCAGCCTGCTCCGGGCAGGTCTGTGGGAACAGCCGGTCATCCTTTCCAAACTGGCCAGCCAGGGCCGGTGGGAGCGGATGCTGGAGCTGGCACGGCGGCAGGCCGTGACCGGCCTCCTGTTGCGCGGCATCACCCATCTTCCGGCCGATCAGCTTCCACCCGCCCCCGTCCGGATGCAGCTGCTGGCCGAAGCCAACGAGATCGAGCAGCTGAACCTGCAGATGAACATCGTGGAGCGGGAGCTCCGCGCTTTCTTCGAGCAGCATGGCCTCAGGATGCTGGTCCTCAAGGGAAGCCAGGCCGCCCGGCACTATGAGGTGCCCCTGCTCCGCCAATGCGGCGACATCGACATCTACTTCCCCGACGGAAAGATCGAGGAAGCCAGTGCCCTGGTCGACAAGGCAGAACGGGCACCGGACGGCAGCACGGTTTTCAACCGGAAAGGCATTTGCATAGAAATCCATCCGCGCTATTTCGACCTGCACCTGCCCGACGAACGATTGCCTGCCGTCCCTTCTGCATGCGGCGAAATCGTACTCTACAGCGCGCACATCCTCAAGCACGCCTTGGGCGTGGGAATCGGCCTGAAGCAGTTCTGCGACCTGGCCCGTGCCCTGGCCATGCTGGAAGGCCGCTACGACAAACAGGAATTGGAGGAAGCCCTGCGGAAAGCCGGCATCCTACACTGGCACCAGATGCTTTGTGCCATGCTGGTCGGAGAACTGGGGCTCAACCCGAAATACTGTCTGGACAGTTTCAAGCCCTGCAGCTACAGGAACCTGCTCCAAAATGTGCGACGGGGAGGCAATTTCGGTACTTCACGGACATCACGGAAACTGGCAGTAAAAAAAGCCGGCTGGCGCAGGAAGCTCTCTACGGCCACTTCCTTCATCGCCAGGCTGCCTTTCTCGCTCCGGTACGCCCCCAGAGAAACCTGGGCCACGCTCCGGGAACTGGCTCACGGGAATCTCTTTCGCTAGAAACGGGTCTTCTCGTTTCCGCCGTTGTCGATAAACTTGACGGTCAAGTTGTCGCTGTTTGTCTTGCCGGCATTGGTGGCATTCCCGTTGCCCCGCAGGATCAGCGTCGCTCCCGATACGTTCGCACTGCAATTGCTCACACTCACCGAGACCGTTTTCTCGACCGTCTTGAATTCACCGCCGGTGAAATTGGGCGCATTCGAAATGCTGATGGACTCCAGGTTGCTGGCCTGTTCCATGCCCAGAGAGGTCAAGGCACTGCAGTTGTCGACCGTCACGGAAGCGCCATTCTTCAGGCTGATCGTCTGGAGGCCCGACATGTTGGTGAAACTGAACGAGCAGCGCTGGCCGTTCCAATCTTGTGAGAAACTGGTCACCTTCGGGCAGTTGCTCAGACTGAAATCACAGGAGTAATTGTTGTCGATGTTCATCATCTGAACCGATGTCAGTTGCGGGCAATCGCTGACGCTCAGATGGGTACACTTGTACAGGGAGATGGATTTGAGCTTCTGCAAACCGCTTACGTCGATCGACATTCCGTAGTTGTTGACCTTCTGCGGATCGACCTCCAACTGATTGATGGTCTCCAGGTTGGGGACGAAGACGAAGTCAGTGGCCTCGATGCTGGCCCAGAGGGAGTTCTGATGCGTATAGTTGGTCAGTGTTCCGAGGAAGTCCTTGATGACGGGAAGTTGGTCGGAGGTAAAGCTGTTGCTGCCGGTCCCTTTGAACGCATCACGGGCATCCACCTGACCGACATTGTTGTTCACATAATAGTTGAACAGGTTGACGGCCAGGTTCTGGTCGAGCGTAACACCCCGGTTCTGCGCATATTGCTGCAAAGACCCGGCGTTCTGCTTGAGCAGGGACAGCAGCATCTGGCAACCGCCCATCGACATGTCGGAGAACTCGATCTCCACGTCGCCACCCGAGCTGTCGAGCGTCAGGTTGAGACGATGATACTTACAGGCCGAGAAAACGATGGAACTGCCACCCGACGACAAGGCCAGCGACTTGGTCCGCGTCTGTCCGTCTTTGGTGAAGGTACAGTAGAGAACCACGTTGCGAAGATCCTGGGGCAGGCAGAAAAAGATGAAGGTTTTGCTGCTGCGGCTGCCGCTCGTCAGCGAGGAGGCCGGATAGGCAGAACGCTCGGGAGAGGTGACATTGTAGTCATAAATCCCGGCGTTGCCAATCTTGGCGGTGAACTTGCCGGCCATCGGCGTCACCAGGGAATAGAGTTCGCTGTCGTCGACCGAAACGGAAGAATCGTCGGCGGTGATGGTCACTTCAAAGGCCGTAAAGGCAGGATAGAAACTGAGGAACACCTTCCGCTGGGTATTGTACGCTGCCGTGGTATGGGCGACCATCAGGTATCGATCATCCGAGACATCGGCCGAGAAGGAGCCGTCAGACGATACGGATACGGCCGGATAGGTGGCATAGAACTCATAGTCGCCCGACTCTTCCCAACGCAGTCCGTTTTCTCCGGCATCATTGAGATCGAATTTGGCATAGCTGTGGGAGCCCTCTTCCCGGTCGTGACGGAGGCGGTAATCGTGTGAACTGGAACCGCTGGAAGTACGGGCGCGGTCACTGACAATACGGATTTGGTCGCCCGTCTCCCAGATCAACTGGATCTTGCCGTTCTGCTCATTGCCATAATAGACTTTCGTATCGAGCGAGGAAGCGGCCGTGAAACGGATGACCTGATCGCCCGTAGTCTCTTCGAAAAGGGCGCATCCGGATACAGACATCAACAGGCAAACGAGTGCGGCCAGTACGAAAGCGACTGGATGGTAAAGCTGTTTCATAGACAATTTCCTGCTTCTATTGCCAGCTATGCTCGTAACCGGTCATCGTGTGGGTTTCGACTTCCTGGCCCACGGATTCCACTTCCTGGTCTTCTTCTACTACTGACTGTGCGAGAATACCACAGGCCACCTCGAGATGGACATCTTCAAGGATGGCAGGTGCTTCGTATTTTTTCTGTTCCATATAGTTCACAATTATTGCCGATTAGATATTATACGAATGTTAAGCATGAATTGTTCCAAAATCATTTCGTGGTGCATCTATTTTTTCAAGCCAGGCCCGCCGCACCGTGGCGCGGGCGAAGAAACAGCCCAGCAGTTCCACTACTACGTAGATGTGCCCGCGCAGTTCCAGAACACGGCCCTCAACGCCCCGGAGCGGGCCCTTGATGACCCGCACGAAGTCGCCCAGAGCCAGCGGGCAGTCCATCAGCCCACCCTTCTCGGCCGAAAGGTCGAGGACCCGGCGGAAATCGTCGAGCTGCTTGTCAGGGACCACGAGCAGGGTATGCGTGGCCGGGTCGATGAGGTAGCGCACCGGCAGGCCCATCTCGTTGGTCAGGGCGCAGGCCTGCTTCTTGGTGGTATGCAAAAAGATCAGGCCGGGAATCAGCGGATGCTCATACGAAGCGCGGGAGCGGGTGTGGCGGCGCAGTTCGACAGGAAGGAAGTGCTCCGTTCCAAAACGGTCGAGCCGGTCGCGCACGCCCAGTTCCGCTCCGCAGCGGGTGCGGGCGGCGAACCAGCAGGTCTTGTCGGATATGAGCACGCTTTCCATCGTCTAAAACTTCTTGCCCCCAACGATACTCAGGAAAGTCAGACCCAGGATACGCAGATCGAACCACACGGAGTGGTTGCGCAGGTAGTAGAGGTCCATGTCCAGCCGGGTAAGCATCTTTTCCTTGGTGTCGGTATAACCGTTGTAGAGGGTCGCATAGCTGGTGACCCCGGGACGGATCTGATAGAGGAAACGATAGCGCGGGTTGTCGGCCATAATGCGGTCGATATAGAACTGGCGTTCGGGGCGATAGCCGATGAACGACATGTCGCCGCGGAAGACGTTCCAAAGCTGCGGAAGCTCATCGAGGTGATGCTGGCGCATGAAGCTGCCGGAACGGGTGAGACGGGGATCGGTGATGCCCGAATAGAGTACCGGACCGGCCGCTTCGGCATCTTTCCGCATGGAGCGGAACTTGTAGATGTAGAAGGGTTTGCCACCGCGACCGATGCGTTCCTGCTTGTAGATGACCGGCCGGCCGTCGTCGATCAGCACGGCCAGCGCGCAGATAAGGAACAAGGGCGAAAAGACAATCAGCAGCAGGCCGGACAGCGTGATGTCGAAAGCCCGCTTGATGAATTTGCCCGTCAGGCTCATCGAATCCTTGGGCTGGGGGATGTTTTCCGATGACACGGGGCCCCGCCACATATTGGCTTCAGACTTGTCGGACTGTCCCCCTTTGGGGAAGAGGATGCAGTCGATGCCGCCCAACCGCCACTGGAGTGCCTCCAGATCCTGTTCGCTGCCCACATAGTAGATGACATATTCCCGCAGGATCTTGCCGTTCATGTCCGGGTCGCGGGAAATCAGGCCCAGTACCTCGTAACGGCCCGACAGCTCAGCGCTCTCCGCCATGTCGGCCGCCTCCTCGCCATCACCATACACCAGCGCATTGATGCGGTCGCTGATGGAATGCATATCCTTGCTCTCTTTCCGGATGCGGGCGGCGATGATGGAAGGATAGATGATCAGCGCGATGGAGAAGACGATGTCAGAGAAAATACCCAGCAGGATATGAACGGCAGAATGGTGGCCGATCCAGCCACTCAGCATCACGGCCAGCATGCCCACTTCCTTGATCATCACCGTGGCGGCGATGCGGCGGAAATTCCAGAAAGAGGCGTCTTCCCGGATATGGCGGGAACTGCCGGAGATCAGCAGGCCGATGAGTGTGAAGACGGCGGCAGACGCCATGGCGATGAGCATGTGCCGCGTGAATCCGTACTCCGGCACGGAGATCCATCGCAGCAGGAGGATGGAGAAAAAGGTACCGATGCAGGACAACAGAATGTACTGCAGCAGGGAGCCTTTCAATGAGAATCTCTTGTCCATGCCCCTATCGCCCGTTCACTTATGCCTGGGTCTTCTTGGCTTCGGCCAACTGCAGGTGGGTGACCACGCAAGTCAGCAGTTTTTCCATGATGATGGGCTTCATGATGAAGTCGTTGGCACCCACGTCGAAACCCTTGATGATGTCTTCGTTGGAGGTGAGGGCCGAGAGGATGACGATCTGGATGTCGGCCGTCTCGGGATTGGCGCGCAGGCGGCGGATGACTTCGAATCCGTCGATGCCGGGCATCATCAGGTCGAGCAGGATGAGATCGGGTTTCTCCTGGGCGACGGCATCGAGCGCCAGCTGGCCGTTGGTGGCCTTCCGGAACTTGAAGTTGAAGCGGGAGAGCATTTTCTCTACCAGCAACAGGTTCAGCGGGATGTCGTCGACTGCCAAAACGGAAAACTTGGAGAAGTCGTGTTCTTGTGCGTATATCGGTATCATAGGCTAAAGATTGATCTTGGGTTGAGGGATGGCGGTATTGTCGGCGCCTTCAGGCGGGTTGACGGGAACGATGAACACGAAGCGGGCACCGCCGGCGGTGTAGGTCGTGTCGAGGTAGATACGGGCACCCATCTGCTTGGCGATGTCGCGGCAGATGCTCAGGCCCAGGCCGGTGCCCTGCACGAATCCGTTGAGCTTGACGAAGCGCTCGAAGATGACCTCCGCCTGCTCCGGAGGGATGCCGGTACCGGTGTCGGTACAGGTGAAGGTCACGTAACCCGGGTTAGCGGTGGTGGAACTGGACAGCCGGATCTCTCCCTTTTCCGTATGCTTGCAGGCATTGGTCAGCATGTTGATGAGGATCTGCTGTATGCGGCGCGGGTCGGTGCGGAAGTAGAAGGGTTCTTCGCTTTCCGGATCATAGTACATCTGCACGCCGGGCTGGAGCCGGTGCTCCGAGCTGCTGATGGCGGCCTGGCACATGTGGTGACACTCCCCGTCTTCGTAGATGAGCTTGTATTCCTTGTGGTCGATGGCCGAGGCGTTGAGGATGTCGTCGAGCAGCATGGTCAGCATCTGGGCGTTGTTGACGATATGGCCGCTGAACGATTCCTTCTCTTCAGTGGGGAAGGAGCCGTCGGGCAGGGAGAGCAGCTGGGAGAATCCGACGATGGCATTGAGCGGCGTACGGATCTCATGGCTCATGTTCTGGACGAACTGGGTCTTGGCCTCGTTGGCCGCGATGACGTGTTCGTTGGCGGTCTTGAGTTCAGCGATCCGGATGGCGTCTTTCTTGCGGTTTTTCCGGTAGGAGGCGATGGAGAACAGCAGGAAGGTGATAACGATGAGCATCGTGGCGCCGGCCAGGATGATCACCATCCGGCTGATCTGCGTCACCTGCGACGATTTCTCCCGCAGGTTGGCCGCCAGCGACATGTTGCCGATGCGGGCCTCCACTTCAGCCAGACGCGACTGGTTGTTGGTGGAAACCTGGTTCTCCAGCTCGTCGACCAGGCGCTGGTACAGGAAGAGCGCGTAGCTGCGGTATCCGTTCTGCTGCAGGAGATACGACAGGTATTTCCACTCACGCAGCAGTTTCAACTGCTGGATGTCGTTGAGATGCCGGCCCACCGTGCCGTCGAACACAGCGTCGACGACATCGAAGAACTTGGCGCCCGAAGGCGTGATGGTATGGAAAGACGGACTGTTGACACAGATGTCGCGGGAGGTCTGATAGCCCGCCATGTCCTGGTCGAGGGCGGCCAGCTTCGCCAGATAGTATTCGCAGCGCAGCGTGTCGAGATAGCTTTTCTGGTCTTCCACCGCCCGCTGGATGCACATGCGGGAAGAATCGGAACCGATGGGATAGTAGTCCGCCAGGTCGCACCACAGGCGGGTGGACGACTGCCGCCTGATCAGGGAGTCGGTGGAATTGAGGTAGGTATCGAGCGCCCGGTCGATGAACTTCTTGGCAGACACGTAGTCGTTCATCGCGACGTAGAGTTTCACCATGTAGCGGTCGGCCATCCATTTACCGTACTCATCGTCGTTCTCCAGCGCATAGTCCTGCATCTGCTGGATGAGTTCCATCGCCTTGAGCATGCGTCCCGTCGTGAAATAGTAGTTCTGGGTCTGCTCGTAGCCGTAATAGTAGTACTGCCGGTGGCCGAGCCGGATCGCAGCCTCCCGCAGGTCACGGAAGGCGGCATTCACGGCACCGTCGTTCGGTCCTTCACGCAAGGCCACTTCGATGACGTCGCGGAGCTTTTCGACGTAGAAGAGCGTCTGCGCCTTGGTGTCGCCTTTCTGGAGGGCCAGGCGTAAAAGCGTGTCGTTCACGGCCTTGAACCCTTCCTTGCCCACCAGATCCTCGGCCCGGCGGAAGTACGGATAGCACTCGTCGTCCAGACCGTAGGCGTTGTTCTGCGCCTGCGACGGCAAGGCCATCAAAAGCGCAAAAGCCAAAAGGATATATCGAATTTGACTCATTTCTTTATAAAATTCAAATTTACGGAAATAAGTTCACATTTTCAAGCATTTATACAAAAAATGCCCGTTACCTTTCCGGAACGGGCAATTTTTCGACCTTCTTTCAAAATCTTCGGGTCAATACTCCTCTTCGTCGAAGAAAAAGTCATCCTTGGTCGGGTAGTCGGGCCAGATGTCTTCGATGGAATCGTAGACTTCGCCGTCTTCCTCGAGGTCTTCCAGGTTCTCGATTACTTCGAGCGGGGCTCCCGAACGGGTGGCATAATCGATCAATTCTTCCCGGGTTGCAGGCCACGGGGCGTCTTCCAGCTTGGATGCGAGTTCAAGTGTCCAATACATACGCGAATCGTTCTATAAATTCTCTTTTTGATAATGGGGCCGCAAAGATATAAAAAAAACTGAATCGCAAAGTTTTTTTCATGACCTACGGCAACCAATAGTCATCGTGCCCGGCGCACAAGTATCTTGCCAAGGTAAAAAGATAGTCGCTCAGGCGGTTGACGTAGCGAAGGGCCAGGGTATCCTGCTCGGTTTTCGGATCGATCTGGACGGCGCTGCGCTCCGCCCGTCGGCAGATGGTGCGGGCCATGTGGGCCAACGATGCGGCATGGGGTTCGCCGGGCAGCACGAAGGCCTTCTGCGGCGGAAGGGCCGCCGTCATCCGGTCGATTTCTTCTTCGAGAAACTGGGTCTCCCCTTCGTCGAGAGGCTGGAGTTTGACACTGCGGCCGTCGTTGGCCAGGTGGGCGCTGACATTCATCAGATGGATCTGGATACGGCGCAGCGGAAGGGCCTGGTCGACCTCGCAGCGCAGCAGGCCAAGGCAACTGATCAGTTCATCGAGGTCCCCATAGGTCATGACACGCGGATGCGCCTTGCTCACGCGCGTGCCCCCGACCAGCGAGGTGGTGCCGGCATCACCGGTTTTCGTGTAGATTTTCATCGCTTTCGACTTTACCGTCACGCAAGCGGATGATCCGCTCCGCACAGCGGGCGACCGCCTCCTCGTGCGTGACCAATATCACTGTATTCCCTTTACGATGAATCTCTGCAAAAAGTTTCATCACGGCCTCGGTCGCCGCCGAATCGAGATTGCCCGTCGGCTCGTCGGCCAGGATGAGGGAAGGATGCGTGACCAGCGCCCGGGCCACCGCCACCCGCTGCCGCTGCCCGCCCGAAAGGGCATCGGGCCGGTGCCGCATCCGCTCCGAAAGGCCCACCTGCCGCAGGGCTTCTGCCGCACGCTCCAGCCGCTCCGCCTTCGGCACACCCGCATAGCCCAGCGGTACTGCCACGTTCTCCAGTGCATCGAGGCGCGGCAGCAGATTGAACGACTGAAACACGAAACCAATCTCCCGGTTGCGCACGCCGGAGAGAGCGTCGTCGTCCAGGGCGCCAACATCCTTCCCGTCCAGCAGGTAACGGCCGGAAGTCGGGACGTCGAGACATCCCAGCAGGTTCATTATCGTTGATTTACCGGAGCCCGAAGGGCCCATAATGGCGACATATGCTCCTTTCCGGATGCGGAGGTCAATGCCGTCAAGTGCCCGTACCACCCCTTCGCCCGCGGGATAATACTTCCTGACGCCTTCCATCAAGATCAGCTCGCTCATAGCAGGTATACAATGTATCGATGGCCCGGTGTCCTTCTTCGCCCAGGTCGAGGGAGAAGCGGTTTACGAACATGTCGATGTGTTTTTGCTGGATCTGTGCCGACAGCTCGCGGGCGTACGAGGCGACATAATCGCGCGAGGCTTCCGGATGGGCGAACGCATACGAGATGCTCCGGTGCAGCACACGGCCTGCAGATGCAGCAATTTCCGGGCCAAGGGAACGCCGGACGGCGATGCCGCCGAGCGGAATCGGGCAGCCCGAGTACGCCTGCCACCAGGCCCCCAGGTCACAGACCAGGGCCAGTCCCTTGTCACGGTAGGTGAAACGGCCCTCATGGATGAGCACGCCCAGGTCGGCCCGGCCACGGCCCACCGCTTCTTCGATCTCGGAGAAAAGCATCGGGACCGTCCCGCCAAGCC
Source organism: uncultured Bacteroidia bacterium (assembly GCA_902784965.1). GTDB lineage: Bacteria > Bacteroidota > Bacteroidia > Bacteroidales > UBA932 > Cacconaster. Next base: position 112,780 of record CACZWU010000001.1, on the reverse strand, counting down.
CCGGATAGGCCAGGGAGCAGAGCAGGGCACCCGTCGTATAGCGGCCGGGGATGGCGATGGTCAGGGGACGGCGCTCCAACACGCTTTCATCGCCGGCCCGCCGCACCAGCAGCGGCCCGCAGTCCCAACCCAGGGCGGAACCGGACTCCAGCATCGCGTAACGGTCGCGTACCGTGAACCATCCGTGATAGCTGAGTTTGGTCATATCGTAATACCCACGCTGGGCCCGTTCGTTGAGTTCTTCTACGTCGTAGATGTCGACATCGAAGTCGAGCCCTTCGGTGTCGACCAGGCCGTGGACCAGCGCATGGAACATGAACGTATCGTTGGGGCAGGAGGAAAAAGCGAGTTTCAGTTTCATTGCAACGCGTTTTTAAACGTTTCCAAAGCCGATTGCAACCGTTTGAGGGCCAGCGGGATGTCCCAATGGGAATGGTCGCGCTCCCCCACTTCGTTCGACACGGCGCGCAACTCGGCGAAAGGGACGCCGTGCCGCAGGCAGGTTTCGAAAAAGGCGGCGCCTTCCATCGACTCCACGTCGGCCGTCACCCGGCGGTAACGATCATCCAGCAGCTGGAGCGTATTGCCGGTAGCGGCGGGCAGGAATCCCAGTTCCGGCCAGGGTGAGGGCTGCCGCAGCAGGATTCCCGGGGATTCGCCGTTCTGCTCGCTCACCACATGGACCACCGTACCGAGGGGAAAGTCGCCGCGGTAACTGCCCGCTACGCCGAGGTCGACGACCCTGTCGAAGGATTCCCCGGCGAGAACCGCCTCCAGCGCCCGCACCGTCGCTTCGGCCCCCACCCCGGTACAGAGGAAACGGGCCGGCCGGTCTGACCAGGCAGTACGGGCCACGTCCAGTTCAAAATCGACGGCTGCGACGAACAAAATCGGCATAATTGCAAGTTTAAAGTTCCAAAATACGAAAATAATGAAAATATTTCGTAACTTGCCATAATTTTAAAAGAAAGCCATGGCCTATCAAAAGCAGGAATTATACGACGAAGCACTGACGCAGGAACTGGCCGGCCACTACCGCGAGATCCTCCGCCTGCTGGGCGAGGACCCGCAGCGCGAAGGGCTGCTGAAAACCCCGCTGCGCGTCGCCCGCGCCATGCAGTTCCTCACCAAGGGCTACCAGGAAGACGGCGCCGAGATCCTTCGTTCCGCCATGTTCCGGGAAGAGTATCACCAGATGGTGGTGGTCAAGGACATCGAGCTGTACTCGATGTGCGAGCACCACATGCTCCCCTTCTATGGAAAAGCCCACGTGGCCTACATTCCCGACGGCTACATCACCGGCCTGAGCAAAATCCCCCGCGTGGTGGAGACCTTCGCCCGCCGCCTGCAGGTCCAGGAGCGCCTCACGGTCCAGATCCGCGACTGCATCCAGGAGACCCTGCACCCGCTCGGCGTGGCCGTGGTCATCGAAGCCGCCCACATGTGCATGCAGATCCGCGGCGTCCAGAAACAGAATTCCCTGACCACGACATCGGCTTTCACGGGCGCTTTCCTCCGCGACATCCGCACCCGCAACGAATTTATGACGCTCATCGGAGCGAAACTCAACTGATACAGCCATGAAGATCGTCATTGCAGGAGCCGGAGAAGTCGGATGCCACCTGGCCAAGATGCTGAGCGAGGGCTTCCACGAGATCACCATCATCGACCACGACGAGGAACGCCTCGCCCTGGTCACCGAGAGCATGGACGTGCTCACCGTACAGGGCAGCCCTACCTCCATCAAGGTGCTCAAGTCGGCCGGCGTCGAGAAGGCCGATCTGTTCGTGGCCGTCAGCCCGGCCCGCGAACAAGACGTCAACATCGTTTCGGCCATCATCGCCAAGAAACTGGGCGCCAAGAAGGTGACTGCCCGCATCAACGACGCGGAATACCTCAACTACGACAACAAGTTGATGTTCACCGAGATGGGCATCGACCTGCTCTTCTACCCGGAAAAGATTGCCGCCACGGAGATCTGCGATCTGCTCAAGCAGTCCGACGTATCGGAATTCGTGGACTTCGCGCGCGGACAGCTGCAGCTGGTGGTATTCCGCATCGATGAAGATTCAAAGCTGCTCAACAAGACCAGCGCCGACCTTCCCTACGATCCGGAGAATCTGCCTTTCCGCATCGTGGCCATCACCCGCGGCGGCGAAACCCTGATTCCCCAGCGAGACACCCTGTTCAAACGGGGCGACATGATCTACGTCGTCTGCAAGCGTTCCTTTGTCGACGAGCTGATGGTCCTTTCGGGCAAGCGCTACCTCGACATCAAGCGGCTCACCATCCTGGGCGGCGGACGCATCGGCGAAATGGTGGCCGCCCAGTTCGAGAAGGATGCCGAGTTCGTGAAAATCATCGAAATCAACCGCGAGCGTTGCGAAGTCCTGTCGGAGAATCTCGACCGGACCCTCGTCATCAACGGCGACGGGCGCAATTCCGACTTCCTCTACGAAGAGGATGTCAAGAGCTGCGATGCCTTTGTGGCCGTCACCTCGAGTTCGGAGACCAATATCCTGGCCTGCGTGGCCGCCAAGAACATGGGCGTGGCCAAGACCATTGCAGAGGTCGAGAACATAGAATACATCAGGCTGGCCGAAGGGATGGGCGTCGATGCGGTCATCAACAAGAAAATCATCACGGCCGGCCGCATCTTCCGTTTCACGATGAGCAACAAGGTGCGCACCGTCAAGGTCATCGGTGGCTCCGATGCGGAAGTCATCGAATATATCGTCAACCCCGACAGCCAGATCACCAAGGCGCCAATCGGCGAGCTCAACCTCCCCCAGGACGCCATCATCGGCGGCATCATCCGGGGCAACGAGGCCATCATCGCCACCGACCAGACGTGCGTCAAGCCCTACGACCGCGTCGTGATCTTCGCCCTGCCGACCGCCCTCGGCCGGCTCGAAAAATTCTTCGCCTGAATCTGTTAACTCCCTAAAATATTTTTAACATGATCGAATACAAATTCAAAACCTCCGGCAAGACCCGCACCGAGCATGACTTGCTGGGCGACAAGGAAGTCCCCGTAGAGGCCCTCTTCGGCGTACAGACCCTCCGCTGCATCGAAAACTTCGATATCAGCCGCAATCTCCTGGGTGACCACCCCGAGTTCGTCAAGGCCTTCGGCATCGTGAAGATGGGCGCCATCCTGGCCAACCATGAGCTCGGCCTGGTCTCTGACGAGATCACCGACGCCGTCGTGGCCGCCTGCAAGGAACTGATGGAAGGCAAGCACACCGAGCACTTCCCGATCGACATGATCCAGGGCGGTGCTGGCACGTCGGCCAACATGAACGCCAACGAAGTGATTGCCAACCGCGCCCTCGAGATCCTGGGCAAGAAACACGGCGACTACAAGGTAATCCACCCCAACGACCACATCAACATGGCCCAGTCGACCAACGACGCCTATCCGACCGCCATGCATCTGGGCCTGTACATGATCCACCAGGACCTGATGGCTGCCCTCAAGGCACTCGCCAAGTCGTTCCGCGCCAAACAGCGCAGTTTTGCTGGCATCATCAAGATGGGCCGCACCCAGCTGCAGGACGCCGTCCCGATGACCCTCGGACAGACCTTCGGCGCCTTCGCTACCGCCGTTGAGACCGAGATGAAACGCCTGGACGCCGCCGCCCAGGAATTTCTCGTCATCAACATGGGCGCAACAGCCATCGGTACCGGCATCACTGCCGAACCGGGCTACGCCGAAGCCTGCACCAAGCACATCAAGAAGATTTCCGGCTGGAAAATCTCGCTGGCCAAAGACCTCGTGGAGGCCACCAACGACACCTCCTGCATGGTCTGCTACCACGCTGAACTGAAGAACATCGCCATCCGCATCTCCAAGATCTGCAACGACCTCCGCCTGCTCGCCTCCGGTCCCCGCACCGGCCTGGCCGAAATCAACCTTCCGCCGAAGCAGCCGGGCAGCTCCATCATGCCGGGCAAGGTGAACCCCGTGATTCCCGAGGTGACCAACCAGGTGTGCTTCAAGGTGATCGGCAACGACACCTGCATCACGATGGCATCGGAAGCCGCCCAGCTCGAGCTCAACGTGATGGAACCCGTGCTCGTGGAATCGATGGTCGAGTCGATGACCTGGATGACCAACGCCCTCAACACCCTCCGCATCGAGTGCGTCGACGGCATCACCGCCAACAAGAAGCACTGCAAGTCTCTGGCCGAGCACAGCATCGGGATCGTGACCGCTCTGAAGCCGTATATCGGCTACGCCAAGTGCACGGAAGTGGCCAAGGAAGCCCTCGTCACCGGCGGCAGCGTGTATCAGCTCGTGCTGGACAAGAAATACCTGACCAAGCAGCAGCTCGACAAGATCCTCGACCCGAAGAACATGGTCAAGCCCACGAAGGTGGAACTCTAAGCGCCTTCCATCCTTTCCCTGAGAGCGCAGGCCGTTGTGCCTGCGCTTTTTTTGATGTAGCGGTTCATCGTGTCGACACTGGAGAAACCGCTCAGCACAGCGATGTCCTCGGGCGAGGCGTCGCGGTATTTTTCGCTGGTCATCAGGTCGATGGCATAGTCGGCCCGGAACGAATTGACGAACTGGGAAAAATTGAGCCCGCGTCCCCTGAGTGCCCGCGTGATATAGGTCCGGTTGGTGAGCACCTCCCGTGCCAGGTCGTCGCGGGTCAGGCTGCGCCGGAGAAAAAGCCGCCTGTCCTGCATCAATTGTATCATTTTCTCATAGACCGCCTTGTCGTCAACTCGCTTTCGCCTCATTCCTTTTTCGAAACTCTTTACACCATTCGGCGGGGGTATAACCTGTGTTCCGGCCGAAGGCTGTATTGAAGGTGGTCATCGAATTGAAACCGACCCTGCGGCACAGTTGGGTGATGGTCAGCTCCGGATTCTGGGCGTAGAGGCGCATCGCCTCGCGGACACGGTAATAGTGGACCAGTTGGCAGAAATTTTTGTTCAACTTGATCTTGATGGTCTGCGCCAGGTAGCTTTTGTTGGTGAACAGCCGTTCGGCCAGGTCGCCCACGCGGATATCGGGATTCAGGAAGAGTTTCTCGCGTTCCAGCACGTTGCAGAGCCGGTCTTTCAACTCTTCCATGTCCGAATCCTTCAGGCTGGGGCCCGGATCTTCCAGCATGCGGTCAGCATGGGGGATCGGACGGTCCTGAATGGGGTATTCCTTTGCCGTCACGGTCTGGCCCGACAGCTGGACGTTCTGAACGTCCTGATGCCGCTTCTTGCGCAGGTAGAGGAAGAGGAACACCAGCAATCCGGCAAGCGGCAGATAAGCAAGCAATAAGTAAACGATGTCCATAGGTTCCGTTTTTTTGATACGAAACTACGAACAAATCGGCGATTCCGTTTCTGCCGGGATATAACCCGGCTGTACCGGAAAAATCGGATTATTTTTTGATTACGTCGAAGCCGTAACCGTACACGCCGGAAACGCTGCCCACCGAAATGAAGGCCTGCGGATCTTCCTCCTTGATCAAATTCAACAAAAGTTTCAGTTCCGGCTTGCGGGCGATGACCAGCAGGACCGTCGACTCCGTCTTTGTGTACCAGCCCTTTCCCTGCAGTGCCGTCACGCCGCGGTGCACGTCGGACGTGATGCGGTCGGCAATTTTTTCATAATTTTTCGAGAAAATAAAGATTTGTACCGACTGCTTGGAACCCGACACGAACAGGTCGAGCGCCACGCTGAACACACCGGCCATGATATAACCGTACATCAGGTTGGCCACCCTCACGCCCCAGCTGCCTTCGGTCGGAACGATAAGGGAAGAGCCGATGATGAACACGTCGAGGATGAGCAGGATCTTGCCGGGAGAAATGGCCCGATATTTCGTGATCATCAGGGCGATGATGTCGGTACCGCCGGAACTGCCGCCCTGCGAGAAGGTGAGCGAAATGCCCAGGGCGGAGAGCGTACCGCCAATGATCACGCTGAGCAGTTTGCCGTTGTCGAGGGCGATGATCTGGATGAACTCCTGGGGAATGACCATGGGCAGGAAACGCAGCAGCAGGGTCGTGACCACCATCGCATAGATGGTCTTTACGCCGAACGACGGGCCCAGCACCTTGAGGGCGATCAGCAGCAGGACGCCGTTGATGATGAAGAAAGAGTAGCTCACGTTGAAGCCGGTGCAATACTGGATGACGGCCGAAATACCGGTCACGCCACCGCCGACCAGCTGATGGGGCATGATGAAAACCACCCACGCGAGCACGTAGAAGACCAGGCCGAGGGTAATGATGGCGTAAGACTTGAAAGTCGCCAGGAATTTGTTCTTATCCATTAGCAGACGATATTGATGATTTTGCCAGGGACGACGATGACCTTGCGGATGGCAGCGCCCTGCAGATATTTCTCCGTTTCAGAAGCCTTGCGGACGGCGGCTTCCACTTCTTCCCGGCTCAGGTTCTTGGGCAGTTCGAGCAGGAAACGCATCTTGCCGTTGAACTGGACCGGATACTTGACGGTGTCTTCGACCGTGTAGGCGGCCACATACTGCGGGAAACGGGCAAAGCTGATGCTCTCTTCGTGGCCGAGTTTCTGCCAGAGTTCCTCGCAGATGTGCGGGGCAAAAGGACTGAGCACGATGAGCAGCGGCTCCAGGATCTCCCGCTTGTTGCTGTGCAGGTCGGCCAGATCGCCGACAGCGATCATGAAGGCGCTCACCGAGGTGTTGAACGAGAAATGCTCGATGTCGTCCTGGACCTTGCCGATCAGCTTGTGCAGCACCTTGAGCTCGGCCGGCGTTGCTTTCTCGTCGCTCACGGCAAAATCGTCGCGGTCGTAGAAGAGTTTCCAGAACTTCCTGAGGAAGCGGTGGACGCCGTCGATGCCCTTGGTGTCCCAGGGCTTGCTCTGCTCCAGCGGGCCGAGGAACATCTCGTACAAGCGGAGGGTGTCGGCGCCGTAGCGGTCGCATACCTGGTCGGGGTTGACCACGTTGAACATCGACTTGCTCATCTTCTCGATGGCGCTGCCGCAGATGTACTGGCCGTCTTCGAGGATGAATTCGGCCGTGGCGAAATCGGGCATCCAGCGACGGAAGGCCTCGGTGTCGAGGCGGTCGCCCGACACGATGTTGACGTCGACGTGGATCTCGGTGGTGTCGTACTGGTCCTTCAAACCGGACGACACGAAGGTATTGGTGTTCTTGATACGGTATACGAACTTGCTCTGGCCCTGGATCATGCCCTGGTTGATGAGCTTCTTGAACGGCTCCGGCTCACACACGTATCCGCAGTCATAGAGGAACTTGTTCCAGAAGCGAGAGTAGATGAGGTGGCCGGTGGCGTGCTCCGTGCCGCCGATATACAGGTCCACGTCGCGCCAGTAATCGTCGGCCACGCGGCCCACCAGTGCCTCGTCGTTGTGCGGATCCATATAACGCAGGTAGTACGCGCTGCTGCCGGCGAAACCGGGCATCGTGCTGGTCTCGATGGGATATCCCTTGTAGGTCCAGTCCTTGGCACGGGCCAACGGCGGCTCACCGTTTTCCGTGGGGAGGAACTTGTCGACCTCGGGCAGCTGCAGCGGCAGCTCCTCGTACGGCATGGCGCAGGGGATGCCGTCCCTGTAGTAGATGGGGAACGGCTCGCCCCAATAACGCTGGCGCGAGAAGATGGCGTCGCGCAGACGGTAGTTGACCTTGCGGTGGCCCAGGCCCTTGGCTTCGATGTAATCGATGGCGGCGGAAATGGCCTCCTTGACCGTCATCCCGTTAAGGAAGCCAGAGTTGCACATGATGCCGTCCTTGGCGTCGAAACTCGATTCCGAAACGTCGCAGCCTTCGATCAGGGGGACGATGGGCAGGTGGAAGGTCCTGGCGAAAGCGTAGTCGCGGCTGTCGTGCGCCGGCACAGCCATGATGGCGCCGGTACCGTAGCCCGCCAGCACGTATTCGGAAATCCACACGGGGACCTTGTCGCCCGTGAGGGGATTGACGGCATAGGAACCCGTGAAGACACCGGTGACTTTGCGGGTCTCGGCAATGCGCTCACGCTCGGTCTTTTTCTTCGCCTGCTGCAGATACGCCTCCACGGCTTCTTTCTGCTCCGGCGTCGTCAGCTTCTCCACCCATTCGCTTTCCGGTGCCAGCACCATGAAGGTAACACCGAAGACGGTATCGGCACGGGTGGTGAAGATGGTCATCTCATATTCCTTGTCGCCGTTGAAGACGTGGAACACCATCTCGGCGCCCTGGCTCTTGCCGATCCAGTTGCGCTGCATCTCTTTCAGGGAGTCGGTCCAGTCGAGCTGGTCGAGGCCGGAGAGCAGGCGCTCCGCATAGGCGCTCACGCGCAGCTGCCACTGCTTCATCTTCTTTTGTTCCACAGGGAAACCGCCACGTACGGAATAACCTTCCTTCACCTCGTCGTTGGCCAGGACGGTACCCAGTTTCGGACACCAGTTCACCGCGGTCTCGCCGAGATAAGCGATGCGGTACTGCATCAACAGGTCGGACTGCTCCTTCTCGGAGAGACCCTCCCAGCGGCCCTCGGCCTTGAACCGGTCGATCAGCGTGTCGATGGGCTCGGCCTTGTCGGTTTCAGGGTTGTACCAGTGGTTGAACATCTCGAGGAAAGCCCACTGCGTCCACTTGTAGTAAGAGGGATCACAGGTACGGACTTCACGCGACCAGTCGTACGAAAAGCCGATGCGGTCCATCTGCTGCCGGTAGCGGGCGATGTTCTTCTCGGTGGTTTCGGCCGGATGCTTCCCGGTCTGGATGGCGTATTGCTCGGCGGGAAGGCCGAAGGCATCGTATCCCATCGGATGCAGCACGTTGAAACCCTTGAGGCGTTTGTAGCGGGTATAGATGTCGCTGGCGATGTAGCCCAGGGGATGGCCCACATGGAGACCGGCTCCCGAAGGATAAGGGAACATGTCCAGCACATAATATTTGGGGAGGGGAGAGTCGTTACTGACTTCGAAGGTATGGTGCTCAGCCCAATAAGCCTGCCACCGCTTCTCAATGTCGACGAAGTTGTATTCCATGGATATGATGATTGTACGCCTGTTTGAAATCTGGCGCAAAGATAGTTATTTTTTCAAACCCATGTCCCACTTCGACGACAGACGGAATTCCACGGGAATGACCATTTTCGTACGGACCTTGCTGCCCTTGATCTGGCCCGGAATCCATTTCGGTGAAACCGACACCACGCGCACGGCCTCGTCGTCGAGCAGTTCGTCGACCCCGTCTTCCACCTGGACGTTGGTCACGGTACCGTCTTTCTCGATGATGAAGCTCACCAGCACCTGTCCCTGGATGTTGTGTTCGATGGCGTAGGAGGGATACTTGAGGTATTTGTACACCCAGCTCTGGAGGAAGTGGCGTTCGTTGGAATGGAAGAACTGGGGACGGACGTCGCAGTCGGAGGCGGCATAGACCCGATCGGCACGCACAGCCCGTTTCTCGGGGTCAGCGTCGACCGAGGAGACCTCGTCGACGTCGGCCACCACCATCAGGAAATGATAGAGATAGTTGCCGTTGATCTCCATCGCCGCATAATCGATGAGCCGCGGCGTGTCCTTGATGGTGCGGTGTTCGCGGGCGGGTCCCGTGGAAAAGAAGAACACCGGAATCTTCTTTTCGTAGAAAGGCAGGTAATCGGAGGGGCGGAGCGTCCCGGTCGCGATTTCGGGCAGCCGGACCACGGGCTGGCGGGCGGTCTGGTCGAGCAGGTAGTCGAAATCCCGGCGGGCGAGCTGGGAGAACACCGTCAGCGGATGGTCGCTCCCGCCCCGGCCCAGGCAGTCGAGGTCGAGCATCGCCTTGATCTTTCCGGACTGTTCAAAGGCCCGGTTGACAAAATACCAGGAGCCGGCCGACCCCTGCTCTCCGGCGCCAAAGCCGACGAAAAGGATGGAGCGGCGGAAAAGGCCTTGGTACTCAGCCACCAACCGTGCCAGCTCGATCAGCATGGCAACGCCCGAGGCGTTGCAGTCAGCCCCCGGAAAGAGCTGGACCACCGGTTCGCCGTCGACGGTCAGCACGTGGGTGCCCAGATGGTCGTAGCGGGCGCCCACCACGATGTATTCATCGCGCAGCAGCGGATCGCTGCCCTGGACGATGCCCACGACGTTCCGGGAATGGATGTCCCCGTCGGGACCGGTGATGGTAAAGTCCTGTCCCAGCGTATCGGTGAGCATCAGCACGCCGGCCTCCTCCAGCGCATCGTAGAGGTAACGGGCCGCCGCGCGCTCACCGTCGCTGCCGGCACGACGACCTTCCAGCTCCTCGTCGCAAAGGGCCTCGACATGGGCCCGCAGCGCCGGGGCAACAGCAAAATTCTGTGCGGCAAGGCCTGCCGCACAGAATTCCAGTGCTATGAGTATGATCAGTCTTCTTTTCAACTATTTCTGGTAGAACGGCATCTTCACCACAACGGCCTTCAGCAGCTTGCCACGGATCTCGATGTAGATTTCAGAACCGACCTTGTTGTACGGAACATCTACATAACCCATGCCAATCGCCTTCTTGACGGTCGGGCCCATCGTGCCGGAGGTCACATGGCCGATCTGCTTGCCTTCGGCGTCGCAGATGGGCATCTCGTGGCGGGCGATGCCGCGGTCCACGAGCTCGAAGCCCACGAGTTTGCGCTTCAGGCCGGCGGCCTTCTGGTCAAGCAGATACTGCTTGTCGATGAAGTCGCCCTTCACGTCGTTGAACTTGGTGATCCAGCCCAGGCCGGCTTCCAGCGGCGAGGTGGTGTCGTCGATATCGTTGCCGTAGAGGCAGAATCCCATCTCCAGGCGGAGCGTGTCACGGGCGCCCAGACCGATCGGCTGGATGCCGAAGGGCTCTCCAGCCTCAAAGACGGCTTTCCAGAGCTGGTCGCCGTATTCGTTGGGAACGTAGACCTCGCATCCGCCGCTGCCGGTGTAACCGGTGGTCGAGAGGATGGCGCCGGGAATGCCGGCCACTTCCAGTTCCTTGAAGGTATAGTATTCCATCGAGAGGATGTCTTCCTTGCAGAGTTTCTGCATCACTTCCATGGCCCGGGGACCCTGGATGGCGAGCTGGCAGGTCTGGTCGGATGCGTTGACCAGGTCCTTGCCCACGGTCAGGCCGAATTTCGGCGCGATGGCGCAGAGGTGGTTCCAGTCTTTCTCGATGTTGGCAGCGTTGACGGCGAGCAGGTACTTCTCCGTGCTGAAGCAATAGACGATGAAGTCGTCGACAATGCCGCCCTTGCCATTGGGGAAGCAGGTATACTGCGCCTTGCCCGGGAAAAGGACGGATGCGTCGTTGGAAGAGACATACTGCAGGAACGGCAGGGCTTTCGGGCCCAGGATCCAGATCTCGCCCATGTGAGAGACGTCGAAGACACCCACCTTCTCCCGCACGCAGGCGTGCTCTTCATTGATACCCTTGTATTGGATCGGCATATTGTAGCCGGCAAACGGAGCCATCTTCGCACCCAGCGCGATGTGCTTCTCTGTGAAAACGGTATTTTTCATATCATTTGTGAAGTTTCTGATTCGTGTTGTAGATCCAGGGATCAGAGTCCGACAGCTTCAGTTCCTTGAGCCGGGCCACGTCCTGCTGAGCCTCCTCGAGGGTGTCGTGGCCCTCCACGCAGACCACCTTGAGTCCGCTGCGGAAATCGAAGAGATGGGCCTTGATCCCGTTCTCCTGCAGCTTGTTGACATATTTCTGGGCGCCCTCCGGGTTCTTGAAGGCACCGGCCACGGCATAGTATTTCTTCAGCGGAGCAGCGGCGGCGGGCTGGGCAGGTGCCGGCTGAGCGGGCTGAACTGCAGGTTGGGCGGCAGAAGCAGCAGGTACCGGGGCCTGTGACGCCAGCGTGTCGCCCTGCGCTGCCAGTCCGGCTTCTGCGGCGCGGACGGCAGCAATACTGTCGCGAAGGAACTGCTCGCGGGCTTTCAGTTCGTCACTGATCTTGACCAGGTCGGCCGAAGTCGGCTTGCCCAGCGAAGCGCGGATGTAATCACATCCCGTGCAGAGCAGCAGGCCAGCCAGCAGGAGAAATAGTATCGATTTATTCATAACATTACATTCATCTTACAAAGATATAAAAATTACCGGCTCAACTGATCGTTACCCAGCACCATCCCGGAGAGGGCACCCGTATGGGCGCCTTCCTTGATGGTATGGACGCCGTTGACGAACACGTGGATGATGCCGGCTGGGAAGGTGTGCGGCTTGGCGTAGGTCGACAGGTCGGCGATGGTGGCCGGGTCGAACACCGTGACGTCGGCGGCATACCCCACCACCAGCTGTCCGCGGTCCTTGAGTTTCATCCGGGAAGCCGGAAAACCGGTACACTTCCAGATGGCAGTAGCCAGGTCGAGCACCTTGTCCTCGCGGACGAATTTTTCAAAGAAACGGGGGAAGGTGCCATAGGAACGCGGATGCGGCAGTTCCTTGCCCAGCACACCTTCGGGCGAGTAAACGCTGCCGTCGGAAGCCGGCATCGAAAGCGGATGCGCGTAAATCTTCTGGAGATTCTCTTCCTTCATGGCGAAGGTGGCCTGGTTGACCTCGAGTTTTTCCGAGATGAGCAGGTAGCGGATCATCTCCCATTCGTCCATACCGGAAATCTTGCAGCATTCCGCCAGATTCTTGCCGGCATAGACGGCGTTGGCCGGATCGTTGCAGCCGGCCACGACCACCTGCTGCGGGCCACCGAAGCGTTCCAGGCGGCTGTAAGCGTATTTCTTGATCTTCTCGCAGGTCGCCTTGTCGTTGAGGCGTTTGTAGATGTCCTCGGACGTGCCGTCGCGGAGTTCGATGGGGATGAACGAGGTGAAACCCGTGGAAAAGGCCGTGTAGGGATAGCGATCGAAGGCGATGTCGATGCCTTCTGCACGGGCGGCATCGATCTTGCCGAGCATCCGGTCGATCTTGTCGAAATTGGCCGGATTCTGAGCCTTGAGATGCGAGATCTCCAGCCGGGCCCCCGAAAGCCGTGCGGCTTCGATAGCTTCGTCCATGGCTTCGAGCACATGATCGTCCTCGTTGCGCATGTGAATGGTATAGAGGGCATTGTGCTTGGCAACGACCTTGTTGAGCTCCACCATCTCACGGGTATCGCAGTAGCAACCAGGCGCATATTCCAAACCGTACGACAGGCCGATGGCACCGAGTTCGAGCTGACGGTCCAGCACTTCGCACATTTTCCGGAGCTGCATGTCGGAGGCCTTGACATTATAGGGGCCGACCACGGCCTCGCGGACATCGCCGTGGCCCACCAGGCTGGCATAGTTGATACCGATCTTGTTTTCGGTCAGGCGCTGGTAGAAACCGTCGATGTCGCGCCAGGCGGGACCGCCATGGCGGGGCCTGTCCTTGCGGCTCTCCCAGGCCTGGTCGCTGTAGACGAAGGGGCAGTAGCCGCAGTTGCCGCCCAGGTCGGTCGTAATGCCCTGGAAGATGCGGCTGTCGCCTTTGGGGGCGTCGAAGAGATTGGTGTCGGTGTGGGTGTGGATGTCGATGAAACCCGGCGAGACGACAAGGCCTTCCGCGTCCACGAGATTCGGGGCATTGGTCCCGAGGTCTTTCCCGATGGCCGCGACCTTCCCGTCGCGGATGGCAATATCTCCTTTGACAGGCGCTTTCCCGTCGCCGACGTAGATCGTGCCATTTTTGATGATGGTGTCGAAGGAATGCCGGTTGGTAACCTTGCAGGCGCTCAGGCCGCCCAATCCGAGGGCGGCAGCCCCCAGCGCGGACGTCCGGAGGAAATCTCTTCTGTTCATGCTATTGGGTTTTGAGGTTATCTGTCTGGAAGGAGGCGAAATCTCCGTCCCGCTCATACACGAGCAGCGCATCGAGCTCAGGCCGGTCGGCCAGGATCTTGCGGGCCTTGTCGACACCCTCCACCATCAACCAGGTGGCATAGGCGTCGGCCGTCGAGCCGTCTTTCGCCACGACAGTGGCGCTCAGGAGGTTGTGCGTCACGGGACGGCCGGTGGTCGGGTCGATGGTATGGGCGAACTTGTGTCCGTCCTCGATATAGTATTTCCGGTAGTTGCCGGAGGTGACGATGCCGCAATCGGTGACTTCGATGATGGCCTGCAGGTCGCTCCCCTCATCGAAATTGCCGTCGATGGGCCTGTCAAGCCCGATGCGCCAGAGACCGCCGTTGGCGTTCAGCCCTTTGCAGACAATCTCCCGTCCGATGTCGATGAGGTAGTCGGTACAGCCGACCGAATCGAGGATGCGTGCCACCCGGTCGCAGGAGAAGCCCTGGGCGATGGCGTTGAAGTTGAGTTTGACACGCGGGTCGGCCTTGACCAGATGGACGCCGTCGGGGCGGGTTTCAAGAGAGAGGAGATCCATGCCGATGAAAGCGCGGATCGAATCGATGGCTTCCTGCGTAACGGAGCCCTTGTTGGTAAAGCCAAAGCCCCACAGGTCGAAAAACGGGCCGGACGACGGATCGAAGGCGCCGCCGGTCTCTTCCCAAATCTCTTTGGAGCGCGTGAAACAATCGATGAAATCATCGTTGAGCGGGAGATCTTCCCCTTCGTTGAGGCGCGAAAGCAGCGAGCCTTTGTTGTAACCGCTCAAACTTTGGTCGATGCCTTCCAGGCACGATTCGATGCGTTGTTTCAGCGCTTCCTGGGTGATGCCCCGAAGGGGACTGCAGATCACCTGGTAGGAACTGCCCTGGGCAAAACCTTCGATGCGGTGATATGACGTGTCCTTCACACAGCTGCAGAGCAGAAGTGAAGTTGTCAGGAGTAGGATGAGATTACGGTACATTTCTTGCAAAATTACGATTATTTCTGCACCTTTGCAAGTTGAAACAGGGATAATAATTGATGGATTTGAAGAAATTATACCGTGGGGCCGGCATCTTTCTGATGCTTCTGCTGAGCCTCGCGTCCTGCAAGAAAGCCGAAGAGGAAACTTTCACCCCGGAGACGATGTCCGGCACGGTGGAGTTTGACATTCCCTTTTATGTTCAGATGGGGGAAACGGTCACCTTGTCCGCATCGGGCATCATTGACCCGAAAAATGCCAACTACAAATGGTATGTTTCCGGCGTCTACGTCGACACCCTGACGAGCAACGTCGTCTCCGTACGCTTCCCCGACAGCATCGGCGTCTTCATCGTTTCCGCCAATTGCTACGCCGACGGTTACTATATCAACAGTACCTCCCAGCAGGTCACGACCATCGATACCAGCTGGAACGCATCGATCACCGGCCTCAAGGCCAGTCCGCAGTTCATTGTTGACAAACGTGACGGACGGGCCTACCGATACATCACCGCCGGCGAACTCGACTGGTTCTGCCAGAACCTGGCCTGGGGAGGCGTTCCGTTCAAGACCTCTCCCGTCACCGCCGCCTATTTCGGTCATTTCTACACCTGGGACGAAGCAATGGACGGGGATGTCTGTCCGGAAGGATGGTCGGTACCCACCAATGAGGACTGGGAGTCGCTCGCCGAAGTGCTCAGCGGCGGCATTGCAGTGCCCTTCGTCGACAACTGGTTCGGCCTGGGCGAAAAGGCCTCGGCCGCAGTTTGTCTGAATGACGAGCGGATGTGGCCCTATTCCCCCGACAATTCGCACACCAACGACATCGGCTGGAACGCCATGCCGCTCGGCTATACCTTCGCGGGCAGCAAGAAGTTCGAGGGAATCAACGAGTACGGATGCTGGTGGAGTGCCACGGAGAAAAACGATACCCAGGCCTATTACCGTTACATCTGGTACGACCTGGGCGATTTCCCGATGGCCTATACGGGCAAGTCAGACATGCGGGCCAACGTCAGGTGCGTTCGAATGCATCCACAATCTTTGTAACCAGCGGGTGCCGGACGATATCCTCTTTCCCGAATTCCACAATACTGATACCCTTGATGTCGCGGACCAGTTCGATGCCGCGCATCAGTCCTGAATCGGCCTTGTTGGGCAGGTCGATCTGTGTAGCATCGCCCGTCACGATGAACTTGGCATCGCAGCCCATTCGCGTGAGGAACATCTTGAGCTGCCCCAGCGAAGTGTTCTGTGCCTCATCGAGGATGACGAAGGCCCGGTCGAGCGTACGGCCGCGCATATAGGCCAGCGGCGCAATCTGGATGATGCCCTCTTCCATGAAGTTCTGGAGCCGTTTGGCGGGAATCATGTCGCCGAGGGCGTCGTAGAGCGGCTGGAGATACGGGTCAAGTTTGTCTTTCAGGTCGCCTGGCAGGAAGCCGAGCCTTTCACCGGCCTCCACGGCGGGTCGCGTGAGGATGATGCGTTTCACTTCCCGGTTCTTGAGCGCACGGACGGCCAGGGCGATGGCGGTGTAGGTTTTGCCACTGCCCGCCGGCCCGAGGGCGAAGATCAGGTCGTTGCGGTAGTATTCCCGCACCATGCGTTTCTGATTGGGCGTCCGGGCCTTGATGGGCCGCCCTTCATTGCTGTAGACGATGATGCTCTCGGCCGTCTCCTCGGTGGGGACGGCGCCGCTTTCAGCGCTGCGGTCGCTGCCTTCGAAGAGTGCCTCCACGTCGTATTCGTTGAGGACGCTCTTGGTCATCCGCCTGCGGCGGAGGATCTTGATCTTTTCCTCGAAATCGTCGAGCTCGCTCTGGGGTCCCATCAGGTAGATCTCGGCTCCGCGGGCGATGGCTTTGATCTTGGGGTAATGGCTGGCGAGCTGGTCAAACAGGCGGTTGTTGACGCCGTAGATGTCAATCGGGTCGATCTCTTCGAGGAAAATGGTTTTCTCCATAAGCAATGTATCAGGTTTACAGGTTGAATTTCGTTTTCAAGGCCGTCCATTCGCGCAACATCTTGTCGTAGTCGCTCTTGTCGGACCATTCGTCGCGGCGGCCGATCCAGTCGAGAATGGGAATCACGGTATAGTTGGCTTCGAGCATCCGCCGTCGTGAGCACCAGGTGTAGGTGGGGATGGCTTCGGCGATGGCCAGGCCGCCCCGTCCGTCACCGGTGAGCACCAGTTCGTAGAGCATCCCGATCTGCGTGAAAGGGTCGCTCTGGTTTGACAGGAAATTGCCCAGCGAAAAGGCGGTGGCATAGGGCGGCGCAAAGACCGCAGGCTGCACCACGTGGGGATGCGAGCCCACAATGGCGGCTACGCCGTTGCGGTGCAGGAAATCGGCCCATTCACGCTGGTTCTGCGAAGGTTCCAAATGGTACTCCAGCCCCCAGTGGGGCAGGGCGACGATCAATTCGGCCCCGCGCGCCCTGGCCCGGTCGATGACTTCACGCACATGGGTCGAGTCGAGCAGGTTTACCCGCCAAGGTGCGGGAACGGGAAGGCCGTTGGTGCCATACGTGAAATTGATGAAGGCGATATCGTGCCCCTTGATGCGGACGATCAACGGGTTCCGAAGGTATTCCTCTCCTTCCGAACGGTAGACGCCCGTAAAGGGGATGCCCATCCGGGAATACACCACGTAGGTGCTGTCGATCCCGGCGCGGCCTTTGTCGCAGATATGGTTGTTGGCCGTCAGGAAAAGGTCGACGCCCGCCCGCTTGGCCTCATAGGCCAGGCTCTGGGGCGCAGAGAACTGCGGATAGCCGGTATAGGGCGTCACCCCGCAGGGGAACTCCATGTTGGCCACCACAAAATCGGCCGCCGCAAAGCGGTCGGCCACATGGCTGAAACAGGCGCTGTAATCGTAGTCGGCGGGGTTGTTGCGGTCGCCGCCAAGCCGCAGGGCCGCAGTCACCTGCGGCCCGTGAGTCATGACGTCGCCGATGAAAACGATCCGCACCGTGTCGGGGCCGGCCCCCATAGCCGGCAGGCAGCCGGCCAGACAGAGCAGCAGACACCCTACTATGCGGAGCTTCTTCGGCATCAGAATCTGGCGCGGATACCGGCCTGGGCAATCCCCTGCATGCCGATACCCAGTTCCAAAAAGCCGCTGACGGCCTTGCCGACTTCCAGGCAGACAAAAGAACTCTGGAAGGTAGGAAGCACAATAGCGCCATTGAGCAGGCCCTGCAGGACGACGCCCTGCACGACCATCATGCCCAGGCCCAATTTGGAGTACATGCTGAAGACCTCGTTGCGGGTATGGAACCAGTCAAACTTGACAGTCCCCAGGAAAGTATAGATGTTGGCAGCGGCCAGGATCAGGTTCGCGTTGTAGATGAGCCCGTTGACGCTGGCGCGGTTGAACCCGAAAGCGCCGCCGACGGAAATGCAGGGGTTCAGCTGCCGGGAATACCCGATATTCAGGGCGCCCCGGGTGCCGCCGCTCAGGAGGCCGGTCACCGCACCGTTTTTGGGATCGACATAGACCAGGTTGGCCTTGTCGAGCATGCACACGCCAAAGTTGAGCAGCGAGAATCCGTAACTCGTGGAAATCTCGTTGGGATGTGACAATCGATAGGGCTTCTGTGCCTTCGCCGGAATGATCACGGCTACAAGCGCCAGCAGGACGAGCAATCGTTTCTTCATAGGTTAAGAGAGGTTGTTAGAAACGGGCGCGGACACCGGCCTGGACGATGCCCTGCATGCCGACACCGAGTTCCATGAAACCGCTGAAGCCCTTGCCGACCTCCAGGCCGATAAGAGACAAATGACCAGTCGGAAGCCAGAGCGTCTTGTGGGCTTCTTCCATCAGCGAGGCGCCGATACCCATCACGCCCAGATTGACCTTCGAGTACATGCCAAAGACGTCGGACCGGGTGCGGAACCAATCAAACTTGGCGCTGGACATGAGCATCCAGATATTGGCGCGCGCCGCATCGATCTTGCCGGTGTTATCTTCCAATCTAATTTTCATGCTGTTCAGGCCGATGGCGCCACCGATCGAAACCACCTTGTTGAGTTGATAGGTATAACCCAGGTTGATGACACCAAAGGTACCACCGCTCTTAACAACCAAACCGTCATCGATATCAAGCCATCTCCGCAGGTCGTCCAGCTTGTTGACGACCGTTCCGATGCTGGTGCCCAGCAGCGACACGCCGTAGCTGGCCGAGATCTCGTTGGGATGAATCTGTTTGTAGTACGTCTGGGTCTGTGCCTGCATGGTGGGAAGCGCCATGAGGCAGACCATCATAAGGGAGACAAAGATTTTTTTCATCGTTGAAGAATTATAGGTTTTGATACTTCTGTGTCTGTTCGGCGATGAGTTCCTCCAGGGCACCTTCTTCGAAATAATTGATCTTCATGGCCCGTTTGACCTCTGCCAGGGTTTCGGCGGCAGCGGCACGGGCTATTTCGGTGCCTTCGCGCAGCACTCCGTACACGTACGGGATGTCCTGCTCGAGTTCTTTGCGGCGACGCCGGATGGGCTCCAGCGTGTCGTTGAGCACGGCGGTGAGGAAATTCTTGACCATCACGTCGCCCAGGCCGCCGGCCCGGTACTGCGCCTTCACCTCGTCGAGGTTCTTGAAATCAAAGCTCACCTTCCTGCCGTGGAAGCAGTCGCCGAAGCGTACGAAATGTTCCGGACGGCAGAAGGCGTCGAGGTAGGTGAACACCGTGTTGCCCTCCACCTTGCCGGGATCACTCACCTGGAGGTGGCCCGGGTCAGTATACATGCCACGTACCTTGGCCGCCACTTCCTCGGCGGAATCCGAAAGGTAAATGCAATTGCCCAGCGACTTGCTCATCTTGGCTTTCCCGTCGGTGCCGGGCAGGCGCAGGCAGGCCGCGTTGTCGGGCAGGAGAATCTCCGGCTCGACGAGCACGGGACCGTAGGTGGCGTTGAACTTGCGCACGATCTCACGGGTCTGCTCGATCATCGGTTCCTGGTCTTCCCCCACCGGTACGGTGGTCGCCTTGAAGGCCGTGATGTCGGCCGCCTGGCTGATGGGATAGCAGAAGAAACCGACCGGCGTTCCAGCCTTGTTGTCGGCGCCTTCGGCATCGTTGAAGCCACGCATCTGGATCTCGGCCTTGACGGTCGGATTGCGCTGCAGGCGCTGGACCGTGACGAGATTCATGTAGTAGAACGTCAGCTCCGTCAGCTCGGCGACCTGGCTCTGGATCAAGATATGGCTCTTCGCCGGATCAATGCCCGCCGAGAGATAGTCCAGGGCGACTTCGATGATGTTCTGCCGCACCTTCTCGGGGTTGTCGGCGTTGTCGGTCAAGGCCTGCGCGTCAGCAATCATGATGAAGATCTTCTCGAACGCACCGCTGTTCTGCAACTCGACGCGGCGCCGGAGCGAGCCCACGTAATGGCCGATGTGCAACCGGCCCGTAGGCCGGTCACCGGTCAATATAATCTTTCCCATTTCAGTCTTTGACAGTTTTCAGTTTCTCGCGGATCTTGGCTTCGATTTCGTCGGCCAGCTGCGGATTGTCCTTGAGCACGGCCTTTACGGCGTCGCGGCCCTGTGCCAGCTTGGCGTCTTCGTAGCTGAACCACGATCCGCTCTTCTTGATGATTTCGAGCTCCACGCCCAGGTCGACGATCTCGCCGATGTGGGAGATGCCTTCGCCGAAGACGATGTCGAACTCGGCTTTCTTGAAAGGCGGCGCCATCTTGTTCTTGACGATCTTCGCACGGGTGCGGTTGCCGGTGGCCTCGTCGCCGTCCTTGAGCTGGGTGACGCGGCGCACGTCGATGCGGACCGATGCGTAGAATTTCAGCGCGTTGCCGCCTGTCGTGGTTTCGGGATTGCCGAACAGGATGCCGATCTTCTCGCGGAGCTGGTTGATGAAAATGCAGCAGGTGTTGGTCTTGGAAATGTTGGCCGTGAGTTTGCGGAGGGCCTGGCTCATGAGGCGGGCCTGGAGACCCACTTTGTTGTCGCCCATCTCGCCTTCGAT
Source organism: uncultured Bacteroidia bacterium (assembly GCA_902784965.1). Lineage (GTDB taxonomy): Bacteria > Bacteroidota > Bacteroidia > Bacteroidales > UBA932 > Cacconaster. Next base: position 92,051 of record CACZWU010000001.1, on the reverse strand, counting down.
CTCGGCCTTCGGGGTGAGGGCAGCCACGGAGTCGATGACGATGATGTCGATGGCTCCGCTGCGGATGAGGTTGTCGGCGATTTCAAGGGCCTGCTCGCCATTGTCGGGCTGCGAGATGAGCAGGGTGTCGATGTTGACGCCCAGGTTCACGGCGTAGGAGCGGTCGAAGGCATGCTCCGCATCGATAATGGCGGCGATGCCGCCCTGTTTCTGTGCCTCGGCGATGGCGTGGATGGCCAGGGTCGTCTTGCCGCTCGACTCCGGTCCGTATATTTCGATGACACGGCCGCGCGGATAACCGCCGATGCCCAGTGCGTGATCGAGGGCGATGGAGCCCGTCGCGATCGTAGATACTTCCAAGGATGGCTGGTCTCCCATCTTCATGATCGTCCCTTTGCCGAAATCTTTCTCAATCTTGGCGATGGTTGCCTGCAAGGCTTTCAACTTCTCGGCGTTCTTTTCTTCAAATTCTTTTGCCATACTTCAATGTTTTTAATGGTTCATGATCGCTGACTCATTCCGTCTGTCTGCAAAGATACTATTTTTGTGGGAAAATCCTTCGTTTTGTCTTAAATTTGCAATTCAGTCGATTCTCTCATGAAAGAGCGCTTACTAGGCAAGACGCTGGCCGAATTGCAGCTGGTCGCTTCGCAGCTGGGACTCCCCTCCTTCGCTGCGAAACAGATGGCCCAATGGCTCTACCAGAAGCGGGTCACCGACATCGACGCGATGACCAATCTGTCGAAAGCAGCCCGCAGCGCCCTGGCCGAACGCTACGAAGTGGGGCGCACGCTCCCGGTGGAGTGCTTCACCTCTCGCGACGGCACCCGCAAGTATCTCTTCCCCACTGTCCAGCCCGACAAGTACATCGAGACGGTGATGATTCCCCAGTACGAAGACGGCGCAGAAGGCGGCATCGCCCGAGCCACGGTCTGCGTGTCATCGCAGATCGGCTGCAAGATGGGCTGCCGTTTCTGCATGACCGGGCGCGGCGGCTTCCACGGCCAGCTTTCCGCCGGCGAGATCATCTCCCAGTTCCTGGGACTCGAAGAAGCCGACCAGCTGACCAACGCGGTTTTCATGGGGATGGGAGAACCCCTCGACAACTGGGAACAGGTGTCCAGGGCCCTGGAGATCATCACGGCCGACTGGGGCTTCGGCTGGAGCCCGAAACGGGTGACCGTGTCGACCATCGGCGTGCTCCCCAACTTGAAGCATTTTCTCGACGAAAGCCGCTGCCACCTGGCCGTAAGCCTGCACAATCCCTTTCCGCAGGAGCGGGAGAAGCTGATGCCCGTGCAGAAAGCCTGGCCCCTTCACGACGTTCTCGCACTCATCCGCCAGTATGACTTCACGGGACAGCGCCGCGTGAGCTTCGAATATACGATGTTCGCCGGCCTCAACGACACCCCCCGCTACGCCGACGCCCTGGCCCGCCTGCTGCAGGGACTGGAATGCCGGGTCAACCTCATCCGCTTCCACGCCATCCCCGACGCCCCCTTCCAAAGCTCCGACGCCGCCGCCATCGCCGCCTTCCAGCAACGGCTGGAACGGGCCGGCATCACCGCCACGCTGCGCGCCTCGCGCGGCGAAGACATCCTCGCCGCCTGCGGCCTGCTCGCAGGCAAAGGGCTGAAAAAGAATAATTAAAACTCTTACGATAATGAAACGCTTGCTGTCTGTCCTCGTACTTCTGGCCCTCCTGTCCCCCTTGCTTCGGGCCGAAGAACCCGAATCTGCCGCACCCCGCAAGGAGCGTCCGAAAGTCGGCCTCGTCCTTTCCGGCGGCGGCGCCAAAGGCCTGGCGCACATCGGTGCCCTCAAGATCATCGAAGAATCGGGTATCCCGATCGACATCGTCGTGGGCACCAGCATCGGTTCGATCGTGGGCGGCATCTATGCCCTCGGCTACTCGGCCGCCGACATGGATTCCCTGGTCCGGGCCCAGGACTGGAACCTCTTGATCCGTGACCAGATGGACCGGCGGGACATCTCCTACATGAGCAAGGAAGACCGGGACCGTTATCTGCTGTCCGTCCCTTTCATGAATGCCTTCAACTTCAACGACGAGACACAGGCCAACAAAGGCAGGAGCCGGAGCCTGCTGCGCAACATGCCGGGCGCGCTGGTGGAAGGGCAGAATCTCGACCAGCTCTTTACCAAGCTCTCGGTCGGCTATCAGGACGACATCGACTTCAACGACCTGCCCATCCCCTTTGCCTGCGTGGCGGTCGACCTCAACACGAAGGAGGAGTATGTGTTCCATCATGGAAGCATCGTCACCGCCATCCGCTCCAGCATGTCGATCCCGGCTTATTTCACGCCGGTCAGGGTAGGCGACAAATTCCTGGTGGACGGCGGCATGGTCAACAACTTGCCGGTCGACGTGGCCAGGCAGATGGGTGCCGACTACATCATCACCATCGACCTTCACAATTTCAAGAAACCCCGCACCGAGACCGATCAGACCCTGCCTGAGCAGATCGGCACGATGCTCAGCATGATGAACGGGGAAAAATACCAGGCTGCCCGCCAGAATTCCGACATCATCATTGAGCCCAATACCAGCGAATACGGCGTCCTGGCCTTCGACAACAACAGCGTGGTAGCCCTCATCGACAGCGGTCAGGTGGCCGCCCGGCTGGTCGCCCCGAAGCTCAAGGCGCTGGCCGACCACCTGAAGGAATTCCCTGACACGAAGCGGGTGCGTCCGCACAAGGCCACCAATCTGGCCCAGGAACCCGTGCTCATCTCCCAGATTGAAATCAGCGGCGCCGATCCCAAGGAAATGAAGTGGCTGCTCTCCAAGACCGACATCGCCCCCGGTGAGATGGTATCGGGAGAGACCATGGACAAGATGATGAAATTCTTCTACAACACGCGGGCCTTCACCAAAGTGTTTTACCGCGTCTGCGGTACGGGTGAAGATGGCTACCAGCTCAGGATCTTCTTTGAGCCGCAGCGCTTGCACCAGGCTGCTGTCGGATTGCGTTTCGATACCGAGGAAATGGCTTCCATCCTGCTGGGTGTCAGCTTCAACAAACGCAAGCTCTTCGGTTCGAAGCTCGACATCGAAGCCGAACTCGGCGCCAACATCAACGGCACGCTCAACTATGGCTATACCTTCCGCAACCGGACCCAGCTGAACGTATCGGCCCACCTCCACCATTTGAGCATGGACGTCTACGACGACGTCTCCGTCTATGAGGAAAATCCCCAAAAATACAAATATGGTCTGGACCACACCGAACGCTATAACTTCTTCCGCGGCGATGTCAATTACCAGATTATCGGCTGGCGAAGCTCCGACATCCGGATCGGTGCCCAGTATGACAACATGGAATACCGGGCGCAGTCGGCCGTCAACAACCTGGATGAACATTTCCTGACGCAGACCTTCAAGGCTTTCGCCAGCTGGCGCTTCGACAGCCTGGATGACAACTACTTCCCTACCCGCGGCCTGAAGATGGGGCTGGAAGGTGGTTACTACAACATCTGGGACAAATATCTATACGCCCAAACCGGAAAGGGTGTCTATTTCAAACACCAGTCTTTTGAGGCCATGTTCGACCTGAAGGCCACCATCCCGCTCGGCAGTCGGGTGGCCCTGATTCCCCAGACCTGGAACCGTATCCTGTTCGGCTCTCCGGGCGGATTCTACCGGAACTTCGTCGGCGGAACGATGTACGGCCGCTATACGACGACGCAGCTGCCGTTCATCGGTCTCAACCATACTTACAGCACCTATGACAAAGTGGATATCGCCCGGGCCGACCTGCGTTTCAACCTGTTCAAGCAGCACTACGTGACCCTGCATGCCAACTATATGCTGGAATGGGATCTGGATCAGAGCGGATTCATGTGCAATCATCACTATGGCTTCGGCGCCAGCTACGCGGTCAACACCTTCATCGGCCCCGTCCAGCTCCTCGTCCAGTATTCTGACATATCCCGGCGCGTCGGCGTCTACCTCGCGCTGGGCTTTGACTTCTAGCCCGGAGCGTCATGCCTGCTGACAACGACGAGAAAACCCGCCTCCTCGGCCGGATGATGCGGCGATGCGCCCTGCGCGAGTGCTGCCGCAGCGACATCCGCCGCAAGCTCGCCGCGCTGCCTCCCGCCGATGCGGACGACATCGTCGACACGCTCTGCCGGGAAGGCTATCTCGACGATGCGCGTTACGCCCGTGCCTTCGCCCGCGACAAAAGTGCGCTCCAGGGTTGGGGAAGTCGCAGAATTCAATTAGCTTTGCAACAGAAACAGATCGATGCAGCCGACATCGCGGCGGCGTTATCGTCCATCGACGCTCCTGCCGCCGAAACCCGGATGGAGCAGGTGCTCAGCGCCAAGTGGAAAAGCCTCGCCCGCGAGGAAGACCCGGCCCGCAAGCAGGCCAAGTTCTTCCGCTACGGACTGGGCCGCGGTTACGGCTACGACGAAATAAAACGGATGTATGATTACCTCAGAAGAGATTAAAACGGTTAAACAGCGGATTGAGACGTTGGGGAGGTTTCTTTGACATCGCTGCCAAACGTACGGATTTAGCCGAAAAACAAGCCAGGACCACCGCTGCAGACTTTTGGGACGACCCGAAGGCTGCCGAGTCCTTCATGAAAGAGGTCTCGGCCATCAAGTATTGGGTAGATGGTTTCGACGCCCTGGAAGAAGGGCTCTCCGACCTGGAAACCCTGTTCGATTTCGGGGAAGACGCGGCCGATGACATCGACGCCGCTTACGCCAGCCTGGTCGAAAAGCTGGAGGCGCTGGAAATGCGCAACATGCTGGGCGAGGAAGGCGACAGCCTGGGCGCCGTGCTGACCATCAACTCGGGTGCCGGCGGTACCGAAGCGAACGACTGGTCGTCGATGCTGATGCGCATGTACACCCGCTGGGGCGAGCGCAACGGCTACAAGATGACCGTCACCGAGTTGCTGGAAGGCGACGAGGCGGGCATCAAGTCGTGTACCATCCAGTTTGAGGGCGATTACGCCTACGGCTATCTCAAGGCTGAGAACGGCGTTCACCGTCTGGTGCGCATCTCGCCCTACAATGCGCAGGGCAAACGCCAGACCACCTTCTCGTCGGTATTCGTCTACCCGCTGGTCGACGACACCATCCAGATCGAGATCAACCCGGCCGACCTGGAGTGGGACACGTTCCGTTCCTCCGGTGCCGGTGGCCAGAACGTCAACAAGGTCGAGACCGGCGTGCGGGTGCGGCATATCCCCACGGGCATCACGGTCGAGAATACCGAGACCCGTTCGCAGCTCGACAACCGGCAGAACGCCCTGCGCATCCTCAAGTCGCACCTCTATGACCTGGAGCTCAAGAAACGCCAGGAGAAGCAGGCCGAACTCGAGGGACAGAAGAAGCGCATCGAGTGGGGTTCACAGATCCGCTCGTACGTGCTGCATCCCTACAAGATGGTCAAGGACCTGCGCACAGGCTACGAGACCTCCGACACCCAGGGGGTCCTCGACGGCGACCTCAACCCCTTCATGAAGGAGTTTCTCATGAGAAATGATCTATGATACGGGGCGCTGCCCCGAACCCCGCCGCTACGACCGGCTATCACTCTAAGCCTACCCGCTCGGTCTCCGCTAGCGGCTGATGCCGCCTATTATGCGAGGTGCTGCGACGAGTTTCTGATCAGAGCCGGATGGTGTCGTCGCAGAGGCTGGCGACGCCGGGACGGTGGGTGATGAAGATCATCGTCCGGTCCGGATAATTCTGGAAAAGGCGGGAGAAAAGTTCGCGCTCGGTCGCTTCGTCGAGCGAAGCGCTGATTTCGTCGAGCAGCAGGAAGCTGCCGGGCCGCAGCAGGCCGCGGGCGATGGCGATGCGCTGGGCCTGTCCTTCGCTCAGGCCGATGCCGCGCTCGCCCAGTTCCGTGTCGAGTCCGGCCGGCAGGTCGAAGACGAAATCGGCGGCGGCGGTATGCAATACTTCACGCAATTCGTCGTCCGTGGCAGAAGGATGCGCCAACAGCAGGTTGAAACGGACGGAACCGCTCATCAGCGTATTGCCCTGCGGGACGAACACGAAGTCGGGGCGGGTGTCGGGAGACACCTCCCGGGCCATCGTTCCGTCGTAGAGCGTCAGCGTCCCGCTGTCGGGCCTGATCAGGGCCAGCATCAGGCGGAACAGCGTAGTTTTCCCAACACCGGTGGGACCCATCAGCGCCGTCTTGCTGCCCGGACGGAAATCGTGGGAGAACCCGCTGAAGACAGCCCGGTCTCCCGTAGCATACTGGAAGTGCAGATCCTGAACCCGGACACCGGCCACTCCTTTCGACACGGGTTCAGCCGATTGTCCCCGCTCTTCCGGGTGGTCGGCCAGGACCTCTTCCAGCCGGTCGATGCTGGCCGTGGTGTGGATGAGCTGCGGAACCATGTTGAGCAGCGTGAGGATTGGATTCTGGATCTGGCTCACCAGCTGCAGGAAAGCCGTCATCACACCGAAGGTGATGGCACCGGTGCGTAGTTGGAGGCCGCCCCAGACAAAGGCCATCAGATAACCCAGACCGAAGCATGAGGCCATCAGGATGCGGGTCATCACGGTAAAGCGGGTACGGCGTTTTACCCGTCCCATCAAACCTTCCTGCGCCGCGTCGAGCCGCTGCGTCATCCACTCTTCGCTGCCTAGCGAACGGAGGGTGGCATTGTGCTCCATGCCCTCCTGCACCTGCATCTGAATGCGGCTCTCATCCTGCCGGATGTCGAGCGTCATCTGCCGGAGCGGACGGGAAATCAATTTGGCGAAGACAATGATCAGGGGCGTGAATACCAGCAGGGCCCAGGCCAGGTAGTTGTCCATCGAATGCAGCATCAGGAAAGCTCCCAGCAGCTGGACGGCCGTCACCACAGCCCGAGGAAGCAGCGAGGTCGACGCCTCGCCCACCACGTCGATGTCTTTCGACAGGCGGGAAGCCACGTCGCCCGAGTGCATGTCGCGTTCCGCATAGAGCTGACGCGTGAAAAGCCGGCTGAATGCCTTGAGGCGGATGGAATTGGTCTGCCGGGTGTTGGCCAGGGTGGACATGTAGTAATAGAGCTGCCGTAGCACTACGCCACCCAGCATCAGTACCACCAGCAGGATGACCATCACCACGATGTCGCGGGTGGTGCCGGTGCGGATGGTCTGGTCGATGAAGCGGCGACTGAGCCACACCATCAACAGGCCCATTCCGGCCTGCGCGATGCCGATCAGGATGCGCCACAGGGTATTCCAGCGAATCCCCTGCATCGACTGCCATATCCACCGGAAGTATTTCATTCCTCTATGATGCCCAGTTCTTTCCACTGCTTGAGCAGCGTTTCCACATCGGCTTGCGCAATCTCATAATTCACGTCGTAGACTTCGGTCATGGCCTTTGCCAGCGCATCGGCATTGAAATCTCCCAATTCGCCGGCCTTTTCCCAGATCCAGGCGGCCGTGTCGTTGAGGCTCACCAGTTTGCCGAAATCGATGGCACCGAGGCCTTCGCCCACGATCACCTTCTCACCGCACACAGTGCGCAGTACAAAACCTTCTTTCCGTTTCATTGTATGTCGATATTACGTATCACAGTCCGTTTGTAAACCGCCAGGATCCAACGCCTGACCGGCAGCAGGGAGCGCCAGATGCGGGCTCTCCGGCGCTGCTTCGGCGTGTCGAGCCGGCGGTGGCGGCCGTCTTCGCCGACCACTTCGTCGGTCCGGGCCAGGATGTCCTCGGGACGGCAGACCTCCTGTCCGCGGATGTTCCCGTCGCCCATCAGCACAATCCGGTCGGGGGAAACTTCCACTACCCGGTGCAGCACGTAACGCCGCCCGTCGATCCGTGCGAGCACCACGTCGCCCACTGAGATGTTGACCGGCTTGGTCAGCACCACGCTGTCATGACCGCCCAGGATAAAGGGCAGCATGCTGCGTCCTTTCACCAGCAGCGTCACCGCCATTCCCTCATTGACCAGGGAAACGGCATCACCGATAATCAGTTCGTCGGTCACGGCCGTCGCTTTCATACGCGCATGATCTGACCGGCGCACAGACGTGCCGCCGCTTCATCGGGTAAGCAATCCAAATGCCATACGGGGACATGGGTGGCCAGCGCATCTTCTGTGGCGTGCAGGCCGTCGGCCATCTGGCGGTCCCAGCGCTTGCCCGAGATGCTCGGCACCAGCGCAGCATAGGCCGAAATGCCTTTCAGACGCCGGATGGCGTTGTACGGGGCCTGCGCCAGCTGGACAAAACCGCCGAGCGGCAGCTCCATATTCCGGTAGCAGGGGGTTTTCCCGCTCCAGGGAGAGCCATACACGCGGGCCGTTCCGTCCGCGAAGACGCGGACCACCGGGTTGTCGTCGTTGACCAGCTCGGACCCAGGGATATACTTGAGCCACAGGCGGGCATGCGTGCTCTTGCCCGTACCGCTCTTGCCCAGGAACAGGTATCCCCGCCCCTGGCAGCCAATCACGGCCGCGTGGAAAAGCGCCGTCCCCAGCGAGGCGGTGCGCATGGCGTACATCACCATCAGTGCATTGTTCAGGGCGAAGTCGTCCTGCGTATGGAGTGCCAGCGTCGCCGACCTGAAATCCGTCTCGGCGAGCATCGTGCCCGACAATTCACCGAAGAGGCTGAAAGCGAACCACGAACAGCCGTCGGGCGTCCGGCACAGCCGGATCTGCGAACCGTCGTCGTCCTGGTTGAACTCTTCAACCATGCCCGCCGGTTCGGGCAAGGCATCTTGCGAGACGACGTTCAGGCAAAACGCCCGTTCCGGTTCGGCAGGCGCCTGGACGGGATCGGTCGCAAAGGGCGCATAATGCGCCAGCGGCCCCGTCAGGTCGATGCCGTTTGCGGGATGTACGCTGAAACAGTGTCCGGCTACGGTATAGCAATATTCTTTCATCATCCTGCAAAGGTATCAAAAATATCCGTTCTCCGCTCTTCGGCTCCTGTTTTTGCCGCGACGGCACGCTGAATAAGCTCACGGTGTCGTCGCGTCCGCAGATCAGTCTGTTTCGCCCAAAACACGGCCGCGAAAACACCCTGGGACACCCCAGCGTGTTTTCGCGGCAAAAGTGCTCAGATCTTTAGCAGGCGGCTCCTGCTATTTGAACTTCGCGAAGAAGTCGTTGCCCTTGTCGTCGACCAGGATGAAGGCGGGGAAATCTTCCACGCGGATCTTCCAGATGGCTTCCATGCCGAGCTCCGGGTACTCCACGCACTCGATGCTCTTGATGTTGTTCTGGGCCAGGATGGCAGCGGGACCGCCGATCGAGCCGAGATAGAAGCCGCCGTGCTTCTTGCAGGCGTCGGTCACGGCCTGGCTGCGGTTGCCCTTGGCCAGCATCACCATGCTTCCGCCGTGGTCCTGGAACAGGTCGACGTACGGGTCCATGCGGCCGGCCGTGGTCGGACCCATGGACCCGCAGGCCATGCCGGCGGGCGTCTTGGCCGGACCGGCATAGTAGATCGGATGGTCCTTGAGGTACTGCGGCATCGGCTCGCCTCTGTCGAGGCGTTCCTTGATCTTCGCATGGGCGATGTCACGGCCCACGATGATGGTACCGTTCAGGCTCAGGCGCGTTCCGATCGGGTATTTTGTCAGGATCTTGCAGACGTCGGCCATCGGCTGGTCGAGGTCGATCTTTACGGCGTTGCCCTCGCCGGCCTGGCGGAGTTCCTCCGGAATCCATCGGCCCGGGTTGTCGTCGAGCTTCTCGATCCAGACGCCGTCCTTGTTGATTTTGCACTTGATGTTGCGGTCGGCCGAGCAGCTCACGCCCAGGCCCACAGGGCAGCTGGCACCGTGGCGCGGCAGACGGATGATGCGCACGTCGTGTGCCATGTACTTGCCGCCGAACTGGGCGCCGAGGCCGATCTTGCATGCCTCTTCCCACACTTTCTTCTCGAGTTCGACGTCGCGGAAGGCGCGGCCCGTCTCGTCGCCGGTGGTCGGCAGGTTGTCGTAGTATTTGCAGGAGGCGAGCTTCACGGTGAGCAAGTTGCGCTCGGCCGAGGTGCCGCCGATGACGAAGGCGATGTGGTAAGGCGGGCAGGCCGCGGTACCCAGGGTCTTCATCTTGCTTACGAGGAACGGCACCAGCGTGCCGGGATTGAGAATGGCTTTGGTCTCCTGGTAGAGATAGCTTTTGTTGGCGCTGCCGCCGCCCTTGGTCACGCAGAGGAAACGGTATTCCATGCCTTCGGTGGCCTCGATGTCGATCTGGGCGGGCAGGTTGCACTTGGTGTTGACCTCGTCGTACATGGTCAGCGGCGCGTTCTGGCTGTAGCGAAGGTTCTCTTCGGTGTATGTCTTGAACACGCCTTTCGAGAGGGCCTCCTCGTCGCAGAAGCCGGTCCAGACCTGCTGGCCCTTCTCGCCGTGGAGAATGGCGGTACCGGTGTCCTGGCAGAACGGGAGCTTGCCCTTGCAGGCCACCTCGGCGTTGCGGAGCATCGTCAGGGCGACGTATTTGTCGTTCTCGGAGGCCTCGGGATCGGAAAGGATCTTGGCCACCTGGGCGTTGTGTGCCGGGCGCAGCATGAAAGAAACGTCGCGGAAAGCGGTATTCGCCAACACGGTAAGGGCTTCGGGCTTGACCTTCAGGATGGGTTTGCCTTCAAAATCACCGACCGAGACCCATGCCTCGGATCCGGGAATCTTGTAATACTCGGTGGTATCCTCACCGAGCTGGAACATAGGAGCGTATTTGAATTCCATGGTAGTTTGGGTATTTCTGGAACTTGGAAATACAAATATACAAAAAACAACCGGACTTTCTTCGTTTGCCGCCTGCTAGTTTTGCCGCGAGAACACGCTGGGCTGTCGCGGCAAAACAAGAATTTTTTCGGAGGATTCCCAAATTATTTATACATTTGAAACCCGTTATCAAACGTCTTGACAGATGAACACCAAGTATGTATTCGTAACGGGCGGAGTGGCTTCGTCACTCGGAAAAGGCATCATCGCGGCCTCTCTGGCCAAGCTCCTGCAGGCACGCGGCCTGCGCGTCACCATCCAGAAATTCGATCCCTACATCAACGTCGATCCCGGTACGCTCAACCCGTACGAACACGGCGAGTGCTATGTCACGGAAGACGGCGCCGAGACGGACCTCGACTTGGGCCACTATGAGCGTTTCCTGGGCGTACACACGTCCAAGGCCAACAATGTGACTACGGGCAAGATTTATCACACCGTCATCACCAAGGAACGCGAGGGCGCCTACCTGGGCAAGACCGTCCAGATCGTCCCGCACATCACCGACGAGATCAAGCGCCGCATGCTCCTGCTGGGCCGGACCGGCGACTACGACGTCATCCTGACCGAAATCGGCGGAACGGTGGGCGACATGGAGTCGCAGCCCTTCATCGAGGCGGTCCGCCAGCTGCAATGGGAACTGCCGGAAGAGGATTGCATGTCCATCCACCTGACCCTGATTCCCTATCTCCGCGCCGCCAAGGAACTCAAGACGAAGCCCACGCAGCACTCGGTGCAGATGCTCCAGCAGAGCGGCGTCAAACCCGATGTAATCGTGTGCCGCACCGAGCAGCCCCTTACGCCGGAACTCCGCCGCAAGATCGCGCTCTTCTGCAACGTCAAGCCGGGACACGTGATCCAGAGCATCGATGCCTGGAGCATCTATCAGGTGCCGCTCAACATGCACGAAGAACACCTCGACGAGCTGGCCGTCCGCAAACTCCAGATCGAGAATTTCACCCAGCCGGAGCTGGGCCGCTGGAAGGAGTTCCTGGAGCGCCTGAAACATCCCAAACAAGAGGTCAACATCGCCCTGGTTGGCAAATACGTGGAGTTGCAGGACGCCTACAAATCCATCCAGGAGGCGCTGGTGCATGCCGGTGCGGCCAACGAATGCAAGGTCAACGTCAAGACCGTCCATTCGGAGCAGGTCAGCGAAGACAATGTGGCTGACATGCTGGCCGGCATGGACGGCATCCTGGTAGCCCCCGGCTTCGGTGAGCGCGGCATCCCCGGCAAGATTGCCGCGGTCCGTCATGCCCGCGAGAACGGCATTCCTTTCTTCGGAATCTGCCTCGGCATGCAGATGGCTGTCGTAGAGTTCGCCCGGGACGTGCTGGGCTATGCAGACGCCGCCTCCACGGAAATGAATCCCGGCACAACGCACCCGGTCATCGACCTGATGGAAGAGCAGAAAACGACCACCATCAAGGGCGGGACAATGCGACTGGGGGCATACGCCTGCCAGCTGGTGCCGGGTACGTTGGCATCGCGCATCTATAGTGGCCAGCCGGTCGTTCAGGAACGCCACCGTCACCGCTACGAGTTCAACGACGCCTACCGCTCCGCTTTCGAAAAGGCCGGCATGACCATCTCCGGCACCAACCCCGACACCGGGCTGGTCGAAATCGTGGAAATTCCTACCCATCCTTTCTTCATCGGCACGCAGTTCCATCCCGAGTTCAAGAGCACCCCGGAACAGCCGCAGCCCATCTTCGCCGCCTTCGTCAAGGCTGCCATCGACACGCATCCTCTGAAAAAATAGTTCCATGAAACCGTTCCTTCTTTCCGCCTTGCTGGCCGTCCTCGTCCTGGCGGCAGCCTGCACCCATCCGAACGATCCGCTTCCGCGCGGAACGGCCACTCCCGCGCTGGAAGACGCATTCGCTTCCTATCTCCAGGCCGTAGCCGACAGTTCCGAAGAATTGCACAGCATCATGGTCCTGCAGCACGGCAAGATCCTCAAAGAGCACTTTGCCGTCCCTGATACGGCGCATATCATGAACTCCGTTTCCAAGACCTTCACGGCAACCGCCGTGGGTTTCGCCATTACGGAAGGTCTGCTGTCGCTCGACGACCGGATCGTGGACCTGTTCCCGGAAAGCTTGCCTGACCGCGTGTCTGACACGCTGGAGCGGATTACCATCCGGCACCTGTTGACGATGAATTCCGGCCATGGTACGGATCCGACCTATACCGTGCGTTCCGGTGATAGCGACTGGGTGAGGGGGTTCATGGAATGGCGACTTGATTTTGAGCCGGGGACCTGTTACTGTTACAACAGTCTGGGGACCTATGTGCTGTCGGCGGCTGTGCAGAAAGTGACGGGGCAGAAGGTCGTCGATTACCTGGAACCTCGGCTGTGGCAGCCGCTGGGCATAGAGAAGCCCTTCTGGCAGGAGAGTCCAGCGGGCATCAACACGGGTGGCTGGGGGCTGTATCTGCGCACGGAAGACCTGGCCCGGATGGGGCTCTGTCTGCTTGACGGCGGTAAATTCCGCGGCAGGCAGGTCATTCCGGCCGACTGGGTCCGGGAGATGTCCGCCGCCCAGGTTCCTTCGGTCAATGCTGGTGTGAACGAGCAAATCGTGGAGGACATCCGGAAGGATCCGGACAGTCCTTTCTACGCTTATTTCGATCCGGAGCAGAGCGACTGGATGCAGGGCTACGGCTACCAGATGTGGCGCTGCCGCCACCATGCCTTCCGGGCCGATGGAGCCAACGGCCAGTACATCCTGGTCTTGCCAGAGCAGGATGCCGTCATCGTCACCACGGCGCACATCCCCAACATGCGCCAGGAACTGAATCTGATCTGGGACTATCTGCTGCCAGTGCTTTGACCCCTTGAGCGCCATCCGGCGCCAGCGGAAGCCGAGCAGGCTCTGCCATGTGTAATAGCAAGGCTGGAGCGGCGGGGTCCGGGGCAGCGACCCGTCACTATTATCCGATCGTCGCACCGTTGGCAAGGCGTTCTTCGGGAGTGACGATACGCATCTTGCCGTCGATCTGCTTGGCCATGAGGATCATGCCATTGCTTTCGATGCCGCGGATGACGCGGGGCTGAAGATTGGCCAGGATGCAGATCTGCTTGCCGACCATCTCTTCGGGCGAATAGTATTCGGCGATACCACTCACGATCGTGCGCTGGTCGAGGCCAGTGTCGATAGTGAGCTTCAGCAGCTTGTCGGTCTTGGGTACGCGCTCGGCTGCCAGGACGGTCGCCGTGCGGATATCCATCTTGCCGAATTCGTCAAAGGTGCAGGGCTCCTTGGCTGGCTCGCATTTCGGCGCAGCGGCTTCGGCAGCAGCGGCTTCGGCCGCCAGCCGCTCGGCCTTGATCCGCTCCAGACGGGCAACCTGCCTGTCGATCTCGGCGTCCTCGATCTTCGAGAACAGGAGTTCGGCCGGATTCAGCTGATGCCCCACCGGCAGGAGTTCAGCCTTGCCCAGGTCGTCCCAGCCGAAAGGCTTCACATTCAGGATGCGGTTGAGTTTCTCGACCGAGAAGGGCAGGAACGGAGCAAAAGTCACCGCCAGGCTCGCCGTGATCTGCAGCGAGGTGTTCAGGATGGCCGCCGTCCGCTGCAGGTCGGTCTTGGCCACGGCCCACGGCTCGGTGTCGGAAATGTATTTGTTGCCCAGGCGGGCCAGGTTCATCGCGGCCTTGAGCGCCTCGCGGAACTTGAAGGTCTCCAGGTTGTCCTCGATCTCCTGCTTGAGCTGCGGAATCTGCGCGAGCACTTCGCGATCGATGGGCTCCAGCTTGCCCGGCTCCGGCACGCGGCCGCCGAAATACTTGTGCGTCAATACCACGGCGCGGTTCACGAAATTGCCGAAGATCGCCACCAGCTCGCTGTTGTGGCGGGTCTGGAAGTCTTTCCAGGTAAAGTCGTTGTCTTTGGTCTCCGGAGCGTTGGCGGTCAGCACGTAACGGAGCGTATCCTGCTTGCCGGGGAAGTCCTGGAGGTATTCGTGGAGCCACACGGCCCAGTTTTTCGAGGTCGAGATCTTGTCGCCTTCGAGGTTCAGGAACTCGTTGGCCGGCACGTTCTCGGGCAGGATGAAGCCATCGCCGTAGGCCTTGAGCATCGACGGGAACACGATGCAGTGGAACACGATGTTGTCTTTGCCGATGAAATGGATCATCCGCGTATCCTCGCTCTTCCACCATTTCTCCCAGCTGTCAGGCAGCAGCTCGATGGTATTGGAAATATAGCCGATCGGCGCGTCAAACCACACGTAGAGCACCTTGCCCTCGGCACCTTCCACCGGCACAGGCACGCCCCAGTCGAGATCGCGCGACACGGCACGCGGCTGCAGGCCGCCGTCGAGCCAGCTCTTGCACTGGCCGTACACGTTGGTCTTCCATTCCTTATGCCCTTCCAGGATCCATTCGCGAAGCCAGGATTCATACTGGTCGAGCGGCAGGTACCAGTGCTTGGTCATCTTCTTGACGGGCTCGGCCCCGCTCACCTTGGAATGCGGGTTGATGAGCTCCTCCGGGCTGAGGGTGGAGCCGCATTTCTCGCACTGGTCGCCATAAGCGCCTTCATTGCCGCATTTGGGGCAGGTGCCCACGATGTAGCGGTCGGCCAGGAACACCTTGGCTTCGGGATCGTAGAACTGCTCGCTCTCCTTCTCGATGAACTTGCCTTCGTCGTAGAGCTTGCGGAAGAATTCCGCGGCGTATCTGTGGTGCGTAGGCGAGGTCGTCCGGGAGTAGATGTCGAAGGTGATGCCGAAATCGGCGAACGACTTCTTGATGATGTTGTGATATTTGTCCACGATATCCTGGGGGCTGCATCCTTCCTTGCGGGCCGCGATCGTAATGGGCACGCCGTGCTCGTCGGAGCCGCACACGAAGAGGGTCTCGCGTCCGCGCATCCGCAGGTAGCGGACATAGATGTCGGCAGGGACATAGACGCCGGCCAGGTGGCCGATGTGGACGGGACCGTTGGCATAGGGCAACGCGCAGGTAATGAGATTCCTTTTTTTCATAATCTGTTGAGTTCTCTTGATAATCGGGTTTTGACGGTATTGAGCAACTGCAGGCGGGCCACCAGCTCACGGAGGGTGTCGTTCTCGCCCCCGCGCTGGGCCAGGGTGATCTGCTTGGTCGTAGCGGTGCATTGCTGCTCGGTGATGCGGAGTTTGTAGAGCAGAACGGTCTTGGGCACGGTGCGTGCCAGAGCCTGCTCCTCCGGCGTAATGGATTCTTCGTAGGTTCGCACGGTCAGGGGATGCTCTTCGAGGATCAGGTCGAGCACCGCCCGTGAAATGGCCGGATCCTCACCCGCCGTGAAGTAACGGATGACGCGTTGCTGCATCGCTTCGCAGTCCTCGCGCGGGAGGGTGACCAGATAGGCGTAGTATTTGTCAAAGATGGTGCGGTACAGGTCGTTGACGAACACCAGGTCGTCATCGGAGAGGGCATCGTGGATGTATTGCGACACCGTGATTTCAGGCCTCTGCTCAGCCCCATAGTACATGTCTTCTTCGAAATGCAGGGGGTATTCGCCGAATTTTATCAGATAGTATACGAGTTCGCGCTCGGGTACTGCCAGATAGGCGTCTTTCACCGCATAGCGGTCCGGCTGCACGGGCGGCGTAGAAACATCCGTATCCGGCAGGTCTTCCGGAATGAGCTCTTCGGGCTCCGGGAGATTCCGGGTCGAGCCCGGGATGACGGTTTCCGAGGCCTGGTCGAAGCGGCGGCGCGAACGTTCCAGCGCACGTTTCCTGCGGCGGAGTTCCCCGATCGTAGCCAGGATGGCATCGGGCTTCATCTCGAATTTCTCGGCTACCATCTCCACATACACGTTGCGCAGGATGGGATCGGGTACCACCGATACGCTTTGTACGATGTCGCGAATCACCTGCGAGCGGCGGATCGGATCGCGTTCGGAGTCTTTCCAGAGCAGGTCGCTCTTATAGGTAATGAAATCTTTCTCGTTCTCTTCGATATATTCCTGGATTTCGACCAGGGAATGACTCTTGGCGAAAGAATCGGGATCGTCTTCGGGCGGCAGCAGCACCACCTTCACGCTCAAGCCCTCTTCCAGCACCAAGTCGATACCCCGGAGGGAAGCCTTGATGCCGGCTTCGTCACCGTCGTAGATGATGGTCATCTTGTCGGTGAAGCGCTTGACCAGACGGATCTGCTCCACGGTAAGCGAGGTGCCCGACGAAGCCACCACATTGGTAACGCCCGCCTGGTGCATCGAGATCACGTCGGCATAACCCTCCACCATAATGCACTTGTCGGCCTTGGCGATACTGTTCTTGGCCTGGAAGATGCCATAGAGCGAGCGGCTCTTGTCGTAGATTTCGCTCTGGGGGCTGTTTACATATTTGGCGACGCTCTTGTCGGTCTTCAGCGTCCGGCCGCCAAAGGCGATCACACGGCCGCTGATGGAATGGATGGGGAACATCACCCGGTCGAAGAAGCGGTCATAGAGTTCACCCGTTCCCTCGCGCTCCAGGCAAAGGCCGGCCCCGACCAGGTATTCTTTCTTGTAGCCGGCTTTCAGGGCGGCAGCCGAGAGGGTCAGCGGCCGCGAAGCGGCGTAGCCCAGGCCGAACTTGCGGATGGTTTCGTCGGTGAATTTTCGTTCCCGGAAATAGCTCAGGCCGATGGCCTTCCCCACCTCGGTGTTCCAGAGAATGTCGGCGTAGAATTTCTGCGCATATTCGCTGACCACCAGCATGCTCTCGTAACGCATCCGGTTGGCGATCTCCTCGGCGGTCTCCTCTTTTTCGACGATTTCGATATGGTATTTTTTCGCCAGGTAGCGAAGCGCCTCCCAGTAAGTCAGGTGTTCGTGCTCCATGAGGAAGGTCACGGCGTTGCCGGCCTTGCCGCAGGCGAAGCACTTGAAGATACCCTTGGTCGACGAGACGCTCATCGAGGGGTTCTTGTCCTGGTGGAACGGGCACAGTCCGAGATAGTTCGCGCCGCGCTTGCGCAGCGACACGAAATCGCCGATGACTTCTTCGATCCTGACGGCGTCCAGAATCTTTTCGACTGTGGCCCGGTCGATCATCCTACCTCCTCAAGAGTTCCAGCTCTTCCCGCGTATACAGCAACCGGTCGAGAATCGGCGACATTGCATCGGTAAACAGATAGGAGGCCACGATGAAGAGCACCACCAGCACGAGCAGAACAATCAGGATCAGCCGGATGGTGCGAAGCGTAAACACCGGCTCGGGTTCAGGTTCCATCACCCGTTCAAACTCCGCCAACTTCGGCTTCACTTCGGGCTTCACTTCGGGCTTCACTTCGGGCTTGACTTCGGGCTTGACTTCGGGCTTCACTTCGGGCATGGGCTCCGATTCGGGAGCTGTCGTGGGTTGGCCTGTAGAAGATTCGGGTGTTTCGCTAAGTGAGCCCCGTTGAGCGTGCGAAACCCCGAATCGCTCAGAAGCATCAGCTCCCGAATCGGAACCCGCAGCCTCCACTTTCTCGGAGAGCTTCATCGAGACAGGCTCGAAGCCGATGCCGTCGGGCCAGATGTCAAGTTTGTCGTCGGGCACGAAATAATATTCGTTCCGCGCATTGGCGCGCATCACGCCGAGCCCCGGCAGCTTGCAGATCTTCCTCCCCTCCAGTTCCGAACTCAACCGGCTCAGGCACCAGCCCAATTCCACCCCGGCCTGCTCCATCGACACACCGGCCAGCTCACACACCTTGTTGAGCAGCAGGCGGCCCTCCTCGAGCGACACGGGCTGTTTGTGGAACGACATCTTCCGGTACGGCGGATCGATGGTCGTCTGGCGGTCGGAATAGGTAGCCGGCATCATCTCGGCCGAGAAGGTACCCAGATACGGCACGTCCACCCGGTCGTTTTCAACGATGAGTTCCTTGATGCATTGGGAGAAAAGATTGATTTCCATAATGATAATCCGGAGGCCCGTAATCGATTATAACCTACAAATGTAGACAATTTATGGCTAAAACGAAAAAAAGTGCCCTTCGGGCACTAAAAAAACAAGCCTTGCAGCTGGTTGACCGGCCAAAGGCCGAGGGGTCTGGGGGCTGTGCCACCAGTAGAAACAGTGCCCCTCGGGCACTAAAAAACCAGCCTTGCAGCTGGTTTTTTATGTGCCCGGAACAGGACTCGAACCTGCACAAACTTGCGTTTACTAGTCCCTGAAACTAGCGCGTCTACCGATTCCGCCATCCGGGCGAACCGTTAGGGACTGCAAAGGTAGTAAATTATTTCAAACTACAAATATATTTTTTCATTGGTTCAGGACGATATCCAGGTCTTTCTGTTCCGTCCGGCACAGAAAGACTTCGGTTTCGCCCGGGAGGATGGGACAGAAGTTGTCGCTCCAGTACACCGGGACGGCGAGATTTCCGTCCTTGTCCAGGGCCTTCAGGATGATTTGCGGAACGATGAAGTCCGAGTGGTTCACGAGGGTCACGGCATACCCTTCTTCCACCGGCTCGACCGTCATCTCAATGTCGGCATCCTTATGGGCAAAAGCAAAGCGCAGGTCCGTCCACTTGCGGACCGGCGTATGATACCAGGTCGACTTGTCGAACTCGTAGACGTTGTCGCTGGCGCCGATGCAGTAGAAGTTTTTGGCCACTACCTTGCCGTCGGCACCCTGAAGCATCAGGGCAATGAAATGCGGTTTCCCGTCGTACTTGCGCAGGTCGAACACCGGCACAACCGTGTGGTAGCGGGCCACGACGCTCTTGCATTCCTGACCGATGACCTTCGAATCCGCATCGAACACCATCACGTAGGCCGTCATGCCGCCGCATTTCATGCATTCGTTTGCCAGATAGGCCTTCCGGTCCTTGTAGTTAAAGATCAACTGCGCGGGTTCACAGGCCTTTTTCGTGCCGTAATAGGCGGCCGTCGGCACGCCGTACCAGTCGTACAGCTGCCAGAAGATGGAAGGCCAGGCGGAATTGAGCATCCACTGCACGATGCCGGTCGATTCGGGCATCCGGGCGCGGAACGCTTCGAACATGCCGCGGGTACCGGCGTAGTCGAGTGCGTGTGCCTTCCGGACGAAATCTTCCAGGTCCTCCGGCTCACCATACTGGGCCGAAAGGGTCTCCTTCAGATAATCGACTGTGTTCATCACCGACGAAGAAGCCGTGCAGTGATAGTTCCAGTCGTCCGACAGCGGCCAGAGCTTGTCGGCGGGGATCATCCTCCGCAACGATTCCATCTGCGGAAGGTTGGCACCAATGCCCGTTTCGGTGTTGAAGCCGAAGGCGCCGCCATGTTCCGTATCGAAATACCAGTAGTCCGGCGCCACGTAGTCGTAGGGACCTTCCATTTTCGTACCCGACCAGCCGCTGACCGTGCTATACAGATTCTTCGCCGAATTGACGTACGGCCGGTAGTCTTCCTGCTGATAGATATCCAAATAGCGCTCTTCCAGGCCCGGATTCGGGATGCGGTCGCTGCCGGTCATCCAGGCGAAAACGGAAGGGTGGTTGTGCAGGCGGATCACCTGGTCGCGGAAATAATCGACGGCCAGATCTTCGGAGGCCGGGTCGTTGATGCAGCCATAGCCGTGGGTCTCGGGCAGGCCGCAATAGTCTTCCCACTCCCACTGGCAGCTCCAGCCCACGAGGGCCAGCAGGCCTTCGCGGTCGCACAGGTCGTAGATGGTGTCATCCTTCCCCCAAATGTTCTCGAAGCGGATACAATTCAGGTTCATGTCCTTGACATACTTCACCTGCCGCTCCAGGGATTCCGGCGTGTCAAGCAGGAAGATGTCGTCGCTCCAGCCGGCGCCCTTGATGAGGATATCCCGGCCGTTGAGCGTGAACTGACGGTAATTCTTGCCGGTGAGCCGGCTCTCGATCTTCCGAACGCCGAAGCTGACCGCGCGGGTGTCGGAGACCGCATTGTCCGCTTTCACGGCGACCGTCAGGCCGTACAGTTCGGGATTGCCCTGCTCCCAGGTCCACCAGACGCGGGGACGTACAAGGTGCAGCTGCGAAGCCTCGGCGGGCGTCAGCACGAAGGTCGTGCAGGAAGCCGCCGGCAGGACGGCCTGCGACTGGAAGGCGCCGACATCCTGCAGGTCCAGGTCCAGAAGCGCTTCCACTGGATGGTCTTCCTGGTTGCGCAGCTTGATGCGGACTTCCAGGTCGGCCTGTTCACAGTTCGGGACGTCCAGGTGGGGAATCACGAAAACATCCTCGATCGAAACGGCGCCCGTCGTGTGCAGGGATACGGGACGGACCAGACCCATGCTCTCGTCGAGCGGGCGGGGGTTCCAGTCCACAAAACCCAGGTTCAGGTCGCCCGGCTGGGCCCGACGGAGCCGGACTTCCAGCTGGTTGCGCCCTTTCAGCAGGGAAGCGACGTCGTAGACATGACGGCGGAACACGCCGAAGGTCGTGTCGGACGACGCGATCTGCGTACCGTTGAGAAAGATATCCGCACGGTAGCCCAATCCCTCAAAGGCCAGCTCACAGTGCTGTCCCTGTGCCGGTTTTGCCAGAAATTCGGTCCGGTAGACCCATTCGTCGTCGAAGATAGACTTGTCGGCCTTAGCGTAGTTGCGGCCGACCATCAGGTCGTCGCCATAGAAGCCGGAGGCATAGAGCGAACCGGCCACGGTCGACGGCACGACGGCCGCCACCTTTTCGGGACCGCCCGTATGGCTCAGTTGCCACCCTTCGCTCAGGGCCAGGACGCTTCCGTTGTCCAATTGTGCTTGTTGCGTGCAGGCGCCCAGGGCCGCCGCGATGAGAATGATCCAGATCTGTTTCATAATTATTATAGGAGAGCTGCTCCGATGACCGGAATGTTATGGTCGGTAAAAATATTCACTTTGAGCCGCTCCAGCACCTTCCGGTACGGGAAGTGTTCCTGGAGATAGCGTTCCATCGCCGGGCGGAACAAAGGATAGTTGTGTGCGATGCCGCCGCCTAAGGCAACATGGCTCGGGTCGTAGGCAAACAACACCGTGCTCATCAGGACGCCCAGGTTCCGGCCCAGTTCGTCGAAGAAAGCCAGGGCGGCCGGGTCACCGGCCCGGGCGGCAGCAGAAGCCTCCTTGCTGTCCCGTCCCGCCGCATCGAAGAAGTGCCGGCCGCAATAATCTTCCAGCATGGAATCCCGGTACGGAAGCGTCCCGATTTCACCTGCGCCGCAATTGGCGCCACAAAACAGACGGCCCTCCTCCACGATGCCCATTCCGACGCCGGTGCCCAAGGTGATAGTCACCAGCAATTCCGGCCGGTCGGTTTCGGGATACTGCGCATAGACGCCCAGTGCATAGCAATTGGCGTCGTTGTTGACCGCCACGGGAATCTGGAAGCGTTCTTCCAGGAATGCCTTGAGCGGCACTTCCTTCCACGACGGGATGTTCTGCGTGTCGTAGACGATGCCTTCCTTGAGATCCACGACGGAAGGGACGCCGATGCCGATCTTGCGGGTCTGGGGAGTGATGATCCGGCTGATGTGTGCGGAAAGTGCTTCGAGGGTCTGCTCCAGGCTCGCCTCCGGCGGAAAAGAGGGGGCAGAGAAAGCGTTCTGGATGGCTCCATCCTGTACGAGTCCCAGGCTTACATTGGTGCCGCCTATGTCGATACCGAGTGTCATTTGTTCAATTTTTTACAAATTTAGGTAGAAAAATGAAAGGATTTGGTAAAAATTGCGTATTTCAGGGTACAATTTGCGGATATTTTTCCTTATTCCAAATAAATATTACATCTTTGTGTTTACACAAACACCCAAAGTCCGTCGCCGTGCTCCGACTCCTGATCATTTCCGACTTCACCGAAGCCTTCCCCAGCAAACTGCTGAAAGGCATCGTCCAGTATTCCCGCCGGAAGGAACAGTGGAGCATCTGCCGCATGCCGCCCGCCTACAAGAAGTTGATCGGCATCCCGGGTGTCGTGCGCTGGGCCAAGAGCTGGGGCGCCGACGCTGTGATCGGCCAGTTCGAAGAAACCGACGACGTGGGCCTGTTTGCCGTCCACGGCATCGTTGCGGTGGCCCAGGACTTCAAGCATCGTTTCAACAATATCCCCAACATCACGGCAGACTACCTCGGAACCGGCCGGATGGCCGCCCGTTTCTATCTTGACCGGGGGTTCCGCCATTTCGGCTTCTTCGGCTTCCGCAACGTCTGCTGGTCGGACGAACGCTGCGACGGCTTCCGGCAGGAAGTGGAGGCGGCCGGATTGGGCAACGCCTTTTATACTTATAATCTACAAGACATTGACAATCTCTGGTTCTACGAACAGGACAAGCTCACCGACTGGCTGCGGGACATCCCCAAACCCATCGGCATCATGGCCTGCGACGACAACCAGGGCAACAACCTGGTCGAGGCCTGCCACGCCGCCGGCATCCGGATCCCCTCCGAAGTCTCCATCCTGGGCGTCGACAACGATGAACTGCTGTGCAGCCTCGGCAGCACCCCGCTGTCCAGCATCCAGATCAACATCGAAGAAGGCGGCTACCAGACGGCAGCCCTCATCGAACGGCGGGTCCTCCATCCCGAGGCTCAGCTGGAAGACGTGGTGCTCAAGCCCCTCAAGATTATCGGCCGGATGTCCACAGCCGCCTACGCAACCGACGACGACCAGATCCAGAAGGCCATCCAGTTCATCCACAGCAACGTGACGAAGAAAATCTCTGTCGAAGACGTGACCGACGAAGTGGCCCTCTCGCGCCGGCTGCTGGAGCGCCGCTTCAAGAAAGTCACGGGACAGACCATCTATCAATATATCACTGACGTCAAACTGAAGCAATTCGCACAGAAGTTGCTCGACACCGACGAGCAGCTCACTGAAATCGCCTACGCGATGGGAGAAAACGATACCAAGAGCATCTCCCGCCGCTTCAAGCAGCTGTATGGCTGCTCACCCATCCAGTGGAGAGAAAAAAACCAAACCATCCGATAAACTATGTTCAAACGCATCCTCCTCACAGGGCTGATTTTCCTGGCCGGCACATTCCTGGCCGGCGCCCAGCAGCCCGACTATCTCATGCAACTGGAAGCCCATCCGGAATTCCTGGCAGGAACCGATTACCTCTGCCCCACCGGGCCCGTCGCACTCTCTCCGGCCCCCAAGGGATACAAAGCCTTCTATATCAGCCATTACGGCCGTCACGGTGCCCGTTATGCCTGGCAGAGCGACATGTATGAGCGGCTTCGCACGGTCCTGAGCACGGCTGCTGACCAGGGCAACCTCACCACCCTCGGCCAGGACTACAAACGGCGCTTCGACTCCCTGTATCCCGATGTCCGCTACCGCGTGGGCGACCTTTCGCGCAAGGGCTGGGAACAACAGCAACTCCTCGCCGAGCGAATGTACAAGAATTTCCCCGAAGTATTCAAGGGGGATGCCGCCGTGCGCGCCTGGGTCTCCACTTCCACCCGCTGCGTGATGACCATGTCGTCGTTCTGCCTGGGCCTCAAGGGGATGAATCCCAAGCTCGACATCTTCGAAAATTTCGGCTACAGTTTCCTGCCGGCCATCCTGCCGCTCGACAGCCACAATCCCTTCCGCGTGAAGGAGGTGCCGATGACGCCGCTCCGCTTCTCGGAAACCTGGGAGGAATACATCGAACGGACCATCGACTACAAGGCCATCCTGGCGCGGTTGTTCAACGATCCTTCGGCCACCGTGGAAGCGAAAGACCAGTGGAGCCTGGTCTCCTACCTGTATTTCTTTGCGGCAGGCATGAACAGTCTCGATACCGACCTTGATTTCAACGACATCTTCACGCACGACGAACGCATCGACCTCTGGAAGATCGACGGGTTCCAGTTCTACGCCTACGCCTGGCCCACCCACCTGGGGTACATGCCCATCGTGAAAGACATCATCGAGAAGGCCGATGCCCGCATTGCCGCCGGCCAGATCGGCGCCGACCTGCGTTTCGGCCACGACTACACCTTCCTGCCGCTGCTGATGTGCCTGGGCGTGAACGGCTACGACCACGATGTGGAATGCGGCGACGACATCCCGGTATGGTGCCGCCTGCAGGACGTTCCAATGGGCGCCAACCTGCACTTCGTGTTCTACCGTTCGAAGAAGTCACCGAAGGTGCTGTTCAAAGTGCTCCTCAACGGCCATGAAGCGCGTCTGCCCATGGATACCGACCAATGGCCCTACTACGACTGGGACGCCTTCAAGCGAAAATTTTAAAGAAAAATTTTGCGTTCCCGTGAAAAAGTTCTACATTTGCAGTCCCAACACGGGAACAACCTTCCTCAATAGCTCAGTTGGTCAGAGCACCTGACTGTTAATCAGGGGGTCGTAGGTTCAAGTCCTACTTGAGGAGCACGAAAAAGCATCCGTCGAAATGGCGGATGCTTTTTTTAAACTTTTCTGCAGATGTCGGTTTCCGGGCAGTTTGCCCTGTAATACTCCGCCGATACCGTTACACAACGATTATAGGCATTCTTTCTTTGCATTTTTTGTATTTTTACGCATTCTTTGAAAACGATGTCCGATATCTTTGCTGCAGACGGCTGGCTGAACCGTGTGGTAACGGCTTCCAACGACTTTCTATGGACCTACGTCCTGATTGCCGTACTCATCGGTTGTTCCCTGTATTTCACCCTCCGCTCGCGGGGCGTGCAATTCCGGATGATCGGGGAAATGTTCCGCCTGCTCGGCGAATCGACCAACAAGCACGACGGCAAAAAACATGTCTCTTCGTTCCAGGCCTTCGCCGTTTCCGTAGCCACACGTGTAGGAACGGGCAACCTGGCCGGCGTGGCGACCGCCATCGCCATCGGCGGTCCCGGCGCAGTGTTCTGGATGTGGATCATCGCCCTGCTGGGTTCGGCCTCGGCTTTCATCGAATCGACGCTTGCCCAACTTTTCAAGAAGCGGCACAAGGATTCATTCATCGGCGGTCCTGCCTTCTATATTCTCAAAGGCCTGAAGCAGCCCTGGCTCGCCGCGCTGTTTGCCGTCCTGATTTCCGTAACCTTCGGCCTTTCTTACAACTCCATCCAGAGCAACACCATCTGCAGCGCCATGAACGTGGCCTTTGGATTCGATCCGATTATCGTCGGCATTGTGCTGGCGGGCATTTCGCTGGTGGTCATCTTCGGCGGCATCCACCGGATCGCCAGAGTCAGCAGCATTCTCGTCCCTTTGATGGCCCTTGGCTATCTGTTGCTGGCACTATTTGTCATCTTCAGGCATCTCGACCTGATTCCGCAGGTCTTCACCCTTATCTTCCAGGATGCCTTCGGCATCCGGCCCATCGCGGGCGGCGGCATCGCCGCCACCCTGATGAACGGCATCAAACGTGGCCTCTTCTCGAATGAGGCCGGCGAAGGCTCCGCGCCGAACGTAGCGGCAACCGCCAGCACGAGCCATCCCGTGAAGCAGGGCCTTATCCAGGCACTGGGAGTATTTACCGATACGCTGGTGGTGTGCAGCTGCACGGCTTTTATCATCCTGTTCAGCGGCGTGGATATCCAGGGTGGTCCGGGTGGCATCGCCCTGACCCAGTCGGCGCTGGAAGCGGAGATCGGCCACTTCGGCACGGTTTTCATCGCGGTGGCCATTCTGCTGTTTGCCTATTCGAGCATCATCGGCAATTATTATTACGGAGAGGCCAACATCCATTTCCTGACGCGCAAAAAATGGGTGATGTCGCTCTATCGGTTCTTGTCTGGCGGTGTGATGGTCATCTTCGGCGCCCTGGCCAGCCTCGATCTCGTGTGGAGTATCGGCGACCTCTGCATGGCGCTGCTGACAGCCTGCAACCTCTATGCGATCGTCCGGCTCAGCAAATACGCTTTCCGTTTGCTCAACGACTACTGCGCCCAAAAGAAGGCGGGCCGGAATCCCGTCTTCCACCGCAGTTCGATGCCGGAACTGGATCTCGATTGTTGGGAATAATGAAATCTTAAACTAAGAATAGATACGATGAAAAAACTGTTTGTTCTGCTGCTTTCTGTCATGGTCCTTCCCCTGGCATCATCCGCACAAAGCCTTCCCAAGACGGTGCAGGAAGTTAGAAAGATGTATGCCGATGCCCATCAGGCGATCGCCGACATGGACCTGGAAGAGCACATGCTCTGCAGGATGGTCTCCACCTCGCAATGCAACATGCCCGCCGTCGGAATCCGGAAAGAGACCATCACGACCTATTTCAACAATGCGGACAGGGATGAAGACTGGTATCCAATCTTCCGCCCTTTCTTTATCACGCGCAAGTTCAATGCGTCGGTACGGCAGTTCTATGAAGAGTATCTTTTCGACATGAAGTCAGGCCGCCTGGTCTTCGCCTTCCTGCAGGGCGACAGCTACGAGCATGAGACCAAGGACGAGACGCGTTACTACTTCGGCGAAGACGGGTTGATCTCCGAAAACATAAAAGGAGACCGCATCGCCGAAGCTGATGCGGTCGTCCGTTATGCCGAATCCCTTCGCGCAGCATCTGTCGCGCTGATGGCCGAGCACTGATAACCTATTCGGGCATTTGTGCGCCGTAGCCGGGCACCTTGCCGAAGAGGTCTTTCGCTTTTTCCCAAGGATACTTGTTGCAGTACATGCTCGGGCGGACGATTTCCGTACCCTGCTGGTTCAGGCCGAACATGCGGTTGACCTGGTTGGCGGCGGAGTTCGCGTTGTACGTCTGGGAAGAGATGATCTTCAAGGTCATGAAACCTTCCAGGTACGGCTGGTCGATGGCCTGGATGAAGGCATCGTTGCCTTCCGGCAGTTCCTTGTTCCCTTCGTATTTCGGTCCGATCTGCTCGGCCTCTTCGATGCGGGCGGCCGGAACGGAAATGGTCGCGGCGCCGGGAGCGGCGATTTCGAGGTCACGCCGGTTGGCGAAGAAATAATTGTCGTACAGGTTGCTGATCTTGGCGGCCTCCAGATCCTTGCTGGACTCATAATACACGCGCTCGACACCGCAGTTGCTGTTGCAGCCGAAAATGTTGTTGTGGACGTCGATGATACGGATGCCGTTCATGAAGCGGAACCCCTGGCCCATATCCTCGAAGCCCTTGGTGCGGGTCCATGTGAAGAGAACCGTATTGTGGTGGAACTCCAGGGAGACCTTGTCGACGTCGGCATCTCGGACGCTGCCACGGACCTGGCAGGCCGCGTAGCGGCAGGCAATGAAGATGTTGTTGCAGATCTCCATGTGGCCCTTGCCCATCATGGCAGCGATGCCATAGTCGCGGCAGTTCACGAAGATGCAGTTGGACACGCGGACGTTTCCTTCCACATCCATGTGCAGGGCGTATTCATCGCCGTTGGCATAGCCCTCCAGCGGGCATTTCGGGGCGGCATCGGGTTCGACGAAACGACCGGTCAGCACACCTTCGTTGGGAGTTCCGGTGATTTCCAGGTCCACGTTGGCCTTGCAATAAAGGTTGTTCTCTCCCAAATCGAACACCAGGCCGTCGATCACGACATTGCCGACCGGACCGTTGTACCCGTACGGACGGCGGGCGTTGAAGTTGAATAGCGGAGCGATGAATTTCTGGTCGACCGGCTGAATCTTGGTCACATGCTTGATGATGTCACGCTCGCTGAAGTCGGTAGACCAGCCGCCGTAGATGCTGATGAACTTGCCCAGGTCGTGCGTGGCATTGCCGAACTGGCCGCACTGGACATAGCCGCGGTCCATGTTGCCCAGGTAGTTGCCTTCGGCCACATAGATGATGTCATTGTCTTCTGCGGTGTCGATGGCTTTCTGCAGGTCTTTCATCGCCGTGCCGGGCGTCAGTCCGTCGGCGCGGGCCGAACCGGTGGTCTGGCTGACGTAAAAGGTTTTGCCTGCGGCAGCAACGGCCGGCTCCGACGTGTCGGTCGATCCGGGATTGTTGGCCGGGGCATTCTTCTTTGAATTGTCATTGGAATTGACGGCTTTCTTGGCTGTCTGCTTGAGCCCGTTTAGGAAACCCTGGGCCTGGGCCTGGACGCCGCATGACAGGAAGGCCACCAGCGCAAGCGCCATAAACTTGACGATGAATCTTTTCATAATAGAAGTATCTATAGGTTGTTTTTCACGTGTCAAATTAACAAAGATACCCCAAAAAACGCGAAACGGCAAAAGTCTTTTTATCTTTGTAGTATGAAGAATCTGCATATCTTGCTGCTGACGGCGGCTATTCTGATACCTTTCTCCCTTAAAGGGCAAAACGACAGGATCTTCCGTGTAGGTGTCGATGCCAGCATGGACTTTTTTCTTCCTTTGGGCGACAAGATTGCGCCCAGCGTCGGCCTGGGCGTGCTGGGCCGGGTAGGCCGGTACGACCAGTGGGTCAATTTCGTGGGAGGCGTCCGGTATATCTATGGCCGGCGCCTGTCCGGATTCCAGGTTCCCCTTACCGTGAACGTGAATCTGTACCGGGGGCCCAAACTGTCCGCCTATCTCGGCGGTGGCTATGAATTCGATTTCATCGGGACCTACTGGGGCTGCACCATCATCCAGACCGGCCTGGCCGGCAGGCATTTCGACGTCCGCATCTTCTACAAACACTACCAGGGAGACCTGGGAGTTCGATTCACGTATTACTTCTAGAACACACGACCCCCTGATTAACAGTCAGGTGAGAGGACGACCATTTCGCAATGCGCACAGTCGAAGTGCAGGCGGAGACGGTTTTTCTGGTTGACCAGATACCAGGGTTCAGACCCCGGGTCGGCGCCCGGGGTGACGGCCTCCGTCATGCCGGGCTTGACCCGGCATCTCGGGCAAAGCCCGAGTTCCCGGCGGATGCAATAGCGGCTGCGGAGCAGCTCGCCCGGGATGCCGAGCATCGAGCGGTTGAGCGCGCCCGCCCCGCTGCGCTCTTTCTGTACCGCCTGGGACAGAAAGACCGACGAGCGTGGACGGTTTTCCAGGCGCTCCTGCAGGGCGGCGGCCAGGTCGCGGCGGATCTGGTTGAGGAAGGCGGCCGGATAGAAACGGACCGGATCGGCCACCACATTCCGAACCGAAAACGCAAAGGGTCCCGTGCGTTTGCCCAGCTGCCTGCGCAGGCCTTCCAGCGCCAGGTCGGGCTTCTCGGCCAACGGTGCCTCATCAGTGAAACGCTGTTCCACGGAAATGTCCTGTGACGAAGCCGTCACCACGGTCCGGCCCTCCTGCGAATGCCAGTCAAGGGCCACGTCGAGCACCCGACGGGGCATATTTTTCTCCAGTTCCCGTTCGAAACGGATGTCCAGATTACGGAAGACACGCATTCCAGGAAGCAACCCGGTCGTTTCGCGCAGGATCACCCGCCGACCTTCCGCCAACTCGACCCGCGCGCCGGTAACCGCGCCCTCCTCCCCCACGAACGACAGTCCGTCGCCATTGGCCAGGGGCTTAGCACCCGAAATCTCCACGACACGCCCCCGCACCGCAACAATCTCGCCGAGGGGTTCACCCATCGCCTTGGCAGCATCTTCGCTGCGCATCTTCGCCCGCGGCTGCCCGTCCGGTCCGGCATCCACGAACGCCGGAGTCCAGCCCCGGGTGAACGTCCGGTCGGGATCGGGCGTAAAACCGCCCTCCAGACGTCCGGCCGACGCCGCCGCATACCCCGGATACGAAGCGATGAACTCGTCGATCACCCCACGGTAATGCCGCACCACGTTTTTGACATACGAGGCATTCTTGAGACGCCCCTCGATCTTGAAAGAGCTGATACCGGCCCCCACCAGTTCGGGAAGCAGCCCGTCGAGCCGCAAGTCACGGGGCGAAAGCAGCGGCTGGTCGCGGACCAGTACTTTTCCGGATGCGTCGACCAGATCGTAGCGCGAACGGCAGGCTTGTGCACAGACGCCGCGGTTGGCGCTGCGGCCGGTAAGCTGCTGGCTGAGATAGCACTGCCCGCTGTATCCCACACAGATGGCCCCGTGGATGAAGAACTCCAACTCGCACGACACGGCAGCACGGATGGCGCGGATCTGTTCGAGCGTCAATTGCCGCTCCAGCACCAGGCGCCGAAAGCCCAGGGCTTCAAGTTCCCGTGCGCGCTCGGGCGTACGGATGGCCGTCTGCGTGGAGGCGTGCAGCTCCACGGGCGGCAGCGGCCCTTCGAGCAACCGGAGGTCCTGGACGATGAACACGTCGACACCCGCCTCATAGAGTTCCTGCATCAGCTTCCGGGCCTTCGCGAACTCGGCGTCTTCCAGCAGCGTATTGACCGTGGCGTGGACCTTGGCGCCGTAGAGGTGCGCGTAGCGGCACAGCCGGGCGACTTCGTCGACCGGGTTGCCCGCCGCCGCACGGGCGCCGAAGGCAGGCCCCGCCATATAAACGGCATCGGCACCACAGTCGATGGCTGCGATGCCGATATCCGCGTTTCTCGCGGGTGCGAGAAGTTCAAGTTTCTTTAGTTGCACTTGAGGGTCGTGATCTGATAGCGGGCTGCCTCACCCCACTTGGGATCCTGGGCAATCTGCTTGAAATAACCGCAGGCCTCTGCATTCTCACCGGCACCCACGAGGGCGGTACCGAGCTGATAGGTGATCTGGGCCTTGTCAGATGCGTTGGGGCTCATCGACAGATAAGCTTTGAAACCGTCGGCGGCCACTTTGTTCTGCTTGAGCGAGAGAGCGCTGATGCCGATGATCTTCTCGGCGTTGGCGTTGTCGACATACTGGGTCGATTTCTGTGCGTTCTCGAGGGCACCCTTCATATCCTTGGCTTTCTGGCAAGCCACGGCTTTCTTCACATAGAGGTTGGAAAGCTGTTTGGCAGCAGCTTCTTCCTGTCCGTTCTCGGAAGCAAGTTCGAAGGCCTTGATGGCATCGTCGGCCTTGCCCTGAGCGGCGAGGGCCTGACCCTTGCGCAGATGTGCCTGACCGTTGGTCGGATCGGCATCGATCACTTTCTGGTAGCCGGCAACGGCGGCTTCATAGTCTTTGGCGTTGAGGGCCTGGTTGGCATCGGCC
Source organism: uncultured Bacteroidia bacterium (assembly GCA_902784965.1). GTDB lineage: Bacteria > Bacteroidota > Bacteroidia > Bacteroidales > UBA932 > Cacconaster. The sequence continues at coordinate 60,439 of CACZWU010000001.1, read as the reverse complement.
ATCAGAATCTGCGGAATCAGCGTCCTGGCTTCTTCTGCCACTTCGGTGTCACCAAAGGCTTCACCTTTTTCAATAGCCTTCTTGAACTGTTCTACGGCTCCGTCGAGGTTCTTCTCATTGACGAGCTCCTTGCCGACAGAGATATAAAGTTTGGGAATGATGCTCTTGCACTGGTTGGCGATTTCGGCTCCTTCGTCACCAAGCTTTCCGGCCATTTCCAGAGCCTGTTCAAAAAGGGTGATAGCCTCGGCTTTGTTGTTGTCGATAGCGGCAGCGGCGTTGTTGTAGATTTCAGTGGCTTTCTCCAGATCCTGGGCTGCTGCGATGCCCAACGAACAGAGGGCGACCATGAGGGTTACGAAAATCTTTTTCATCGTTTATGGTTTTTTGTTTTGTGTTACGGTTTATGGGTCTATGCATAAATGCGGCCAAAATTATCAACTATTGCGTAAATTTGCAAAACTTTTTCTCATGAACGTGCCTTCCATCCTCCAGATCGGGGATATCCTGGTCTCGTCAGAAGTGCTTACGGAGCACTTCTGCTGCGATTATGCGGTTTGCCGCGGGGCCTGCTGCATCATCGGCGACAGCGGAGCACCGCTACAGGAAAGCGAGACGGAACTGCTGGAGCGGCACTACCCCGAATTCGAGGGATGGATGAGTTCCGCCGGTCGCGAAAAGATTCAGGAGACCGGCTTCTTTGAAGTGGATGCCGATGGCGACCTGGTGACACCCCTGCTGCATGGCAGTGAGGAATGCGCTTATACCTGTTTTGAAGAGGCGGGCTGTTTCTGCGCCATCGAGCGGGCCCACTGCGCAGGCCGCTGCAGCTTCGTCAAGCCCATCTCCTGCCGCCTCTACCCCATCCGGGCCTCGGTGCTCCGCAACGGCCTCACGGCCCTCAACCTCCACCGCTGGGACATCTGTAAGTGCGCCTTCGAGAAGGGCGCCCGCGAAAAAGTCCCCGTCTACGTATTCCTCCGCGAGCCCCTCATCGCCGCCTACGGCCAGGCCTTCTACGACGAACTCTGCGAAGTCGCCCGGCAGCTGGCGTGATGCGCATCGTTCCTTCTTTTTTTGTATTTTTACTCCGAAATAAACGATAATCCTATGAGACAGAACCTTTTATTATGCGCGGTCATACTGACCGCAGGAATCGCGGTGATGCTTTCTGGTTGTGGAAACGGCAAGCAGGAAGCGGACAAGCCGTTGTCCGGCGTCGACAACGAGACCATCCAAACGATCATGAGCCGCAAGAGTGTGCGTGCCTTCACGGACGAGCCGATTCCGGCAGCATATATGGAGACGATGCTCAAGGCGGCGATGGCCGCGCCGACCGGCTCGAATATCCAGCCCTGGCACTTTGTCGTGCTGACCGACAAATCGAAATACGAAAAAGTCTTCGAGAACAATTTCAACATGCGCATCTTCAACTCGGCGGCAGCCGTAGTCGTGTTCTGCGCAGATACGACGGTAACGCGCCCGCCGCGTGACAATCCGGACGGTGCACCTGTCACCCGGCCGAACGGGACGTGGCGCGATGACCTGGGCGCCTGCACCGAAAACTTCCTGCTGGCAGCCGAATCACTGGGCTTGGGCTCCGTCTGGACGGCAGCCTATCCGTACAGCGAGCGGTATGCATCGATGAAGCGCGAGCTGGGCCTTCCCGCTACGGTCCTTCCTTACTGCGCTGTCGCCGTCGGCTGGCCCGCCAACGACGAGCAGCCAAAAAACAAGTGGAAGCCCGAACGCATTCACTACGAACGCTGGTAAAGGTTTGCGGGAGCAAAATCGTTTGATTCTGCTCCCGCAATGGCGTTTATTTGACCCGTCTAGACCGTCATTACTTCTTTTTCCTTGGCGGAGAGGATTTCGTCGATCTTCTTGATGAAGTTGTCGGTGAGTTTCTGGACTTCGTCTTCAAAGTCTTTTTCCGTGTCTTCCGGAAGGCCCTCCTTCTGGAGTTTCTTCAGCGCATCGATGGCGTCGCGACGGGCGTTGCGTACGCCGACCTTGGCGTTCTCTCCGGCGGTGCGGGCTTTCTTCACGAGTTCCTTGCGGCGCTCCTCGGTGAGGGCGGGAATGTTGATGCGGATCACTTCGCCGTTGTTCTGAGGCGTAAATCCGAGGTTGGCGTCCATAATGGCCTTCTCCACGGGGTGGATCAGGTTGCGGTCCCACGGCTGGATGAGCATCGTCTTGGCGTCGGGCGTGCTGATGCTGGCCACCTGCGGGATGGGGGTCATCGTGCCATAATAGTTGACCACGACACTATTGAAGACCGCCGGGTTGGCTTTGCCGGCCCGGTAGGTTTTGAGGTCTTCGTCCAAATAGGTGACGGCGCTCTGCATTTTTTCCTTCACAGCGTCCACCACGGCTTTTGCTTTGTCGATCATATCGTTGTTTTTTTATTTGTTGCTCAAAACGGTGCAGGTGCCGCTACCTTCAACAACCTTGCCAAGCATGCCATCATCGTTCATGTTGAACACGATGATCGGCATGTCGTTCTCCTTGCAGAGCGTGAAGGCCGTCTGGTCCATCACGCGGAGATTGTCGGCGATGGCCTTGTCGAAAGTCAGCGTATCATAGCGTTTGGCGTCGGGATGCTTTACCGGATCGGCAGTATAGACACCGTCGACCTTCGTCCCCTTGAGCAGCGCATCGCAACGGAGCTCACAAGCGCGAAGGGCTGCCGCCGAATCGGTGGTGAAGAAGGGATTGCCGGTGCCGCCGGCGATAATCGCCACGCCGCCCTGCTCCAGGTATTCGTTCACTTCGTCGCGCATGTAGTATTTGGCCATCGGGCGCATCGGGGTGGAGGTGAAGACCTCGGCTTTCAGGCCGGCGTTACGCAGCGAGAGCGACAGGCCGATGCTGTTGATGACGGTGGCCAGCATGCCCATCTGGTCGCCGCGAACGCGGTCGAAGCCGCGCTGGGTACCGCTCAGGCCGCGGAAGATATTGCCGCCACCGATGACGATGGCCACTTGCGCCCCTCTGTTGACCACGGCAGCAATCTGCCGGGCATAGGCAGCCATTACATTTTCGTCGAGGCCGACGCCATCCGGGCCGCCGATCGCCTCGCCACTGAGTTTGAGGAGAATTCTGCGATATTTCATGAAACAAAAATAGCCATTTATTATGATTTTATCAAGTTTCGGATTATCTTTGCATAATTAATGCGTCAATAAATCCGAAAAAATAATAAACGCAAACTATGGCAAGCATATTCAAGTCATCCATCGGAAAGAAGCTGCTGATGAGTATCAGCGGTCTCTGCCTCATCCTCTTCCTCACCTTCCACATGGTGATGAACCTGACCTATGTGTTCGATCCGGACAGCGTGGTCTATGGCACCATCTGCGAGATCCTCTCCATGGGCTGGGTCAATGTGGTCGTGCCGATCCTGGCCGCCTTCTTCGTGGTCCACATCGTCTACGCCTTCATCCTGACCATCGGCAACATCAAGGCCCGCGGCGACCAGCGCTATGCCGTCCCCAACAAGGCCAAAACCGATTCCTGGTCCGCCCGCAATATGTTTGTCCTGGGTTTGATCGTCCTGCTGGGCATCGCCCTTCACCTTACCGATTTCTGGGCCAAGATGCAGTTGCAGAACTGGATCGGCGGTCCTGAAGGCGACCCGTACGAGCTGATGAGCCTGACCTTCGGCCGCTGGTGGGTGACCCTGATGTACCTCGTGTGGTTCGCCGCCCTGTGGTTCCACCTCACCCACGGTTTCTGGAGCGCACTTCAGACCTTGGGCTGGAACAACAACATCTGGCTGAAACGCTGGAAATGGATCACCTGCATCTACGTGACCCTGCTGATGCTGGGCTTCGCCTTCGTGGCTATCTATGCCTACTGCAAAGCCAACGGCTGCTGCTAGCTGGGGAATAGCTCACGGATGATGCCGTCGGAGACAAAAAGTCCGTCGGCGGGAATCCGGAGCGAACAGGCGTCCCTAAAGATATTACCGGTCTTGGACAAGTATTCCAGGACCGGTTCCTTTTGTGCCAGCTGCGCGCGTTCCCACGGTGTGAGGGACGACAGGGAAAGGCCCTTCGTCGTGCGCAGGGCCAGCATGAGCTTTTCTTCGTAGACCTCCTGGTCGGAGAGGGTCTCCGTGCCGAAGGGCCGGGATGCGATGTAGGCGTCGATGTCGGGCGTGTTCCAGCTGCGGATGCGGCAGCCGTCGAAGGAATGGGCGCCGGCGCCGAAGCCCAGATAGGGTTCCCGCGACCAATAGGCACTGTTATGCCGGGATTCGCATCCGGGCAGGGCGTAATTCGAGATTTCGTATTGGAGGAAACCGGACGCCAGCAGCCGCTGCTGCAGCAGACGATACTGCCGCCGGCAACGCTCTTCATCACTGTCGGCCCAGCGTCCCATCATCTGGTAGCAGGAAATATGTGCCGGCTGCAGGGCCAGCGCCCGCTCCACCGAAGCCATCCAACTTCCGTCGTCCAGCCCAGTGAAACCGAAGATCAGGTCGAGCGACAGGTTGTCGAAGCCAGCGCGGCGCAGCGTCGCACAGGCCATTTCAGCCTGCGCGGCCGTGTGCCGCCGCCGCATCCAGCGCAATTGCCCGTCGTCGAAACTCTGCACGCCGATGCTCACCCGGTTGACGCCTATCTCCCGCAGCGCCTGGGCGAAGGCAGGCGTCACGTCGTCAGGATTGACTTCCACCGTAAACTCGTCGAAGTCCTGCACGCCAAAGCCTGTGCGGCAGGCCCCGGCCACCTGCTGCAGCAAGGCAGGAGGCAGCAAAGAAGGCGTCCCCCCGCCGAAATACAAGGTCGTCGGGGGGACGCTCAATTCATCTGCACGGTCGCGGATTTCCTGCAGCAGGGCTTCCACGTAGGGTTTCCAGTCTTTCCGAACGCGCGCATAGAAATCGCAGTAGATGCACTTCGACGCGCAGAAGGGGAAGTGGACGTAGAGGCCCGGCATAGGGCTATTTCAAGATCGTCTCCGCAGTGCCGAGCTTGGTTTCGTTGGTGTAGAATTCTACCGTGTACTTGCCTTTCTGCAGGCCGGCGGAATCGGCGAAGTAGATGCAGATCTCCACTTCCTCGCCCTGGTAGTCCACCTCACGCTGGGCCGAGAAGATCATCTGCTCGGTGCCGCAGGTAAACAGGTTGTCGGTGTTGTCGGTCATCAGCACGCCGTCCGGACCTTTGACCCGGATGTAGACCGTACGCCAGCCGCGTTCGGCGATGCTGTTCTCGATCAGGCTCAGGCAGGCGCGGAGCTTGCTGGCACGGCTGCTGCGGTCGGTCACCTTGTTCGATTCGTTGATGGCCACCAGCGCAAAGCCGCGTCCCTTGACCACGGCGCCGGCCGATGCTTTCTTCGAGAGCTCGTCGGTGGTGGAGCGGAGGTCTTCGTACTGCCGCTTGCTTTCCTGGGCTTCGCGGCGGGCTTCGGAGGCCTCGTTCCGCAGGGAGATGTTGAGGGTGTTGAGGGAGTCTATCTGTTTGATGTATCCCTTCATAATGGAGCGAAGGGTGCCGAGTTCCTGTTCGTACTGACGGATCTTGGCGCGGTTGGTCGCTTCGGTTTTCTGGAGACGCTCGATCAGCTGCTCCACTTTCACTTTCTCGACGTTGAGCGAGTCGTTGAGGGCGGCATTGGTGGTGCTGAGCGCCTCGTAGTCGCCGTGGAGGGCGATGAGTTCGTTGGTCAGGTTCTGTTTGTCGATGTTGAGGTCCTTTACCAGGGCGTTCTTCTTGACCATCATCACGCCGAGGACGACGAGCAGGGCGGCCGCGACCGCACCGAGGACGATGGCGACCGTCCGCAACGACTTGTTGGCGGCGCTGCCTCCACTTTGTTTGACCGGGTGATCCTTCTCAAACTGGATCATCTCTTCATCAAGTTCTTCCATCGCTGTACTTTTTTCGTTTGTTTGTGCAAAAATATATAATTTTGTAAAGATAACCAATCTTATACTTATGAGATATCTGATCCGCGCCCTCAAATACCTGGTCTATTTCGCCATCATCTTCTTCGTCATGGTGGGCATCATCTACCTGTTCTCCAGCCAAAAGGCTGCCGGCCTGAGTTTCGTCGACCTTTTCAAGGAAGGATCCCTGCCCAAGATTGCGCTGTTCTTCGTGGCTGTGTCGGCCATCTATCCCTTCCTGAGCTTTCAGAAAAAGCCGCTTTACCTCAACGGGCCGTTCACAAACTATGCCGAAATGGTCGACGAGGTAATGGAGTCGCTGGACTATGTCCAGGAAAAAAAGGATGAGACCTCCGTCAGCTACGTCAAGCGCAGCGCCTACGCCCGCCTGACCCGCATGTATGAAGACCGGGTTACTTTCCAGACGGCCGACAATCCCGTGATGGTCGACGGCTACCGCAAAGACCTGCTCCGCATCGTGAGCATCCTCAACCAGCGCATCCGTCAGGAGAGTCGCGAACAGGAAAACGCTTAAACCCTTATAATCCCGCCATGAAAGTCGTTGAAGAATTCTACAATCAATACGAAGCCGAAATCGCCAAGGGTCGTCTCGAAGCCGAAGGTATCCAGGCCGTCATCATGAACCTCAACAGCGTCTATCCGGGCGTCCAGATGGGCCGCCACGGCATCCAGCTGATGGTAAACGAGGAAGATTTGGAAACCGCCCAGATGATCCTCGATAACGCCGGAAAAGCCGCCGATTAAGGTCTTCTGGCGCAAAACCCCGCCGATTTGCTCCTGCAGGGCTATACAAAGCCGTTGCGGGAGCAGAATCAAACGATTTTGCTCCCGCAAACCTATTTGGTCATTCCCGGCGAATGCTTATTCTCCGGGAATTACAACGCTCAGCTGGGCGGTAAGGCCGTCGGTAGGTTTGATCGGGCGGCTGTTACTGATGCCGCGGACACGGAACGTGACGGCGGCCTTGGTGATGGACGAGGCACTCGAGCCCACGGCATTGACCGTCGCTTTCACGGACGACTGTTTATCGGCAGCACAGGCACCGCTCACCGGACGGGTGATCTCCCGGCCCGTGTCGTCGGTCAGGACGACCGATACATCCACGTCCATCGGAAGTTGGTTGGCCACCTCGGCGGTCAGCGCCAGAGGTTTCGTAGCCAGGGCCTCCGCCACATTGCGCGGCACGGAGAGGGTTTCGGTGAAAGTCTGGTCGAAACTGGTGCCCAGACAGAGGGGAACCGACAACGCAGGCTTGAATTCAACGGTATTCGTCTGGCCCAGCACCACTGTGCCGGAGACGCCTTCACGCGCAACCATCGACACGTTGAATGCCATTTCGTCGATCGACTTGGCAAAGAGCGGCGAAAGGTCGGCAGTTTCATCGAGTTCGACATCGTCACTGACCGAAGCACCCGGCTCAGCCACGGGAAGCGGAACGATGACATTGGAGACGCTGCCCACCGTCACCCGGTTTTTCTTGGACTGCACCCCGACGGTCGCGTCGAAGGGATACGACAGGTCTGTCTTCACGCCCAGCTTGACGTCGGAGCTGCCGAAGTCAATGCCCAGGGCCGCCACCTCCGGCTGGAGTTTCAGGCTGCCGCTGACCGCCTTGGTCTTGTAGTTGAACTGGCCGGTGACACTCTCGGCAGCCAGCTCGAGCAGGACCACCGTCGCATTGAGCTTCATGTCGGCAGGGGCGGCGTTGAGGCGGGAGCGGGTCGTCTTCACATCCTGGAACGCCACGGTGCCGCTCAGGCCGATGCGGGCATCGACCTTGACATTGTGGTTCTGGGGACTGTAGTTGTCGGGGTTGAAGGCCACGTCGCTCAGGTGAAAGATCTTCGAGGCCTTGTAACCGTTCTCGCGGGTCAGCGGAGCGTCGAAATGCAGCACGCCGTCAACGGCCTCGGAGCTGCCGAAGAACTGTCGCATGTCGACCGAGAATTCGGGCGTCACGGTGCCTTCGGTGAAGAAGGGGTTGGTAAAGGTCAGGATCACCTCGAAGGTCGATTCGGGTGTCAGGTTGATGGCGTCGAGAGCCAGAAGATCGTCGGGAAGGCCCGAGAAATAGACAGTGGTGCTCTTCGAACGGTTGCCCAGGTTGATGGTAGCGGGCATGATTCCCGTCAGGTCGATGACTTCGCCGGCATCGGCCGGAGCGACGGGCTTGCTGCCCAGATTGAAGTCATACCCGATGGGGTAGTTGCAATAACGCCGGAACGGGCGCGTCCCGTCGTAACCCTTCAGGACTTCGAGTTCGACCGAGAAAGGATCCCCCGTGCTGGCAATCTGGTAGCTGCCGTCGCTGGCTGTCTCCAGGTACGGCCTGACTGCTTCGCTGACAAACTGATCGGCGCCGATGCGGGCGGTGGTTCCGAGAGAGACCGTCACGTCAGGTTTCGGCTGCGGAGTAGGTTCGGGTGTGGGATCGGTGTTGGGACATGCCGTCAGCAACAGCATAGCGCTTGCAGCGGCCAGGATACAGGAGATTCGTTTCATTGTCGTCAGTCTATTTTCCCGTAAAGATAAGAAACATTCCCGAGAAAATATGTATCTTTGAGGGATTATGCGATTTTCGGAAATCATCGGGAATGAGCTGCTCAAGCAACAGTTGGTGCGGATGGTCGCCGCCAACCGCTTGGGCCACGCCCTGTTACTGGTTGAGGAGAACGGCGGGGGCGGGCTGGCCTTCGCCCTGGCGCTGGCACAATTTGTAAACTGCCGCGAGCCTGGCGAAACGGACTCCTGCGGCGTCTGCCCGTCGTGTCACAAGTACCAGAAGCTCATCCACCCCGACCTGCATTTCGCATTTCCGGTCAGCAGCAGCGCCCAGCTGAGCGAGAGCGAGAAGAAGAGCCCCGTGTCGGACTATTTCCTGCCGGCGTTCCGTGAACTCGCCCTGACCAACCCCTATTTTACCGAGCAGGAACTCTACGACGCCATCGGCATCGAAAACAAGAGCGGGCTGATCAGTGCGGGCGAGGCCCGGCGCATTTTCGAGAAGTTGTCGCTGCGGGCTGCCGAAGGCCAGTGGAAGACGATGATCGTCTATCTGCCCGAGAAGATGAACCTCGAAGCGGCCAACAAGCTCCTCAAGCTGCTGGAAGAGCCCCCGCAGGGGACGCTCTTCCTGCTGGTGACACACCAGCCCGAGCGCCTGCTGCCCACCATCCGCTCACGCTGCCAGGCCATCGCCCTCAAGCCCCTCTCCCGGGAGGAGCGGAGCCGCACGGCCGGCGGTCGCGACACCGACAACGCCGAGTACCGCGAGATTGCCAAATCGCTGCTGGAAGCCGGCCTCTCGAAACGCATCATCGACACCTTCCCCCAATGGGAAATGCTCGCCGACCTGGGTCGCGAGAAACAGCGGGAGTGGTGCCTGTACATGGAACAATACCTCCGAAAGATCTTTTTGGTTGCCCGCGGGCTCGACACCCTGGCCGACCTTTCCCCGCAGGAAGAAGAAACGGTCCGGGGCTTCGCCACCCGCATCAAGCCCACCTTCTACGAGAAGGCCTTCACGGCCCTTGACGGTGCGCTGTCCGCCGTCGGCAGCAACGTCAACCCGAAGCTGACCTTCTGCGACCTGAGCAACCGCCTCCTATTAGCACTGTAGAATCATGGAAGATATCATCCTCAAGGAAAAAGGAACACGACAATACGACTGTTCGCGCGGCTGCGACGTGGAACGCAGCCCCATCGGCGAACTGAAAGTCCAGTACAATCCCCGCTGTTGCAAACTCAGCAGCTACGACTGGATGGAAGGCATTCACCAGACCCGCTACAATGACCTCTATGAGGTACGTTTCAAGAATACCCGCAAGGCCTTCTTCCGCAACACCTCGGGCCAGATCATCAAGGCCGGCGACCTGGTGGTGGTGGAAGCCACCACCGGACACGACCTGGGCATTGTGACCCTGGAAGGACCGGTGGTCCTCCAGCAACTGGCTCGTCACCACTTCGACCCGGAGAACTACGAGTTCCGCCGCATCTACCGGAAGGCCAAGATCCTCGACATCGAGCGCTGGCAGGAAGCCATCTCCCGCGAACAGAAGACGATGATCCGCTCCCGCCAGCTGGCCGCGCGCCTGGGACTCGACATGAAGATCGGCGACGTGGAATTCCAGGGCGACGGCAGCAAGGCCATTTTCTACTATATCGCCGACGAGCGCGTGGACTTCCGCCAGCTCATCAAGGATTTTGCAGAAGAGTTCCACATCCGCGTGGAGATGAAGCAGATCGGCGCCCGCCAGGAAGCAGGCCTGATCGGCGGTCTCGGCGTCTGCGGACGGGCACTCTGCTGCTCCAACTACATGTCGGATTTCCAATCCATCACCACGCAGGCAGCCCGCTGCCAGGACCTCTCGCTCAACCCGCAGAAACTAGCCGGACAGTGCAGCAAGCTCAAATGCTGCATCAACTATGAGGCGTCGGTCTATGTCGACGCCCAGAAACAGCTGCCCGACGTCCGCGGCCCCATCGAACTCGAAGACGGCCCGGCCTGGCTCATGAAGACCGACATCCTGCAGGGAATCATGTACTTCTCCTACGAACAGGGCAGCCTGTCGAACCTCTATCCCCTGCCCGCCAGCCGCGTCCGCGAGATCCTGGCCGAAAACCGCAAGGGCAACAAGCCCGCCTCGCTGCAGGAGAGCGGCCCCGGCGTCAAGCAGAGCGATTTCATCACCGGCGGCCTGGGCGACGACAGCATCACCCGCTTCGATGAGAAAAAACGCCGTCCCAACCGCAAACGCGGCAACGGTGGCGGCGGGAACCGGCGCAAACGGAACGGCGGCAATGGAGGAAACGGCGGCAATGGAGGAAACGGCGGCAATGGAGGAAACGGCGGCGGCCATGCGAAACAGCAGTAAACCGTACGTCCTGCACTTTTTCGCCGGGTTGCTGGCAGCGCTGGCCTTGCTGGCAGCCTGCACCCGGCCTACCGACAACCACCTCCTCGTGTCCCAATGGACCGCCGACAATCAAGGAGGTGAATACGGTTTTTCGGCCTCTTTCGACACCAGCGCCCGCTTTGCGCTGCGATTGGCCGCCCGCATGGTTGCCAGCCGTATTCCCGAAGAGTGCCTCGCTTTCGACATCCGCATCACCACGCCCGACGGAGCCACTGCCATCGAGCGTGTGGACCTGCCCCTCCACAGCAGCGGGGACGACGGCATCCGGATCATTCCCGGCAGCGGATCGGTGACCGACTTCGAATGGCCCTGGCGCAGCCTGGACGCCACTCCCGGCACCTGGACCTTCCATGTCCGTCCTGCCAACCCGGAACGGGCCGATGCCCTCTACGGACTCGGATTTTCATACTCTCTGAACGATGGGAAAAGGTAAACTCAAGAAATTCCGGGAGAACGAGACGTTCTCCTGCCTGGTGCAGCCCGCCACCGAAGAGCTGCTCGGCCGCGACCATCCCCTGAAAGGGAACTGGAAAACGGCGATGTTCCACAACGACCACCCCATCGTCCTGGAGCTGGGGTGCGGCAAGGGCGAATATACCGTCGCCCTGGCGGAACGTTTCCCCGACAAGAACTACATCGGCATCGACATCAAGGGCGCCCGGCTCTGGAAAGGCGCCAAATACGCCACGCTCAACCAACTGGGCAACGTGGCCTTCATCCGCACGCGCATCGAGTTCATCGAGTCGCTGTTCGGATCGGCCGAGATCGACGAGATCTGGATCACCTTCGCCGATCCGCAAGAGCGCAAGCCGCGCAAACGCCTTACCCACCCCCGTTTTCTGGAGAGCTACCGGCGGATGCTCGCTCCGGGCGGTGTCATCCACCTGAAGACCGACAGCCGACTGCTGCACCACTTCACCCTGGAAACGGCCCGCTGCAACGGCCTTACGGTGCTCGAGCACAACGAGGACATCTACGGAACGGGACGCGCCGACGATCTGCTTTCCATCCAGACTTTCTACGAAAAGAATTTCCTGGCCCAGGGCATCCCCATCACCTACCTGGCCTTCCGGCTCGACAGCGACCAACCCCTGGTCGAACCCGAGTGGGACCAGGAGCCGTACGAACAGACCTACAAGACCCTTACGAGGTCCTGACGGCCATCATACGAGCCAACTCAACCAGATAATCTTTTGCTTGTGAGGCCGGAACCGGCGCGATGGCCTCGACGGCCTGTCCGATCTCCGCTTCCAGGACGGAACGGGCATCGGAGAGGGCGTCATAGCGCTGCACCAGCGAAAACACCTCGTCGACGAGGGCGGTGTCGGGATGGGACATCCGCTCACGGATGCGCTGCGCGACATCGGCAGGCACCTTCTTGAAAAGACACAGCAACGGCAGGGTGACCTTCTTTTCCATCAGATCCTGCCCCGTGGGTTTGCCGATCGACAGTTCCGGGGAATAGTCGAGGATGTCATCCATCATCTGGAACGACTGCCCGATATGGAAGGCATAGCGACGGACCATCTCTTCCTCCTGCTCCGTTGCCCCCACGGAATAAGCGGCAGAAAGCATCGACGCCTCGAAAAGCGAAGTCGTCTTGCTATAGATGATGCGGCGGTAATCCGCCTCGGTGGTATCGAAACGGGCTGCTTTCTCCAGCTGGAGCATCTCCCCTTCCGCCAGATCGCCGAAGCACTTGGAAAACACCTTGAGTACACGGCGGTTGGGGTGTTCGTTGATGCGATCCACCGCGCGGGAGAGCCAGAAATCCCCGATCAGCACGGCCGATGACGGCGAATAGAGTGCCGTCACGGTAGGCGCTCCGCGTCGGATGGCGGAGTCGTCGGCCACGTCGTCGTGCACCAGCGTGGCCGTGTGCAGCAGTTCGGTGGCTACCGCACAGTCAATAACAAACTGCTCGTCGCACCGACCCCGCAGGGCCTGTGCCACGAGCAGCGTAAAGGTAGGGCGCAGTTTCTTTCCTCCGTGCGCAAGCAGGTATTGGTTTACCTGGTCGAGCAACGGAATGTCGGTCTGGAGACTCTCGGCGAAACAACGCTGGAAATCCGTCCAAGCCGAACCCAGGAACCGCTGGATTTCCCCGAACAACTCTTTAGAACCTGAAGCCGATGGAAATCTCGAAGGAACGCGGATGGGATTTGAGGCTTTCGAAGTGAGCCATGGCCTGCTGGACGCTCTTCACATCGGCAAAGGTACCGAAGTTCCAGTTGTACTTGCCGGCAATCTGGATTTTCCAGATGTTGAGGCCCAGGCCAACGCCAACGCCCCATTCAAAACGATTGAGCGCGGAGATTTCGGCTTCGGACATGCCTTTTCCGCTCGGCCTGAAGTTGTAGCCCACGAAAGGACCGGCAAACACGAACGGACGGGCAATCAGCAAATCGGGACCCCACTGGACATTGAGGGGGAGTTCCAGGTGGGACAGGCGCAGGTTGGCGCCATCGGAGAACTTGAGGCCGTCCACCTTGTACAGCAACTCGGGCTGGAACGAAAAGCCCTTGGTCGCCTCAGTCTGGTAGCCGATACCGGCCTGCCAGCCGCTATGGCCGTCCTTGAGGTCCTTGACACTGGATTTCGAGTAGTTGTAACCACCCTTGACAATGAAACCCTGCGCACCGGCGTTGAGCACACCGAGGCAGAGAATGCTGACGAGCAGCACGGAAAGTTTTTTCATATTTGGATAGATTTAGATAATTGCATCGAGTTTCTTTTCGATCTCGGCCTGCGGGACGGCGCCCACCAGACGGTCGACCAACTGCCCGTCCTTGAAGAAGAGCAGCGTAGGGATGTTGCGGATGCCGAATTTCATGGGGATGTCGGCATTTTCGTCCACATTGCATTTGACGACATTGACCTTGCCTGCATATTTCTCAGCCAATTTGTCGACCACGGGAGAAAGCATCCGGCAGGGGCCGCACCAGGTGGCCCAAAAGTCCACGAGCACAGGAAGGGAACCCTGCTCGACAATCTCGGAGAAATTGGAATCAGTTAATGCTTGTGCCATATTCTTATTCTATTTTGGAGATAAATCTGGGTAAAGTTATAAATTTTTTCGGAATGTCAGACACTCTGTTCAATATTCCATACAAAGGCACGGACGCCCACTGCCTTGTTGCGGGCATCGAGTTTGCGTACCGTCAGCAGCAATTCTGCCACCTTCTCATCGGGAACGATCGTGATGACGGCAGAGTTCATTTCCGGCCAGGTGTGGGTGCCCCGGTGCGGCTCGCCGTCGACGGATCCGCGGCCCTGCACCTGCTCGAAAAAGGTAAATCCTCTGATACCCAGCACCTCCAGCATATACTCCACACGTGTGGTGAAGGCCTGGTTGAATACAATCATTACACTTTTCATCTTGCTTCCTCCTGATCGGGGTTCAATTTCATGAATATAAACTCTTTGCGTTGCTTCACTTCCTTGTCGCGTTCACCGCTGCGTGAAATCAGGCCATAGACCACCGGGACGATGATCAGCGTGATGAAGGTCGAAACCAGCAGACCTCCGATCACGACGATACCCAGCGGCTGCCACATCTCGGAGCCCTCGCCTTTGCTCAATGCCATCGGGAGCATACCGAGCAGGGTCGTGAAGGCCGTCATCAGCACCGGACGCAGACGCGAAGCACCCGACAGGGCGATGGCGTCATTGAGCCGGTAACCCCGGTCGCGCATCAGGTTGGTGTAGTCCACCAGCACGATACCGTTCTTCACCACGATACCGATGAGCATCACGATACCCAGCGCGCCGATCATATCGAGCGAACGGCCCGTGATCCAGAGGGCGAGCACGACGCCCGAGAGGGCGAACGGAATGGCCAGCAGGATGACCGCGGGCTTGCCGAGGCTCTCGAACTGCGAGGCCATCACGATGTAGACGAGCAGGATGATGAGCAAACCCAGCATGACGATGTCCTTGAAAGTCTTCTGCTGGTCTTCATAGTCGCCTGCCAGCACCACCGAAACACCCGAGGGGGCCTTGAGCTGGTCGAGCTGCACCTGAATGGCTTCCGCCAGCTCGCCCAGCGAAGTCTTGTACGGGAGGGCAGTCACACGCACATAGCGCTGGCGGCTCTTGCGCTCGATGGTCTGCGGCGCCCAGTACTCCTCGATCTGTGCGATCTCGCTCAGCTTGATGCGGGCGCCCGTCGCGGTCGGGATGGTGAGGTCCTGGATATCGCTCAGCGAGTTGCGGTCCTCTTCCTTGAGACGGACCACAATGTTGTATTCGTCGCCGTCCTCTTTCAGGAAACCGGCCGTGTAGCCGGCCACGCGGTTGCGCACGTACTGAGAGACCGTAGCGGTGTTCAAGCCGTGAAGGGCGGCCTTCTCCTTATCGACGACCAGCTTCAGCTCGGGACGGTCCTTGTCGCGTGTGATACGCACATTGCGCGCTCCCGGCACGTTGTCGATGATGGCCTGGCGCACCTGTGCGGCATAGGCGCTGGTCTCATCGAAGTCGTAACCATAGATTTCCACGTCTACGGTAGACGCGCCTCCGGCCCCCATCCCGCTCGAAACCATACACTGATATTCGATGATTTCTGGATATTGTGCAAGTTCCTGGCGGATCACCTCGGCAATCTCCTCGATGCTGCGTTTGCGCTCGTATTTCTTCGTGCAGACCACCGTCATCGAAATCTTGTAGTTGGTGGTCGAAGAGAAGAGCGCACCGATGGTGCTTTCGTCGTTGGAACCGGTAGAAGTGGAAATGCGCTTGACCTCAGGCACCAGTTCTTCGATACGGGTTTCCAGAACGCGGGCGAGGGCGGCCGAGCGTTCGACCCGGGTACCCGGCTGCAGTTCCACGGTCACGCTGAGGCGGCCGTTGTCGCTGGTCTGCATAAAGTCGGTACCGATCTTGCCCAGGGCCATCGGGAGGATGGAAACGACAAAGAAGGCAAGGGCAATCACAATGGTCACCAGCTTGTGGTTCAGGCACCAGTGAAGAAGCTTCGCATAGGCCTTGTCCACTTTGTCGAGGAAGCCCACGATAATGCGGTCATACCAGCCGCGGCGGGCTTTTTTCTCTACGAGACGGCCATTTTTGTCAATCTCCACGGCATTGGCCTTCAGCAGTTTCGAGCACAGCATCGGAATCAGCGAGATGGCCACCAGCGTCGAAGTGGACACCACGATGGTCACGATCCAGCCAAGTTCCTTGAAGAGGATGCCGGCCATACCGGTGAGCATCGTGAGCGGGATGAACACAGCTGCAATCACCAGCGTCGTGGCGATCACGGAAGTCCAGACCTCGTTGGTGGCATAGATGGCCGCCTCGTGCGGCGAGGAGCCGCGGTCGATGTGCTTGGTGATGTTCTCCAGTACCACGATGGCGTCGTCCACCACCATACCGATGGCCACCGTCAAGGCGGACAAGGAGATGATGTTGAGCGAACTGTCGACTACCAACAGATAGATGAAGGCCACGATCAGGGCGATCGGGATCGTGATACCGATGATCAGGGTCGCACGCCACTTGCCCAGGAAGAAGAAGACCACCAGCACCACGAATAGCAGGGCGTAGAGGATTGATTCTTCCAGCGATCCGATGGCGTTTTCAATCTCCTCGGAGGAGTCGTAGATCATCTTGATCTCGACGTCCGCTGGGAGCGTCTTCTCGAGTTTGGCGAGCTCCTTGCGCACGTCCTTACAGACCTGCACGGTGTTGGAACCCGACTTCTTGGCCACGATCAGACGGACGGCGTCCTTGCCGTCCACCTTCTCGTCAAGGGAAAGGTCCTTGATGGTATCGCGGACGGCAGCCAGGTCGCGGACGAACACCTTCTGGCCGATCGGCGTGGTGAGGACCACGATGTCGGCGATGTCGGCGCTCTGCGCATATTCGCCGCGCACCTGCATCTGGTACTGCTCCCTGTCCATCTTCACAGTACCGCTCGAGAGGTTCAGGTTGTTGACGCTGATGGCGTTGGCCACCTGCTCGACGGTCAGGTTGTAGCCGTCCAGCTTCGCCTGGTCGATATCGATATAGACATAGCGGTCCGGAGCGCCGGACACGGTCACGGAGCCGATACCGTTGATGCGGTTGAGCTGTGGCACCACTTCGTCGTTCATGATCTTCTCCAGACCCGGATAGCTCTCGCGGGCCATCACGGAATACTGGATAATCGGCATCAAGCTCGAATTGAGCTTGAACATCACCGGATTGGAACAACCGTCAGGCAGGTTGCTCTTCACCATATCGATATACGACCGAATGTCATTGGATGCCTCGTCGAGGTCCGCTCCCCATTCCAATTCCAGGGAGACGACCGACATGTTGTCGCGCGAGGAGGAGGTCAGCTCCTTCAGGCCGTCGACCGACGTGAGGCTGTTCTCGATGATCTTGGTCACATTGGTCTCGATCTCACTGGCGGAAGCCCCGGCGTAGGTGGTCATCACCGTGATGTACGGCGGGTTCATCTCGGGGAACTGGTCGATCGGCAGCCGCAACAGCGAAAACACGCCGATGACGATGACCGCCACAAAGATCAGCGCCGTAGTGACCGGTTTTTCAATCGCTGACTTGTAGATGCTCATCGTTTAGTTCTCCTTGGTTACGTTCAACTTCACACCGTCCACCAGCTTGGCCTGGCCCACCGTCACAAGGTGGTCGCCTTCGTGTATCTCATCGCTGATGAGCTCGATATTCTCGTCGAAGCGCTGGCCGAGTTTCACAAACACGCGCTTGGCCACGCCGCCTTCATCGAGGAAGACATAGCGGTCGTTCGAACCGGTGAGTTTCAGCACGGCCTGGTAGGGCACCACCATCGCCTTGGACATACCCATCGACATATGGGTCTTCACATACATACCCGGACGCAGTTTCAGGCTGCCGTTGGGAATCCGGAGGCGGGCCTGGAAAGTGTGGGAGGCCGGATCGACGGTCGGATAAACAATCTCGATCGTGGCAGGGAAGTTCACGCCGGGATAGATGTCCGACTGAACGTTGACCTGCATGCCTTTCTTGACATTCGGATAGTAGTTCTCCGGAATGGCGATCTGCGCCCGAAGCGTCGCAATCTGGGTCAACACGAGGATAGGCTGGCCGTTGTACAGTTCGCCGTCCTCATAGTTCTTGGCCGAAATCACGCCGGCAAAAGGAGCCTTGACAAAAGTATTCTTCTCCAGGAAATCCAGCGACTCCTTGGTCTGCTCGTAGCTCAACTTGGTCTGGTCATAGACCTGCTGGGACACCGCACCGCTCTCGCGGAGCGATTGCATCCGCTCCATCTCGACGCCCAGGTTGGCGAAGGTCAGCTTGGTGGTGGTATATTGGTTCTGGTCCATCCGGACGAGCATCGCACCGGCACTCACGTTCGTGCCGACCTCGGTATAGATGTGCTCGATCCTGCCCGTAACGGAAGGGGCGATATTGACGGTCTGCCAGCCTTCCAGCGTGGTGGCGAACTCAAGTTCCCGCGAGATCTCGGACATGGCCAGCGTGGTGGTCTCGACCAGCTGCGCCCGTTGTTCAACCTGCTGCTGACCTTTTTCGTCACCGCAGGAGGCTGTCACAAGGGCTGCCAGCAGGAGCGCGATGGACAGGATGGAGGAGGTGCTTTTTTTCATATTTCCTATTTCTATTTTCTATTTATTCAACATTGTTTCGAGGGCCAGCTGCGCGCTGACGATATCGAGCACGGCTTGCACATAGTTGCTCTGTGCGGTAACGAGGTTGGTGCCGGAGTTGGTGACATCCATACTGGAAGACACGCCGTGCTCGTATTTCAGGGCGATGTTGTCGAACACGCGCTGTGCCACCTCCACGCTCTTCTTTTGGATATCGTATTTCTCGAGGGCGCTGTTCAGGTTGTACACCAGTTGGCGGTGCTGCACCCGAAGAGCCAGTTCACTGTCTTCCAGCTGGTTGAGCTGCTTCTTGTAGGAGAGTCGTGCATCCTTCATCGCAGCGGTCATCTTGCCGGAGGTGAAGATCGGGATATTGATCTGGGCGCCGATCATATTCGGCGGCGTCATGTTCATCGTCGGCTCGTCGCTGAAATTGTGACGGCCGCTGTACTGATGGTACACGCTGAAGGTCGGTCCGTTCGACCAGCCGGTCAGGGCGATCTGCTTGCGGGCCAACTCGGTGTTCTGCTTCAGGAGCTGATAATCGTAATTCCGTTCGATATCGAACTTTTCGGCCAGAAGGGCTGCAGCGCGCTGGACATTGAGCAGATCGTCGAGGCTTTCTGTCAACACGATTTCAGTGTCATCTTCCAGGCAGAGCTGGATTCGCAGCGAATTGTACACCATTTCGAGCGAGCTGCGCGTGGTGTTGATGGTGCTCTCCAAAGAAGCGGCCTGCACCTTCAGCTGGTCGGCGTCGGTCTGTTCGGCCACGCCTACATCCACGGAATTCTGGGTAATGCGCAAGAGCTTGAGCATACTCTCCATGTTCTTCTCCAGCAACCCGATCGTCTCTTCGACCACCAGAGCAGAATAGTAAAGGGTCTCCACCTGCTCGGCGATATCCCTTTCGCTCTTATGGAGATTGATGTCGGCCATCTTGCGGGAAATCTTGGACAGCTGCAGCGAAACGATCTGGGCGCCGCTCAGCGCAACGTTGGTGGTGACATTGAAGGTAGCGTACGGCGGCATCGAGATCTGCATCGTTCCCAGGTTCATCTTGTAGCCCATCATATTGGAATAGGCGCTGCTCGCCGAAACCTGCGGGAGCATACCGGCGATCGTCTGCCAGCGGCTGGCCTGAACCTTCTGGATATCGATCGATGCGTTGGCGAGGGTGCGGTTGTGCTCAATCGCGTATCGTTGAGCCTCGTCAAGGGTAAGAGATATCCGACCGGGACCGTCTTGTGCAAAAGCGCCTGCAACGACGAGCAGGGCGAGCACGAACAGTCCTGTTTGTTTCATCATATTTCTCATTTTATCAGCTTGTTTTCTACTTTTGAAGGCGCAAAAATACAACAAAAATCGCACCACGCAAAATAGCCGACCGGAAAAACCAGTCGGCTATCCAATAATCAGCTTCGCTCCATGGCTCTGGTTTTCGTCCCGCTCGCAGAAAAATGCTCGCGGCTCCGAAAACCACCCGCCATTACGCTCCGCTTACTCCTTGTATAATCCTTCGCGGGAAAGCAGATGGTCGAGGTTGGCCAGGCCGTAGAGGACGACGGCCGTGACGACCGCCGAGTGCTCCATGTACTCCGGAATCAGCTTGTTGTAGATGTCGCGCTCCGTGTGCCAGATCTCACGGTATTCGAAGTTATAGCCCAGCGGATCCTGTTCGCGGAAGGAGATGGTCGGCACGCCATTCATGGCGAAATAGGCGTGGTCGCTGCCGCCGGCGCGGGTCGGACGCGGCTGTGGCGGGCCCTGCCGCTTCTCCACGGTGAAGGGAAAGTCGGAACGGATGCCGTTCAGGGGCTTGCATACTTCCACGAAATCGTCGTACATGGCTTCCGGCACGCTGACACCCATCGCGCAGAGCGGGCCACCGTCGCGATTGAAATAGTTGGAAATCTTGTCGAGCGGGACGGTCTTGCTCTCCACGAAGTGCTTCGAGCCCAGCAGGCCGAACTCTTCGGCCGTCCAGATGCAGAACAGGATGGTACGCTTGGGCTTCGCGCCGGAGGTGGCCAACAGGCGTGCAGCCTCCATGGTCACGGACGTACCATTGCCGTCGTCGACGGCACCGGTGCCGCAATCATAGGAATCGAGGTGGCCGCCGGCCAGCACGTATTCTTTCGGATATTTGCTTCCGCGCAGGATGCCGATCACATTGTGGTAGGGTACCGGACCGCGGTAGAAATGGTTGCGGATGTCGAATTCCAGCTGGAAGATGTCCTTTCGCAGGACCTTCTCCCTGATGATCTTGAACTGTGCCTCGTCAAGCAGGATGTCGCAGGCCTTCGGCAAGGTCTCCATCGTCAGGTTGTAGCAGTTCGGACGGTCGTACATTACCTGGAGGGGCACCTTGGCCGAACGGATGAAACCCGCCACGCCGGCATCGACCATCTCCTGGTAGAAGGGCACTGTCGCCTTCTCGTATTCGAGCAATTCCTTGGGCTCGTCACGGTGCTCATAGTTCCAGCGACGGATCTCATTGTTCTGACGGTCGATCTCTTCGTTTTTGGCCAGGACCTTGGCCCGCTCCTCGTTGGCCTTGGCCGTCGCATCAATGGCCATGCCGTTCGATTCGGTGTCGACCAGTATCCAGGCGCCCTTGAGCAGGCCCTTCATGCGGTCGAATTCCCGGCGCGTCTTGGGCTCCAGCAGCACGGGACCCGCCTGTTTGCCATGGGTGCCCGCCGTGTAGGAAGGCGTGCCGAAATGGAGCATCATCCCATCTTCGCTCAGCATCCGGCCCGACCACGGACCGCGGTTGAAGCCAACGTTGATGGTGCCGGCTTCCTGCACCAGTACCTCAAGGCCCCACGACTCGAACTGCTCCTTCACCCAGGCCTCCGCCTCGGTCAGTGCAGCCGAACCTACGATGCGGCCACCAATGACGTTGGCCAGATGGTCGGCGTGGACCATCGTCCGGTTGTCAGTCGTGCCGGTTTCAATGATTTTCCTGACGGTCTTGTCCTGGGCGGAAAGACCAAAAGAAAAGCTGATAGCCGCGAGGACTGTCAGCATATACATAAGCTGTTTTTTCATAGGGCAACCTTTGTTTAACCCTACAAATGTATAAAAAAATCCGGTCTTCCCGACCGGATTTGTCCTAAAAACATGCAGAAACAGATTCTACATGCGCTCGTAAATGAAGTCGTAGAGGCCTTCGAAGTTGATGATGTGGGTGACTTCCACGCCTTTGAGCTTCACGCCCGTCTGGGCTTCGATAAGGGCGATCAGGTCGACCAGACTCAAGCTGTCGAGATCCAGGGTCTCTTTGATGGGAGCCTCGGGGGTGATGTCTTTTTCCTCGAGCTCGAACTCCTCGGCGATGGCTGCGCGCAGCTTATCGATCATTTCTTGTTTGTCCATAGTAAAATAGATTTCAGTTTAGTAAATATCAGTTCTCGTTTATCTTTCAGTTCTTTGGCACGATTGCCCGCTTTCAGGTAGCGGATATCCGCGCACATCCGCTTCCACAGGCGGCACCAGTACCACTCGAAGACACACAGCAACGGCAGGGCGAAAGCATGGACCAGCGACCAGGCGCCGAGCCAGTGCCATTCTGCCAGCACGGTGATCACAAACGACAGCGGAATGATCACCAGCACGTCGATGGGCAGCAGGAGCGTGCCCTCGAACATGTTGTCTTCCATCTTGTTCGAATAATGATGCGGGATGACCCAGCAGAGGACGGAGGGCCAGATAGCCAACACAGCCAGCGGCAGAGTGACCAGCAGCAGCAAGGCCTGCCCCACGACGTTCAGGACCGTGGGCTGACGGTCGAACTGGCGGTCTTCCAGACGTAGTCCTTCCATCTCCTCGCGCACGGCACGAACTTCGTCGAAGGGGATATCCTCGGCCTGTATGCGGGCCACCAACTCGCGGTCCGCTTTCAGCCGTTCGGGCAACACGTCGGGATTTTTGCCGACAAAACGGGCGAAATCGCTTCCGAATCGGCTACGGCGGAGGAAGTCGATGTCGTCGTAGTGTTCCAGGTCGGTGACGTCGAGCATCAACTCCCGAATGCGGGCGCGGACGAGATTGTTCACCTCGCGCCTTACGGTTCGGGGCCGGGTCTGGAAGCGCTCGTAGTACGGCTTCAGTGAAATCGGCTTACCGAAACGCACCAGCATGTCGTTGCGAAGGCCGTGGTATTTTGAATAGTGGTTGCAGGAAGGCAGGATGAAAATCTCTTTTTCGAAGCCGCTCATACGCGCCGCTTCAAAAGCCATGCGCAGGTAGCCGTGCGAAAAGAAGCCCAGCCAGTGGCGGGTCTGGTGTCCGGCTTCCGGATAGATCGTGATGGTGCAGCCGTTCAGCAGGTTCTGCTCAGAAAGCCGGAAGGTCTCCTGATTCTTGCACAACTGCTCTTCCCCCTGATACATCATCCGGAAGGCAGGCAGCAGCCCCACCCAGAGGATGAACTTGGTGAAGAGCCGGTTGATGGTAAAGGCGTCAGCCCGGGCGATGAAACGCACCTTGCGGTCATTGATGGCCAACAGCACGGCCAGTGCATCATTCAGGCAGTTCTGGTGGTCCGACACCACCAGGGTGGGCGTACCGGGAGCAGGGATGTTTTCCACACCCACGCTATAGTAACGACGGTAATACAGGCCGTTAATCATCAGCCTGAAATACGCCTTGGTCGCCTTGTAGCCCAAAGAAAGTTTTTCTTTCACGCCCTTTTTTGCAAAAAAAAAGTCCCGCAAAGGTAATCATTTTCTAAATGATACCAAATCTTCGGAATTTTTGTTTATTCGTAGATCCGCTCTCCCTGCTTTGAGAACTGGTACCACAGGGAGATGTCGCGGTTGCCCCATGGCGGGCATTCGCGGCCGGGATAGAGCGATTTCGACATAATATACATAGGTATCTTCAGGGCGTCGCGGTCGGTGGGGCAGCTGTACTCCTCCTGGAAGTAACCGTTGTAAAGATAACAGGCGATGGCGGCCGCGTCTGTCCGCTCGGTGAAGAGCCGGGCATAGAGATAGCCGCGCTGCCGCGCCACGTCTTCGAACATCCGGAGCCCTTCCGTGGCATAGCCCCGACGCTGGTACTCCGGCAGGATGCCAAACCAGGCCAGCCAGGCCGTTTCGGGATCGACCGCGAGGTCATAGATGCCCGCGATGCCCACCCAGGCCCCATCCACCTCCAGCAGCCAGTATTCCCGATGCCGGTCGGGAAAGAGAATGGCGTTTTCATAGTCGCGGTCGGCATTGCACTCCGGCTCCTGAAAGAGCGTATGCTGGATCCGGCACGCCGCTGCGATATTGCTCCGATCGATAGGGATGAGTTTCATGGTGAAAGACGGTATTTCTTACAAAGGTATACAAAAAAAAGTCGAACACCTCGCCAACAGTCAACCGTCATTTGTGTCCTGATGGCCGTGGGGACGAGCGTGGACACCATCGTGGCGACGATGCCGCGCGTGCCAACTGGGGCGGCGACTGGCGGATGCTACAAAATTCATCTTCCTGCCCGCTGCCGGACAACGCAATGGCAGTTCTTTCTCCAACCAGGGGACATATGGCTATTACTGGTCATCCTCATGCCGGGAACCATCGCATCCTATGCAAGGATAATCCTAATATCTTCCCATCTCAGTCTAAAATATCCCGACTCTTATACCGAACTTTGCATCGGTGTAAAAGTATTGTATGAATATCAACGGAATCATCATAGGGGCAGCCGTCTTCCTGAGTATCGGTATCTGCCACCCACTTGTAATCAAGATGGAATATCACTGGGGCAAGCAGAGCTGGTGGCTCTGGCTGGTGGCCGGCCTGGCATTCTGCGTTCTGTCTCTCTTCGTTAAGAATGATATATTGTCAATCATCATCGGCGGCTTTGCCTTCTGCTGCCTGTGGGGCATCCACGAAATGTTCCTGCAGGAGAAACGAGTTCTGCGTGGC
Organism: uncultured Bacteroidia bacterium; assembly: GCA_902784965.1. Taxonomy (GTDB): domain Bacteria; phylum Bacteroidota; class Bacteroidia; order Bacteroidales; family UBA932; genus Cacconaster. Next base: position 36,081 of record CACZWU010000001.1, on the reverse strand, counting down.
TGGTTTCCGGAGAATCCCAAGCGGCACGAATATTACCAAATGCGTCGCAAAGAAATGGAGGGCAAGTTATGAAGCGATTGATCCTGACGGCAATCTGCCTGCTGATATTCCTCTCAGCATCAGCCCAGGAAAAGAAACGCCTGCGAGGCTTCGACGGAGGCATGATGGTTCATACGGGCTATTTGCAGGGTAATCTGGATGCCATTGATTATACCGCAAAAGGCGCTCCGCTGGGTATCGGCGGCGTCATTCGCCTGCATCTTGGAGAGCACTTCCGCATCGGCAGCGAAGGTTACGTCTCCACGCTGAACCAGCGCGGTAATGGTAGCTATCTCAAATATGGCTGGGGCGGCCTCCTGGCCGATTACTACAAGGTAATAGGTAGGTTTCAGCCCTATGCCGGCCTCACATTTGGTGGCGGTGCAATGACGACACTCCTAATGATAGAGAAACCCGTATCGCCTTGGGCTCCTATTGATGACACCCATTACCATAAGCAAGGATTCATGGCCATCGACCCGTTTGTGGGCTGCGATTTCATCGTTTCCGGGTCGATGCACCTAACCCTGAAGGTCGATTACCTCTGCGCTCTGAGTGAATCAGAACTCCTACCTCACGGCCCACGAATTTACTTCGGTTTCCTGTTCTATCATTGAAAGCGTTGCCGAGTGTGGTCGAATTGCGGCAGAATATGGCAGGGACAATCGAATTGATTGATCTTTTCAACTATCTGATTATCAATATATTCGAAACAAATTCGCGTGTGCTGGCAAATCATCTCAAAAATGCGCTTCGGCCACATCCGGCAACACCTCGCCAACAGTCAACCGCAATTCTGTCGGTAAAATTTCGAAAATTTTACCGACATTTAAGGTGCCACGCTTAAAGCAGAAACATGTCAAATCCTGTCATTTTTAGGATTAGTTCTACCCCGGGCTGGACATGGAGCAACTTAAAGCAGCAACAATATAAGTAAAAAATAGTGCGTTTTATTCATGATGATATGGTAAAACAATGCGTTTTACTTTTTTATTTTTGGTAAAATAGTGCGTTTTAAAAGAAAGTTTCGTACCTTTTTGTTTCCCTAAAAAAGGGTAACATTTGGGAAGACATTCCTGCCAGATACCTGGACAGGAAAACGTTATAAACAGAGTACGAAGTTCCATCTTCTTCGGTTGTGGCAAGGATAAGCTCTTTGTCAATCAGAGCCTTTATGTTCCTTAACGCTGTGGGGGCTGAAGTGATGCCATATTTTGATAGGAAAGCAGAAGATGTTATTTGCTTGACACTGTCTTCTTTGGCAATTGCACAAAGCATCTTCCATTGAGCACGGGTAATCAGCCGACGGATTTCCCTAAATCTCTCCCGCTCGCTGTCAAGAATAATCTGTATGGCCTTATGCACGATATCTCTATCGACTATACTATCGGAGAGTGAAAATACTTCATTGCAAAGACGCTGTGTGTAATAGGTGTGTACTTTTGTCCATTCCAGGATATAGTCAAGAGAATCATCATCTATGCTTTTCCCGGCCGATTCAAACTTCTCCCGGATAAATGCCGCATAGATCGCCACTGGTAGTTTCGCCAGATAGCAGAAAGATGTACTTTCGTAAAAGGGCTTCTTGGCGTTGGTGAACATATCGGTCATCGTGTGCTTCTTGCTGCCGCAATAGATGAAGCGAACGTTGTGCAAGTGCTGGATATGTTTCCTGAGGATTGCCTCCATGTTAATGCCTTCGTATTCCCGTATTTGCTGGAACTCGTCAATGGCAAATATAATCTTTTGCGGATAACTCTCAAGATAGGCCAGAACATCTTTCAAAGTGTTCTGTTGTTGGTTTTCATCGGCAAAAGAAAAAGATACTTGAGGCGAACCGGTCATTGGATCTAACCCAAGCAACGGTCTGACGCTTTTTAAAGACTTGAAAAATGCCGCTATACGTTGCTGTTTCTTCAACTTGGACACAACCGCATCAGAAAGGACCTTTATGAATTCTTCCAGTGAGAGCGTATCGCTAATGTCTGCATAGATGGTCTCATAAGGTAGTTTTCGTTCATCAATCTCGTCAAACACACGGAATATCAGTCCGGTCTTACCCAACCTGCGAGGAGAGATCAGAGTGGTATTCCTTCCATTTGTGATATTGCGGATGATTTCTTCCGTCTCCTGCTCCCTGTCGCAGAAGTACTCCTTAGATTTGAAGGGTTCCAGTATAAAAGGATTGTCCATCATAGGTCTCTGGTTTTTGCAAATATAATTAACAAAAAGTTAATAACAAAATGTTGTTGCAAAAAGCTTAATCAAAAGCGACCAAAATCTTTTTTTAGGTATGTCGGTCCACTTGGACCACAATTATGTGGACTAACAACAAAGTGCCATTCAGGTTGCTGGCGGAAGAATAAACAGTGTGTTAGAGGGGAATGTCTTGATGTTTATGCCCGTACTCCCGGCACAATGACTTCCATTCCTTCATCGAAGCGGTTTCTGTCTTATTATTCTTGCAAAACTGTTCATCCTTCTCCAGAATCTTATCAAATCTATCCCAATCGCCGGTCATCGCCCAATACCTCATAAAGGTCGATTCCCATATACGTCTGCTGCCGAAACTAATAAAGAGCCACGGATATAGGTCTTCGATATGTTTGATCTGGCTGAATTTTTCATTGACCAAGATGATGTCGTCAAGGCATTTGTCGGCATTATCGGTATCGCTGATTGTGTAGGAACTGTTTTCGAGGGGAACGATTTGTTCCGCCCTGAGATAGACCTGTGAAAAAAGAAGATTTGATGGGCTGGTTTCTTTGATTGAGCAAACATGGCCAACGGCGTTCTCTACCGCTGTCGATACAATCCCAACATTCACATAAAACGTTTCATTCCCTTCCCAAGAGAACAGGCTGCTCCCTTGTATGTTGATAATAAAAACCATATCATCGCTTTGGCGCAAAAAAGAATTTCCCTTCTTTACATACCCGAGTTGTTTCAAAACCGGTCTCAACTTGTTGGACAGAAAGTCCTTGATCAGTACTCCCATTTCTCAATTCTTCTAATTAAGCGATAGAAAAACACATCGGTAATAATTGTGAAGATAGACACTTTTCGCCACATAACCAAAGCGGCCGAACAATAAAACGGTAACCACATTGTGGTCATATTTGGTGAATACGAAAAAGAAAGACTTTATAAGTGATTGGAAGTCATCAACTTATAAAGTCTTTCTAGTGCCTCGGGCGGGACTCGAACCCGCACGGCCGTTTCGGGCCAAGGGATTTTCTTGCTACTATGGCTTTCGCCACCTGCAGACGGGGATCGTCAGCGTTTGTAGTCCGGACTATTCCTTCACCGTGGGATTATTTCCTTTAGGTGTGTCGTGTCTAGTCTCTGCACCTTCCTTCATTCGAAGGCTTGGCTCAAGATTACCATCAGCTTTACCTGTTAAGGCTTCCTTGAATTTACGACATTCTACATCTCTCCTTTCGGAGAGTGCACTCAATGATCTAAGTCCCTCGTGTCTACCATTCCACCACCAAGGCGGGAGGGGCCGGGACGGGCCCCTGGGGATAAAAAGGGGAGGGACGGACCCTCCCCTTTCGATTTCAGCGCTTCGGACGATTATTTGTTGCCGAAGAACTTGTTGTTGAGGACAACCTTGCGGAGCTCGTTGGCGTTGGTTTCCTGGAGCTTCTTGTCGCTCACCTTCTCGAGGCATTTCTTGGCGTTCTCAGCGTCACCCTTGGCCAGATAGCAGGCAGCGAGGTTGTTGCACACTTCCTCGGAGTCGCCGGCCTTCTTGTAGAGCTCGATGGCCTTGTCGATGTTGCCGGCCTCGTATTCACGGGCAGCAGCCACGGCGGCCACGCGGGCGTCATTCGGGTAAACCTTCACAGCGTTCTCGACAGCATCCATCGGAGCGCCGTCCTGGAGCCAGAGCACATACTCGTCAGCGGAGACGTGGGACGGATCGGCTTTGTACAGACCCTCGACATCGGCCTTGTTGTAGCCCTTGTTCTGGAAGGTCACGACAGCTTCGGCGAAACGGCTGCGAGGATACACGGCGTCGAAGATCTTCTTGTACGGCTTGCCGGCGTCGATCTTCTTGATGGCAGCCTCACGTTTGTCGAGGTCACCGTTGGCGGCGATGGCATCCTGGATGGCGGCACGGTTGGTAGCGACCACCGGCTCGTCGGTGTTGTCGACATAGTCGATGACGGAATCCCAGTACTCACCGCAACCCTTGACGGAGTAGACATCCTGCGGGAAGTTGTACTTGTCGGCGATGATGCCGCGGACCGTCTTGGCACGGTTGGTAGAAAGGTTCTGGTTGTAAGGAACGGTTGCCTCAGGCGATGCCCAGCCTTCGATGACGATGCTGCTCACAGCAAAGTTACCACGGTCGAGGGTATTGAGGAGCTCGAGGGCCTCAGCATTCTCGAGGTAGTTGTCCACCTTCTTGGTCACGTTGACCGGATAGAACAGTTTGGTGCGGAGCACGCGGCTGCCTTCCACCACGGCGTTGACCGGAACGGGAACGACCACAGGGGCGACCACGAGCGGCTCGGCGAGGTACGGAATGTCGCAGATATACTCTTCACCCGGATAGTTTTCAATGCAGTTCGGACGATAAGTGACCTTCTGGGTCGTCGTATAGAAAGCGGCGCCTTCATCCATCCACTCTTCGTACGGAACCTGCGTGCAGGTCTTCACGTGAAGGGCCTCGCCTTCGCGGGCGGTGAAGAAACGAACGTTGTTGGGATCGCACACACCGTAGCAGACACGCTGCAGCCATTCGGTATTGATCTTGTGGGACTGGCCGTTGACCACGATCATTTCAATCACCTTCTTGTTGCCGTTTTCATCGCGCACAACCGGCGTGATGAGCAGCGAGGAGCACTCGTCCACCGCGTCGGCTGCAACATCGACGTTGTAGCAAGCGATGAGCGCCGTACCCTCGGCGTTCGGGGCCAGGTCGGAGATGGTGATCACCACCTTGCCGTTACCGACCGTGTAAGAGTTGTTCACTGCGGAAGCAGTAAATGTTGCAACAAGCATCAAAGCTATAGCTGCGAACAATGTACTCAATTTTTTCATACTTTTTGTTTATTTAGTTAATTATTAATTATTTACGTTAATATTTGCGGTACACTTTCGTCCTAACATAATTAGCAACCCCAAAGTTAAGCATCTTTTTTCGGAAAACAAACTAAGAATCACAACTTTTTACGGGTTGTCCGTTTTTTCGTTTATCTTTGTAAAAAAATAATCAAGATGTTACATACTGATCACACTGCTTTTCCTCGATTTTACCGGTGCCCTCCAGGGGTGGCTCGGCTGGATGGCCAGCATCCAGTTCCTCCCCGCCGTCCTGGCCCTCAACATCGCCGTGATCGTCGCTCTGGTGATCCTCACCCTGCTCTTCGGGCGGGTGTACTGTTCGGTGATCTGCCCGCTGGGCGTGTTCCAGGATATCGTTTCCTGGCTGAGCGGCAAGCGCAAAGGCAAGAAGAACCGCTTTACCTTTAAAAAAGAAAACAAGTGGCTGCGCTATGGCGTGCTGGTGCTCTTCATCGTGCTGATGGTGGCCGGCCTGACCTCCGTGGCCATCCTCCTCGCACCCTACAGCGCCTGGGGCCGTATCGTCACCGCACTGCTGGAGCCCGTCTACGACTGGGGCAACAACCTGCTGGCCGCCATCGCCGAGCTGCCCGTGCTGATTGTTGCCATCGTGACCCTCGTCGTGGTGGTGGTGCTTGCCTGGAAAGGCGGCCGCAGTTGGTGCAACAACATCTGCCCCGTCGGCACTGTCCTCGGCCAGTTGTCGCGCTTCTCCCTCTTCCGCCCCACGATTGACACGGACAAATGCATCAACTGCGGCCTCTGCGGCAAACGCTGCAAGGCCTCGTGCATCGACACGAAGAATCACCGGATCGACTACAGCCGCTGCGTCGCCTGCTTCGACTGTCTGGAGAATTGTAACAGTGGTGCGATCAAATATAGTCTTGCTTGCAAGAAAAACGATAATAAGCGAAGCGTCGCGGGTGATGTTTCGTCGCGCGAGCATTTTTCTGCGAGCGAAACGAGACATCAGAGCAACGCGAGCGGTCGCCGGGCATTTCTCGTGGGCACCGCAATGATCGCTGGAGCCGTGACCGTCGAGGCCAAGAAACGGAAGGCCGTCGAAGGCCTCGCACGGCTTGAAGACAAACAGATGCCACCACGCACAGTAATTCCCGTTCCCGCCGGCAGCATCAGCCGCAAACACTTGTATCAGCACTGCACCGCCTGCCAGATCTGCATCACCCAGTGCCCGAACAACGTGCTCAGGCCATCCGCCCGCCTCGCCACCCTCATGCAGCCCGAAATGCACTTCGACCAGGGCTTCTGCCGCATCGAATGCAACCGCTGCACCCAGGTTTGCCCCGCCGACGCCATCCGGCCCGTCGACAGCATCGCCGACAAGAGCGCCATCCAGATCGGCCATGCCGTGGTCATCCCCGACAACTGCGTGGTGAATCGCGACAATGTGAACTGCGGCAACTGCGCCCGCCACTGCCCCACCGGCGCCATCACCATGGTCGAACACGCAGACAACCCCAAACTCCGCATACCCGCCGTCAACCCCGAACAGTGCATCGGCTGCGGCGCCTGCGAATACCACTGCCCGGCCCGCCCGGTCAGCGCCATCTATGTCGAAGGACACGAAGTCCACAAAGAAAGATAAGCTATGGAAAGACGTGATTTTCTCAAGATCGCCGGCGTCAGCGCCGCTACTGCGGCCGCAGCCGCCTGTACCGGAAGCAAGACCCCGGCCGACACCCAGCAGAAAGAACCCGGCACGATGACCTACCGCAAGGGCCCCAAGGGCGATGATGTGTCGCTGCTCGGCTACGGCTGCATGCGCTGGCCCACCACCACCGACGCCGAAGGCAAGACCGTCATCGACCAGGAACAGGTCAACGCACTTGTGGACTACGCCATCGAACACGGCGTCAACTACTTCGACACCGCCCCCGTCTACGGACAGGGAGAATCGGAACGCGTGACCGGCATCGCGCTGGGCCGCCATCCCCGCAGCAGCTACCAGCTCGCCACCAAGATGTCGAACCAGCGCGGCGACTACTCGTACGACTTCGGCGTGAAGATGTACCGCAACTCGCTGAAAATGCTCCAGACCGACTACCTCGACTACTACCTCCTGCACTCCGTGGGCGGGTCGAGCGGCCAGCTGACCAGCATGCAGGTGCTCGAGAAACGCTTCTTTGAGAACGGGCTGCTCGACTTCCTGCTCAAGGAGCGCGAGGCGGGCCGCATCCGTAACCTCGGCTTCTCGTTCCACGGGGACCAGCAGGTATTCGACTATCTGCTCTCGGTACATGACAAATACCACTGGGATTTCGTGCAGATCCAGATGAACTACGTGGACTGGAACCACGCCCACACCCTCTCTGCCCGCAACGTCAACGCCTCCTATCTGTACGACGAACTCGACAAGCGCGGCATCGCAGTAGTCATCATGGAGCCACTTCTCGGCGGCCGCCTGGCCAACCTGCCCCAGCACGCAGCCGACCAGCTGCTCGCCCGCGCCCCGGGCGCTTCGCTGGCCTCGTGGGCCTTCCGTTTCTGCGGCACGAAGCCGCGCGTGATGACAGCCCTGAGCGGCATGACCTATAAGGAGCACCTGGTCGACAACCTGAGCACCTTCTGCCCGCTGGAACCGCTCTCAGAAAGTGACCTGGAGTTGCTCGAAAAAATTGCGGAAGACTACGTGAAGTTCCCGCTCATCCCCTGCACCGACTGCAAATACTGCATGCCCTGCCCGTATGGCGTGGACATCCCGGGTGTGTTTGCGCATTACAACAAATGCGTGAACGAAGGCTTGCTCGAGGAAGACCGCCAGAGTCCCGCCTACCGCAAGGCCCGCAGGGCCTATCTGGTGTCGCTGGACCGCAACCTCGAAAAACTGCGTCAGGCCGACCATTGCATCGGCTGCGCCCAGTGTGTGGACGCCTGTCCGCAGCGCATCGGGATTCCCGGGCAGATGCGGCGCATCGAGCGCTACACCGAAGACCTGCGGCGCGACCAGTCACCGCTGTAGAAACATTTTCAAATGGCTGCTATCATCTTTGACTTCGACGGCACGCTGGCCGATACGCAGAGCGGCATCCTGGCCACGTCGCAGGAGACGCTGCGGCGGATGGGCCGGGGGCCGGCCGACGAGGCGGCGCTGGCCGCCACCATCGGCCTGCCGCTGCGCGAGAATTTCACGCGCGGGGCGGGCCTGGACGAGGAGGAGGCCGACCGGGCCGTTGCTATCTATCGAGCCATTTTCGACGAGACGGCCGTTCCGCTCATCAGCAGTTTTCCCGGCGTGGAAGAGACGCTGCGCACGCTCTCCGAACGCGGCATCCCGATGGCCGTGGCTACGTCCCGCGGCCAGCGCTCGCTCGAGATGCTGATGCACCAGCTCGGTCTCGATCGCTACATTCCGCCGGAGCGTTGTTTCGGCGTGGAGACGGTGGCCCGGCCCAAGCCGGCGCCCGATCTGGTGTACGTAATCCTGGGCAAGTTGGGTGCCGCGCCGGAGGAGACGCTGGTGGTGGGCGACACGACCTTCGACATCGAGATGGGCCGCAATGCCGGCTGCCACACCTGCGGTGTGTCGTATGGCAACCAAAGCGCCGACACCCTCGCCGGCGCTTTCCCCGATTATATCATCGACGATCTCCGGAAGCTGCTTTGATAAGCAAGCAATGTACCTGGCAGATGAACTGTTGTCTATCAGGTATTTACATAAAATCGATTGCGCATTTTGACGCAATCGATTTCGTTTAAAGAGCTGACAGTCAAGCAGCTGTCTGCCATAGATTATTTCAACCCCCGGGCGCGGAGTAGGGCGTCGGGATCGGGCTCGGCGCCGCGGAAGTTCTTGTAGAGGGTCATCGGCTCATCGCTGCCGCCCTTCTCGAGGATGTTGTGGCGGAAACTCATGGCCGTCTCCGGATCGAAAATGCCTTTTTGCATGAAGAGCTCGAAGGCATCCTTGTCGAGAACCTCGGCCCAGAGGTAGCTGTAGTAACCGGCGCTGTAGCCGCTGTTGAAGATGTGGTTGAAGTAGGTGGTACGGTAGCGCGGGATGATCTCGTTGATCAGGCCCATCTCCTTGCAGGCCTGCGCCTCAAACTGCTCGATGTCGACGCCCTCGACCGAGCTGAGTTCGTGCCACTTCATGTCGAGGATCGAAGCAGCGCAAAGCTCGGTGGTCATGAAGCCCTGGTTGAAGGTGCGGGCGGAGAGAATCTTGTTGACCAGTTCGTCGGGAATCACTTCGCCGGTCTGATAGTGCTTGGCATAGCCGGTGAGCACCTCTTTCTGGAAGGCCCAGTTCTCGTTGATTTGTGAAGGCAGTTCCACGAAGTCACGCGCAACGGCGGTGCCGCTGACGGTCGTGTAGTGGCACTGGCTCAGCAGGCCGTGGAGGGCGTGGCCGAATTCGTGGAACATGGTCTCCACGTTGTCGATGCTCAGCAGCGACGGCGTGTCTTCGGTCGGCTTGTTGAAGTTGCCCACGTTGACGATGATCGGACGGACCATCTTGCCGTCGAGGGTCACATACTGATCGCGGACGTTGTTCATCCAGGCACCGCCACGCTTGCTTTCGCGGGGGAAATAGTCGGTCAGCAGCACCCCGATGAGAGAACCGTCGGCATCGGAAACCTTGAAGGCCTCCACGTCGGGATGGTATTTCGGTGCATTCTCGATCTTTTCGAACTGCAGGCCGTAGAGCTTCGAAGCGGTGTTGAACACGCCTTCACGGACCTTCTCCATCTGGAAGTACGGCTTCACGAGGTCTTCATCGAGGTCGTATTTCGCCTTGCGGACCTTCTCGCTGTAGTAGAACCAGTCCCAGGGCTGGATCTTGGCGCCCTTCTCCACCTTGCCGGCGGCGATGTCCTGGTCCATGATTTCCTGCATGTCGTAGACTTCCTGCTTGGCGCGGGCCACGGCATATTTGAAGATATTGGCCAGGAAAGCGTCGACCGTTTCGGGCGTCTTGGCCATCTTGTCGCTGAGGATGTAGGCAGCGGGGTTGTCGTAGCCCAGGAGCTTGGCTGCCTCTTCCTTGAGTTTCAGGATATTGAGAATGATTTCCTTGGTGTCATACTCGTTGCCGTTGTTGCCGCGGGAGGCGAAGGCGCGGAACATTTTCTCGCGTTCGGCGCGGTCCTCCAGCTGGGCCATTACGTCGCGGTATTCGGAGATGGCTACGTTGAACTGCTCCTTGAACGCGTTGTTTTCCTTGAGCAGGTAGTTGCCGAAGCGGTTGCTCAAGACGGAGAGTTCGGTGTTGATCTCTTTCATACGTGCCTGGCCGGCCTCATCGAGGGCGATGCCGTTGTCGGCGAAGGAACGGTAGATCTTGTCGAGTACCATCTCCTGCTCGCGGGTCAGACCCAGCGTCTCTTTCTGCTTGTAGACGGCCTCGACCTTATCGAAGAGGGCCTTGTTGAAGAGGATATCGTTGCTGTGCTGCGCTACCAGCATGGTGGCTTCCTCGACGATCTTCTCGAGGGTTGGGGTATTGTCGGTCTCGGCGAGGTTGAAGAGTACGCCGGCGACCTTGGAGAGCAGTTTGCCCGACTGGTCATAGGTGGCGATCACGTTGTCGAAGGTCGGCGCATCGGGATTGTCGATGATGGCCGCGATCTCGGCGTCGTGCTGGCTGATGCCTTCCTGAAGGGCCGGGAGATAGTCGGCCTCCTGGATCTTTTCATACGGAGGAATGCCGAACGGCGTATTCCATTCTTCAAAGAAAGGATTGGTGCGGTTGCTGGTGCAGGCTGTCATAGCGATCAGAGCCATTGCAATGGCAAAGAGTTTTTTCATGGGTGATTATCTGTGTTTAAATGTTTATACCCGTTTAGAAACGTTTCAATATTTTACAAAAATACGTAAATTTGTTGTTCAATCGCTAAAAATCAAACCCATGATCAAAGATATCTCTGCTTCCATCCAGTTTATCGGCGTCGATGACAACGATCTCGACCTGTTCGAAAGCCAGTATGTCGTCCCCGAAGGAATGTCGTATAATTCGTACGTAATCCTCGACGAGAAAGTCGCCGTGCTCGACACGGCCGACGCCCGCAAGGCCGATGCCTGGAAGGCCAACCTGGCCGACGCCCTCGGCGACCGCCAGCCCGATTATCTGGTGGTCCACCACATGGAACCCGACCATTCCGCCCTCATCGCCTGGATGCTCCGGCAATATCCTTCGGTCACGCTGGTGGCCACGGCCGCGGCGCTGAAGATGCTCCCGCAGTTCTTCGAGGGCATCGCGCTCGAAGGCCGCACACTGGCCGTCAAGGAGGGCGACACGCTCGATCTCGGCAGCCACAGCCTGCGTTTCACGATGGCCCCGATGGTCCACTGGCCGGAAGTGATGGTCTCCTACGAGGCAACCGAAAAGATCCTTTTCTCGGCCGATGCCTTCGGCCGCTTCGGTGCCATGTCGCACACGGGCTTCCTGGTGTCGGAAGACGATGACTGGGCCTGCGAGGCGCGCCGCTACTATTTCAACATCGTCGGTAAATACGGTGTCCAGGTACAGGGGCTGCTCAAGAAACTCGCCGGCGTGGACATCGCGATGATCTGCCCGCTCCACGGGCCCATCCTCAACGAGAACCTGCCGTACCATCTGGGCCTCTACCAGACCTGGAGCAGCTACGGCGTGGAGACCGAGGGTGTGTTCGTAGCCCACGCCTCCATTCACGGCGGAACGGCCGCCGCGGCCGAAAAACTGGCCGAAATGCTTCGGGAGAAGGGTTGCCCGAAGGTGTCGGTGGCCGATATCACCCGCGACGACATCGCCGAGTGCGTGGAAGATGCCTTCCGCTATGGCAAGATGGTGCTGGCCGCCTCGTCGTACGACGGCGGCGTGTTTACGCCGATGCACGATTTCCTCTATCGCCTGCAGGCCAAGGGCTACCAGCAGCGCACAGTGGGTCTGCTGGAGAACGGCAGCTGGGCGCCCAGTGCCGGCCGCGTGATGAAGGAGATGCTCGGCGCCATGAAAGGCATCACCCTCGTCGAGCCGATGGTGACCATCCGCAGCAGGATGCACACCGAAGACCTCCCGAAACTGGAGGCCCTCGCCGATGCCATGCTTCAGTAATTCCTTCCTGTGATGATACGACTGGAGACCGGCGCTCAAATCGGCCCCTACCGGGTGGAACGCTTCATCAAGGACGGCGTATGCAACAGCAACTACGTCGTTGTCGACCCGCAGGGCGGCCGCTTTTTCCTGAAACTTTTCGACCTGGCTGCCATCCCGGAAGCCTGGCTCGACGGAGGGGAAGTACGGGAAATCGTCAGCAGCCGCGGCCTCAGCCATCACAACGTCATCTCCTACGTCGCCGACGGGACGCTGACCCTCGACGGGAAACCCTATCCCTATCTGGTGATGCAGTATTTCAAGGGATCGCTCCTCTCCGAGTTCCTGACGGCCGGACGGCAGTTCACCGGGCCGGAAATCAAGACCATCGTCTGTTTCATCCTCGACGGCCTGGTCTACCTCCGCGGTGAAGGCCTGCTCCACAACGACATCACCCCGCGTAACATCCTGTTCGAAGAAACAGGCGACGGGCTGGTGCCCAAGCTCATCGACCTGGGCCACGCCAGTCCCGAGATCACACAAGGAGAACCGCCTTTCCCGATGGAAGACCTGAACCTGCTGTTCACGGCACCCGAAGCCCTCGACGGCATCTTCACCGACGCCAGCGACGCTTTTTCCGTGGCAGCGCTCATCTATACCCTGATTTGCGGGAAGACGCCCTGGACGGTCAATTGGGACGAAGAGGATACCTTCGCGGAGCGCAGGGCACGTCTGGCCGAGATGCGGCGGCGTGAGCCCGTTTGGCCCGCAGCCCTACACGCCAGCGACCGCGTGCTGCAGAACATCGTGCTGACGGGGCTGAACATGCATCCGACAAACCGCCCCTCTACCGTCCGGATGCTTGAGATGCTGACCGGCGCGGCCGTCGACGGCCAGCAGCGTGCGGCTGACGGTGCCCATGGCGCGACGAAGAAACCCGCCTCTTCCGACGGTCTGGTGGCGATCACTGACGGCACGGAGCTCAAAAAGAAGTTGCAGCGCAACACCCGCAGCGGTGGTTTCGCCGATGTGGCGGGGATGGACGAACTCAAAAAGATGCTGACAGAGCGGGTCATCTGGGTGCTGCGCGACCGCGAGAAGGCGCGCAAGTACCGTCTCCTGCCGCCCAACGGCATGCTTCTCTATGGCCCGCCGGGCTGCGGCAAGACCTACTTCGCCGAGAAATTCGCCGAGGAATCGCGTTTCAACTACATGCTGGTGAATGGTTCGGACATCGGCAGCACCTACATCCACGGCACGCAGGGCAAAATCGCCGCTCTCTTCCAGGAGGCGGCGGCCAAGGCGCCCACTGTCCTGTGTTTCGATGAATTCGACTCCTTCGTGCCTGCCCGTGGCAGCGATGCCGCCCGGCACCGGCCGGAAGAGGTCAACGAGTTCCTGTCACAACTCAACAATTGTGCGCAGCGGGGCATCTTCGTCATCGGCACCACCAACCGGATGGACATGATCGATCCGGCCATTCTCCGCAAGGGCCGGCTCGACCTGCAGGTCGAGATTCCTGCGCCCGACGCCGCGACGCGGCAGGCCATGTTCGTCCACCATCTGAAAAACCGGCCTCTGGCCGACGACATCGACACGGAGGCGCTGGCCGCCATCACCGACGGCTACGCTTCTTCCGACATCGCCTTCATCGTCAACGATGCCGCCCTGGTTGCTGCCCTGGCCGACGAGCCCATCACCCAGCACCACCTCGAAGACTCCATCCGCTGCAATCCCTCCTCCCTCGGCCCCCGCAGCCATCGTACCCTGATTGGATATAAGTAATACGGGGCTCTGCCCCACCCGAGCCGAAGGCGAGAGCACGACCAACGGGAGTAAACCCCGCCGCTAAGTGCTCGCTACACTGCTCTGGTTTTTTCGTTTTTTCAAATGCTTGTAAATCAGCAAATTGCAATTATCTTTCTGTCCCCGATGGAACAGAAAGAACTAAGCGAGCGCCGCTACTTCAAGATCGAACGGACAGCGGAGAGGATGGGGTCGACGCTGATGGGTGCGCCGACGGCACCCTGCATCCAGGCCTGCGGCGTCAGACGGCCCTGACGGTAGATGCGCTGCAGCTCCGCGGCAAAAGCCGCGTCGCTGCCGCACCGTCGCAGATGCTCCTCCAGCTGATAGTGGATGATGTGGCCGACCGGATAGTTCGGCAGATACATTGGATAGTTGAGCATGTGCGAATAGATGGCCAGCAGCGGTGAATCTTCCGTGCCGAGCACAGGCGCATAGTAACGGTTCCAAACGTCGCGCGCAATGGCCAGCACCGCATCGCGCAGCTCAGCCGCCGTGGCGGCAGGATGCGCATAGAGCCAGCGCCAGGTGTACATATCGACCAGACTGACGCCCATGATCTCGTACATCCCCCAGAAAATGTCGAGCGTGGCATTGTCGTCCATCTGCTGGCGACCGTAGCCGAGCAGCTGCAGGTCACGCGCCTGGAAAAGGAAAGCCATCGCTTCGGTGGTCGCATTGTTGGGCACGCCGAAGAGCGTGTAGTAGTCGATGTGATAGAGGTCGGTGACCTGCTCTACGTTGTGGCCGAACTCGTGGACGGCAATGTTGTAGCCCTTGTAGTCCATACCGTCAGGACCGATGCGCGTGCGCAAGCGAGCCGGCTCGGTGCGGCCCAGGCACTCCCAGGCATGTCCGGAACCGCGAGCGGCCTCCACGACGATGTGGTCGGCGAGGAACTGCGCCTCTGCAGGGTCGAAGCCCAGGTTGCGGAGCATCCGCGGCATGTCGCGGTGGAAAGCTTCCGCATCGGGATAACGGCGGCGCGTCTCGGCGGTCAACTGTTCCTCGGGGATGGCTGAGCGGCCTTTGAAGCCGTCGTACCAGATGTCGTAGGGACGCAGCGGGCGCCCAAGCCGCTCCGCGATCAGCGCCCCTACCTTGCGCACCTCCTCTGAGGAAACGAAGCGGACGAAGAGGTCCTCCACTTCCTGGTCGGACATCTCGAGACTGCCCTCGAAATTACGGGCGATTTCTGTGGGCATCGACGGACACCAGCGGTCCAGCTCCCGGAAAGCGTGGAACTGGTTGAGAATATGGCTGTAGCGCACTTCTCCCTCGGCCGGGAGCGAAACTTCTTGCCCTTCCTTCCACACCCGGTTCGACACCGGGGCCCAGTCGTAGGCCGGGTTGTTGACCACGGCGGCGGGAATCGTCTGGGTAACGATGCGTTCCATCACCTGGTAGATCATTTCCTGCTTCTCGCGGGCATGGGGCACGTCGGCGTAGTTCGACTTGAGCTCGTCGCGCAGGTTCCAGTGGGAGAGCAGCGACATCTCCTCGGGGAAGAGCCGCTCCCCTTCTTCGGTGAGCAGGTGCCCCATCCGGATGTTGTAGGTGTCGACATAGCCTTCGGCCGCACTGCGTGCCGCCGTGACACGCTGCTGCACCTGGGCCGGCACCCGATCCGTATACAGGTCGCCCATCCGGGCATAGGCCCATTCCAGCCGGCTCCACTGCGGACCCAGCTGATTCTTTTCGGCCAGGGTATAGTGGGGGAAATTGAGGATGGTGATGAATGCCACCTTGTTGGCAAACATGTCGTCGGAGTGGTGCGCGCCGGCATCATAGCTGCTCAGCAGGTAGTCGATGGCACCAGGTTCTCCTTCGGCAAGGATGGTGGGGCGGCTCAGCGCGATGGTGAGCTGGTTTTGCTGGGTGTTGAAGATTTCCAGGGCGTGGGCGAGTTTGTCGTAGAGGACGCGGCGCACCTCGGGCGTCGGAGCGAGCCATTCGCGGACGAAAGCCTCGAATTCGGCCTGCGTGCCGTCTTCCGGCCGCCACAGCGCCATGCACTGGTCAATACCCCGCTGCGCAACGGCGTCTTCTACAGCGATCGGCTTCACCACCGAATATGCCTTTTTATCGGTACTGCAACCGACGGCCAGCACCGTCAGCGCAAAAAAGACGAAGAATCGTTTCATTTTCAAAATATTCTGTAATTTTACAAATATAATGAAAAAAGAGAAATACGAGGAACTGCTGCTGGAAGTGGCGGGCCTCACGGAAGGCGAGACCGACGAGATCGCCAATATGGCCAATGTGGCCGCCGCCATCCATGCCAAATTCGGCTTCCACTGGGTAGGCTTCTACCGCGTGCTCCCCACCCCCGACGGCAACGACCAGGAACTCGTGCTCGGCCCCTTTCAGGGCCCCGTCGCCTGCACCCGCATCGCATACGGCCGCGGCGTCTGCGGCACCGCCTGGAAAGAAGGCCGTACCCTCATCGTTCCCGACGTAGACCAGTTCCCGGGCCATATCGCCTGCAGCGCCCTTTCGCGGAGCGAGATTGTGATTCCGATCTTCCGCGAAGGAAAAGTCTGGGGTGAATTAGACATCGACAGCGCCGAAACGGATACGTTCGACGCTGTCGATGAAAAATATCTGACGCAAATCCTTACGCCTCTGACGCGATAAAGTCGGCCATTTCGTCCAGCCGGATCCGCGCCTCCTGGAACAACTTCCACTGCGCACGGGTCCGGACGAGGTTGTGCTCCGGATATTTGAGCTTGTAGTATGTGTCCCCGTTGATGTAGTCGGCCAGGAAACGGACCGCCTGCATGTAGGGGAAGAGCGTGGCGGCGAAAGGCAGGTTCTCGCGCTCGACAGGCGTGAGGAACGCCCCGGCCGAGGAGAGATAACCCTTCGCGAAGGCCCGGAAAATCTCCATGTTGAAGTTCACGTTGTCGAGATTCGGGTCGTCCTCGGCGCCCGTGTTGGCCGCCGTGCGCAGGAAATCGCCGAAATCGGAGAAGACGAACGAAGGCATCACCGTGTCGAGGTCGATGACACAGAGGATGTTGCCGTCCCGGTCGAAAAGCATGTTATTGACCTTCGTGTCACAGTGGCAGATGCGCTTGGGCAGGATGCCTTCGCGGTACATGCGCTCGGCCTTGCACATCTCCTCCTCGCAGGCGAACATCGCATCGACCAGATCCTGCACCACGGGATCGGCCATCCGGCCGGCCGCATCCGCGGCCACGGCTTCGCGCAGCTGACGCGCCCGAAGTTCCATGTTGTGGAAATCGGGGATCGTCTCGCCCAACTTGTCAGGCAGGTCGGCGAGCATGGCCTCGAACTGGCCGAAAGCCTGGCCGGCATAGCCCGCATATTCGGGCGTCACGGCCTCATAGGTCAGCGCGTCGCGGATGAACACCGACACGCGCCACCATTGGGTGCCGTCGGTCCAATAACTCTTGCCCGTACTGCGTTCGGGAAGGAAATGGAGCACCTTGCGGTCGATGTCGGTCTCTCCCGCCGCCTCCAGCTTCCGCCGGATGTGGCGCGTCACGCAGTCGATATTGTGCTGCAACAGGTCCACGTCGCGGAAGATACCCTGGTTGATGCGCTGAAGTACATAGTTGTCCGGACCGTCCGTCTCTACCAGGAAGGTGTCGTTGATCAATCCGTTTCCCAACGGACGAATGCCGGTCACCCTGCCTGCAACGGCAAAGTGACCGACAATCTGTTTCAAGCGTTCGTCCATCGCCTATTCCTCCGCAAGGGCGTAATGGAAACCCTTTACCCGGTTCCAGGCGCCGCGGGTGAAATCGGGCACTTCGACGGGCATCGAGCCGTTCTCGAGCGAAACACGGGAGAGCGGAGCCACGCAGCACCACTCGGCCAGGTCGTACACATCCATGTCAAGCGGCAGGCCGTGACGCAGGCAGTACACCAGGCGGTAGTCCATGATGAAGTCCATGCCGCCGTGGCCGCCCACCGATTTGGCCAGCGCCTCAAACTCGGGCGTCAGGATGACGTTGCGATAACCGGCCTGCAGCGTGGCCGCCTCTTCATCGCGATAGACTTTCTCGTCGCTGATGTGACGGGCGTCCACCTTGTCGGCAGGCTTGTCGACACGCAGGCAGTACTCACCGATCGGATACTTGGAAGCATAGCCGTCGGTGCCCACCACCTGATACATGCGGCTGTACGGACGCGGCGTCATCACATCGTGCTCGATGAGGATGGTCTTGCCTTTTTCGGTACGGATGAGCGTGGAGGTCTCGTCGCCGTTGGCGAATTCCGTCACCGGCTTGCCTTCGTGGTTGGTGGCGATCTTGGCGCCGTTGAACGACTTGGTGTCCATCGACACGAGCGTCGTCATGCGGTCGCCGCGGTGAATGTCAAGCACCTGGCACACCGGGCCGATGCCGTGCGTCGGATAGACGTCTCCGCGATGCTTCTGGTTGTAGTCGAGCCGCCAGTTGTTCCAGTATTCATCCCAGTAGGGATCGAGATTGTGGCAGTAGGCGCCTTCCACGTGGATGATTTCGCCGAAGAGACCGCGCTGTGCCATCTCGAGGGTCGTCATCTCGAAGAAGTCATAGATGCAGTTCTCGAGCATCATGCAATGCTGGCGGGTCTTCTCCGACTGGTTGATCAGGCCCCAGATCTCGTCCATGTCGAGGGCGGCGGGCACCTCGATGGCCACGTGCTTGCCACATTCCATGGCATACATGGCAATCGGGTAGTGATTGAGCCAGTCGGTGCAGATATACACCAGGTCGACGTCGGCCTGTTCGCAGAGGCCCCGCCAGGATTCCTGCTCGCCGCTGTATGTCCCTTTGGCGGCAGGTTTTCCGCGCCGGGCCAGGATCTCCTGGCTGGAAGCCACGCGGTCGGGCAGCAGGTCGCAGAGGGCCGTAATCTCGGCACCCGGAATCTGCGCCAGGCGGTTGACGGCTTCACTGCCGCGCATGCCCAGGCCCACCACGCCGATGTGGACGGTCTCGATCGGTGCTGCCGTCAGGCCCAGGACATCGGTTTGACCGGCCGGACGGGCCGGGACGGGCGTCTTGATGATCTTGTCGGGCGTCTTGCAGCAACCGGCAGCCAGGACGAGCACGGCGGATAAAAGGATGAGTGTACGTTTCATGCTATAGGTTTCAAATAAAGGATGTGATCAGTCGGGATAGTCCGGCATTCTCCAGGATGCCGCCGAAACGGTCGCTCCCGGGACCCCAGACATAATAGGGAACGGCGATGCCGTTGTGAGAATCGTTGCCGAAAGCCACTTCGATGCGGCCTTCCTCCAGGTTTCCGTCCTGCAGGGTCAGCGCGCCCGTGGCATGGTCGGCCGTGACGACGACGAGCGTATGCCCGTCGGCCGCCGCCCATTGCAGGACGTCGCCCAGCGTGCGGTCGAAGTCGAGGATTTCCTCCATGGCCAGGTCGATGCGGTTTTCGTGCTGCCAGTCGTCGATGCTGGACCCTTCGATCATCAGGACGAAGCCTTTGTCGCCGCTCTGTGCCGACAGCTCCTGCAGGGCCTTGGCCACCATGTGGCGGAACAGGTCGCCCCGTTCGAGGGCCACCGGGAGGTTGTCGTCGGAAAGCAGGGCCAGGATGGGCAGCTGTGCTTCCATCAGCGAGCTTTCGTCGTGGGCCAGGGCATAGCCCTTGCGGGCCATCTCATCCTCGATGTCGCGACCGTCTTTCCGGTTCTTGCGGAAATAGTCCCGGCCGCCGCCCGCGATGAAATCGACCCCGCAGTCCGCATACCCGGCGATGACCTCGTCGTATTTGTAGCGGTCATCCACGTGGCAGCAGAAATCGCAGGGGGTGGCGTCTGCCATGTGGCAGGTCACCACCACGCCCGTCTTCTTCCCTTTTTCCTGTGCCTTCACCAGCATCGACGTCAGCGGACGGCCTTGGGGATCGACTCCCACGTAGTTGTTGGCCGTCTTCTCGCCGACGGCCAGCGCCGTTCCGCCCGCCGCCGAATCGGTGATCAGGTCGCTCAGGCTGTAGGTCCGCGAAAGGCCCACCACGGGCATGTTGTCGAGGTTCAGCTTGCCGTGGTTCAGCACCCACGCGCAACTCACCTGCTCGAGACCCATGCCGTCGCCGATCAGGAAGATGACGTTGCGGACCTCGTTGGTCACGGGCGGTTGCTGCACCGATACGGTATCGTAAGGATAAGGTGTCACATAGGAACTGAGCCCGTTCCCCTCGTCCCTGCGGCAGGCGCCCAGGAACGAGAGGAGGCTCAGCCCCAACAAAACAACTTTCCAATAAGTTCTCATCATACCTTACTCTTTGTCGAGCGCCAGGTGGATTGAGGTGTTGCCGTCTTTGTCGCTGAAAGCTACGGCGTCATCCCAGTCAGAATTGTAGAACTTGGTGAAGAAGGCCACGGCGGCCGTCTTGACGCCAAACGTCTTGCGGCTGATGCCGAGTTCGAAGAAGAACTTGCCGTCAGGCGTCACACCACGGGTACCCATCACTTCCTTCACCGCATCGGTCCACTCCAGGTCGTCGCCACCGATGTACCAGTCGTCCCAGGGTTCATCACCGCAGCAGTTGCCCTCGTAGTACCACTCGCAGCCGAGGCTTTTCGTGGAGTAACCGGTCTGGCTGTTGTCGTCGGCGTCGAGACGGAGGTTCCAGATGGCCTGGTTGATGTCGAACATGTCCTGTTCTTCGAGGACGAACATGAAGTAGATGAAGTTCGCATCGTAATCGAACTTGCCGTAGCTCACGCCGTCATTGCCGTAGAGCATGAAGTCGGGATAGGTCACGGCATCCCAGTCGGAAATGGTTCCGTCGTCGAGCTTGACGGCAGAGGCCTTGGCGACGAGAATCTTGGTCGAGACGGTCTGCTGCTCGCCGTTGTACGTGCCGCTCATCGACACCCAGTAGCTGCCCGGTTTCTTGAAGGTATGCGTAAACACTTCCCCTGCGCCTTCCGTTTCGCCTACGATGTTCCATTTGACATCGGAAGCGTCGGCCGCGGTGAAGGTATAGGTCAGGCCCGAGCAATCGTAGGTGAACGAGATGTCCGGGATAGGTTCCAGGTCGAGGTCTCCAAGATGGACGCAGGCCGTCAGGGAGCAGACCGAAAGGACAAGGGCCGTTAAGAATATTCTGATCGTTTTCATGACAGTGACTTATTTATAAGCTTCATTCTGGGAACAAGCGGGATTGTTGAGGATTTCCTGCTGGGGAATCGGGCAGAGGAGACGGCCGTAGTTCCACTTGGTCGAGACACCCGGCGCGTCGAGACCGGGAACGAGGCCCGTGCTCTGGCCGTTGACATAATTGGTGTGGAAGCCCCAGTAGTTGCGGATCACGTCTTTCTTGTTGCGGAGCAGGTCGTAGATGCGGAAACCTTCGAAGGCGAGTTCGACGCGTTTCTGCGTGAGAACCAGGTCGACCAGATTCGTCTTGATGCTGGCGCTGGTCAGGTGGTAGTCGCTCGGCGAGAAGCCTTTCGAGGCTGCCACTGCATAGTCCATACGATGGTCGATGATCTCGTTCAGGTCAGCCAGGGCACCGGCTTCATTGCCGAGGTGCGCATAGGCTTCAGCCCGGTTGAGATAAATCTCGGCCAGACGGATGAGCGGATGCGAACAGAGCGTCGCGATGCCATCCTGCCAGGTATGCTTGGAGCAAGGATAAAGGATCAGACCGTTCTTCAGGTAAGGCGCGCAGACGAAGCTGAAACGGCAGTCCACGTCGATGTACTGGTCTTTCTCGAAATTCATCTCATCCAGCAGGGGCTTGCTGTAGCCTTCCTCACCCCAGCAGCCGGAGGCGCCGTTGTAAATCATCGAAGCGACAGCTGCACTTCCCTGGTCGTCGGTGGCGATCATCCTCATGCACCAGATGGTCTCATTGCGGTTGTAGGTCTCGGTGAAGTAGCTCGGGAAATTCTTCGCGGATTCGAGTTCATACTCACCGCTGTTGATCACCTTGGTCGCATAGTCGGCAGCCTTCTGCCAATCCTGTGTGAAGATGTAGATGCGGGAGAGCATGGCCTGAGCGGCGCCCAGTGAAGCGAAGCCCTTGTTCGAGGCACGCTCCGGGAAATCGCCGGCCATGAAGTCCTGCTCGGCCTTGAGCAGCAGGTTGATGATCTCTTCGTAGCTCTCGGCGACCGTGGAGCGGTCCTTGAGTTCCGAGTCGGAGCTGTCCATACGGAGAATGATGCCCAGGTCGGACGAAGCCGTTGCCGGATCATATTGCTTGGCGTAGTTCTTCAGAAGAGCGTGCATGCAGAAGGCCTTGAAGAATTCGGCCTCGCCGCGAAGGTAAACGTCGCGTTCCGTCAGTTCCTCTTTCTGCGCGATGGTCGCGAGGGCCACGTTGCAGGAATAGATGAGCTTGTAGTTCAGTGCCCAGAAGCTGCGGAAATTGCCGAGCACGGAAGAGCGCTCGTCGTAACGAAAGATCATGTTCAGGTCGTCGGAGGTTTCGTGTCCGTAGACCACGTCGTCGGAGGCGAAGTCGGCCAGCTGGTAATACTGGCGGCCCCACCAGTAGTTGCTTTCATCGGTATCGTCCTTCATGGTGGCATAGCAGCCGTTGAGGATGTCTTCCAGGCCCGAAGGAGATGCGGTCATCTGCTCGCCGGTCAGGGAATCAGCGGGAGCGATGTCGAGATTGCAGGCCGTAAACAGGCAGCTTGACACTGCCAGGGCGAGCAGGATGGAAAATATCTTTTTCATGGAATTCCGGATTTAGAAAGTGAAGTTAACCTGGAAAACGTACTGGCGCTTGTTCGGATAGCGGTCGTCGATGCCTTCGATGGTACCGATGAGGCCCGAACCCGTCATGTCCACTTCAGGGTCACCGCCCCAGACCGTCGTGAAGGTGGCCACGTTGTCGCAAGAGAGCGAGAAGGTCAGGCCGCACTTCTTCATGATCGACTTGGGAAGGCTATAGGACAGGGTAATGTTGCGGATCTTGAAATAGTTGCCAGGCACCAGATAACCCGTGTGGTACAAGGTGGCCGGTGCGTAGGACGGCGAGCCGATGGTGGCGATGTCGCCGGGACGGCGCCAGATCTTGTCTTCGTTGGAAGGCAGCAGGGAGTTCTCGACCCAGATGGCCAGTTCGCTGGCACGGCTGCGGCCGTAGAGCTGGTTGCCCCAGACGAAGTTGCTGGTAGCCGACAACTTGAAGTTCTTCCAGCTCAAGGCCGTCGAGAGACCGCCCTGCCAGGGGATAATCGGCGAACCTGCCTCGATGTAACGGGCGGAAGAGTAGTCGAAGGTCTTCTGGCCGTTTGCGTCGATGTAGGTATTGCGGCCCGTCTGCGGGTCGACACCGGCATATTCGCGGAGATACCAGGTAGCCAGCTGGCCGCCGTCGTGGTAAACCTGAGAGACACCGGAATAATTGGACTTGGTGACGGTCACGCCTTCGCCGAATCCGGTCAGCCAGTTCTTGTTGTAGGCGATTTCAAAGTCCACGTCCCAACGCCAGTCGCGGCTCTTGACCGGGGTCACGTTGACAGCGGCCTCGAAACCGGTATTGATCACGGAACCCAGGTTCTGCCACTGCTGCGAGAAGCCGCCGGACGGCGGGAGGTCGCGGTAGACGAGCAGGTCGTTGGTCTTGTTGCGGTACCAGTTCAGGTCGAGGGACAGCCAGTCGCGGATACCGATCTCGGCACCGACGTTGAACTGGGTGGTCTGTTCCCATTTCAGGTTGGCATTAGCCATCTGGGTAGCCGTAGCAGCGGAGTGGTTGTCATACTGCGTGCTGTAGGAGAAAGCCTCGAGATATTTGCTGGCGCCGATGTCCTTCATACCCGTCTTGCCCCAGCTGACCTTCAGCTTGAGGTTGGTGAAGAGGGAGTTGTCGAAGAAGTCCTCGTTGCTGATCACCCACGCACCCGAAACGCTCGGGAACATCGCGGTGCGGTTCTGCTTGTTGAAGGTCGAGGACTGGTCGACACGGAACGAAGCGTTGATGAAGTATTTGGAAGCGTAGTTGTAGCTGGCCTGGGAGATGAAGGACTGCATGCCGGAGATTGAATAGGATCCGGCGACGTCCTTGCTGTCGGAAGCCACGCTCAACACGTAAAGGCCGTACGGGAGGCCCTTGCCTTCACCCTGTACATACTGGTAGCGGGAGCGCTGTGCCTCGTAGCCGACGAGTGCGTCGAACGAGTGCTTGCCCCAGTCCTTGTTGACCTTGAACATGTTGGTGGTGATGCCGCCATAGTCGAGCGACTGTTCGCCTTCCACCTGGTCACCGGGCTGCATGTATTCCACGTCTGCGGTACGGTGGTAATCGAAGGTAGCGGCACCTGCGCTGACGCGGTTCTGCGACACGAAGGAAAGCCAGGGAGTGATCTGTGCGTTGATCACGAAGTCATAGTCCACGCCGAAGCTCTTCGAGGTGCGGGAGTCTTTTTCGCGGTCGGAATAACCGATCAACGGGTTCTTGTCGTAGCGGGAGTAGAGGTCGGTACGGCCGGTGAACGGACGGAGGTTTCCTTCTTCGTCATACGGGCTGTCCCATGCGACACCCTGGAGCACGTAGTAGACCAGCAGGTCGTCCGGCTGATCCTGCGTGTCGGCCCAGACGTTGAGGTTGTGGGTCATCGTCAGCCATTTCGTCAGGAACATGGTGTTGTTCGAACGGATGTTGATCTTCTTGTAGCCCGTGTATTTCAGGGTACCCTGCTCGTCGTAGTACGAGATACTGTTGTAGAAGGAGTTCTTTTCACTCCTGCCTGCTACGGAGAAATAGTGGCTGTGCTGCAGCGCATTCCGGTAAACCAGGCCGCGCCAGTCCGTATCGATGTCCATCACCGACTTCGGAGCGACAGACTGCATGGCGACATCGTCCACGAGGCCCGTCTCCGGATCGCGGTAATACTCGCGATAGTACTGGTACAGCTGTCGGGAGTTCATCAGGCGCTGACGGCTGAAATCGGGCTGGACCAGACCGACCGTCGACTTCCAGTTGAACTGCAGCTGGTCGCCTTTCGCTTTCTTGGTGGTTACGACGATGACACCGCCGTTGGCCTGGGCACCGTACATACCGGTGGAACCAGCGTCCTTCAGGACGGTCACCGACTCGACGTCGTTCGGGTCATACGAACCGCCGATGATACCATCGACCACGTAGAGCGGCTCCTGCGGAGCGTTCAGGGATGATGTACCGCGGATGCGGATGGAGGCGGAGGAACCCGGCAGACCGCTGCTGTTGATCACGGAGACACCGGCCACCTTGCCCTGGAGCATGTGGGAGAGGTCGCTGGTCACCACATCGTTGAGTTTGTCTGCACTGACAACAGACACGGCGGATGTGATTTCCGAACGGGTTTTGCTGGAATAACCGACGACGACCAGCTCATCGAGGAGCTGCTGGTCGACTTCGAGGGTAACGTCGATGACCGCACGGTTTGAAACCGGGATTTCCACGGTTTTGAAACCGATTGTCGTGAAGATCAGAACGGCGTTTCCGTTCGCCACGGTGATGGTATAGCTGCCATCCTCGGCGGTGACCGTGCCGTTCATCGTGCCTTTTTCAACGACGCTAGTTCCGATCATCGGGCCTTCCTCCTTGGAGGTGACGGTACCCTTGACCGTAATCTGCGCGTTGAGCTGCATGGCTGTCAGCAGCAAGGCGAAGAGAAGGATCAATCGTTTCATAGATCAAATATTATATAGTGTTATAATTGTTTGACTTCCAATAGCAGGGCGTGGTCGAAGGCGGCGCCGAGCCCGGCCGTCCCGTCGGAGGCGGCCGTCACGGTACCCAGGTCCACGTGGTTATAGTAGTCGTTGACACGATAGGTGCAGCCCGGTTCCAGGCCGCGCAGCTCCACCCGCTCCACCTTCGGGCCGCGGGTATAGAAAGCGTAGTGCAGCACGCCGTCCTTGCGGATGACGTAGGTCTCGGGGAAATCGTAGCCGACGTCATACAGACCCGGCACGATCTCGCCCTCGGAGAGCCGCTTTTCGGCGTAAATTTCCAGCGCATTGCGGAGCAGCGCCTCCTTTTCGGGCGTCAGCACGTAGGAATGCCGGACGTACGGATTGTCCTTGGGCCAGGTAAACTTGGTGCCGGGGACGGCGCCGATGCCCAGCTGGGTCGGGAAATCGCACTCCCCGTCCGACAGTTCGATGTGGTCGCCGTAATAGGCGGTGCGAGGCGCCAGCGCACGTAGCACATATCCCTTCGTGCGGATCTGCCAGCTGCTCCCCGGATCGGAAGAGACGGTCTTGTTGACGTAGGGCAGGTGGTACACGGAGAAACAGTCGCCACAGGGGCAGAACTGCAGCACGGCGTGCGGCTTGATGCTGCGGGCCGTCTCGTAGATCATCTTGAAGAACGAAGGCAGCTCACGAACGTCCTTCTCCGGGTCGTCCGGATGATGGGCCGGGTTGTAGTCGGGCGCCACGGCGTTCATGTGCTGGCCGTCGAGCTTGAGGCCGTCGAAGCCCCAGTCGACCAGGAATTTCTCCACAAGGGCCTTCTGCTCGCGGACCACGTCTGCATCGACGGGCGACAGGTACCAGCTGTCCCACCAGGTGATTTCCTGGGGCTTGCCCTCCTTGTCGAGGATGAGGGACTGCGGATACTTCTTCAGGAAGGCGGTACCCGGATCGGCGGCCAGCGGCGCCCACCAGAGTTCGGCCTTCAGCCCGTTGGCGTGGAACGCATCGACCATCCGCTTCATGTCGGCATCGCCGTGCGGAAAACGCTCCGGGGTAAGGTCCCAGTCGCCTTCGGCGATCTGATAGCCGTCGTCGAGCGTGGCCCATTTGAAGCCCAGTTCCTTGACTTTGGGCAGCGTACCCAGGATCTCGTCGATGGTAAAGCGGCGCTCATAGCCCCAGGCACACCAGGCCGGGTCGAACGCGGCCGGTTCGCTCTCGGGCATCACGACGCCCTGGACTGCCAGCAGCTCCGCATAGTTGCGCAGCGCGCTGAAGCAGTCGCCTGTAAACACGGAAATGAAGGCTTCGCAGGTATTCAGATGTTGTTCCGAATGCAGCACGAACGGCGTGTCGTATTCCCTGACGATTCCGATGGTGGCGCAATCGCCGGTCATTTGCACGGGCAGGCTCACCAGCTCGGGATGCGGCTCGAGATGGCCGATCATCACGCCGGCGTCTTTCCGCCACAGGCACACGGCCGGAACGCCGCCGCCATAGTCGGAATTGTTCATGCCCATGTAATTCTGCTGGAAGAAACCGTTTTCGACGGGAAGGATCCAGTCGGCGCGGTCTTCGGTGGACTGGCCCTGGAAGGACCAGAACGCAGGCGTGTCGCCGGCCGAGAGCACCTGCAGATCGCAGATCGACCAGCCGTCCACGGCTATGTCCGCATCAGAGTCGTTCTCATAGGCGGCACGGACCACCAGCGTGGAAGGATAACGGTCGTAGGCCGTGATGGTCACCACCCGCACGATCCCTTCTTCGGATTCCGCCTCCAGCACATAGCTGCTGCCTTTTCCGAAAGCATCGCTGACCGCCCGTCCGGAAACCTCGCAGGGCCCGAACGCGACTTTTGAACCACCCACGGTCAGGGTCGAGAGTTCAGCCACGTCGGCGAGCAGCGGCGTCTTCGCAGCCGCCGCCGTGATGTGTACGTTGCCCGATTCGTCGGCCCGGACGGCGATGCCGCCGTTATCCAAGCCCTTGCCGCATCCCGCCACCACGAGCAGCAGGGACAGTAGCATCGGGATCCATTTTATGCGGAATTTCATAACGTCAGTTTTTGTCCAAAACATTTCTCTGCAGCTGCAGCGACCGCTTCTTTCGAAGTGAAAGCGCCGGTGCCGCCGGCAGCCGTGGTATTGACAGCGCCGGTCAGGTTGCCGATGCGCTGGCATTCTTTCAACGGTTTTCCCTGCACGTAGGCGGCGACGAAGCCCGCGTCGAAGCTGTCGCCGGCGCCGATGGCGTCGACCACCTGCTTGTTGAGCATCGCCGGCAGGACATGCTGTCCGTCGCGGGTCACCAGCAGCGAACCGCGCGTACCCATCTTGACGACCGTCACGACTGCGTAAGGCCGGATGGCCGCCACGGCTTCCTCCACGCTGTCCTTGCGGGTGATGGCCATCAGTTCCTGCTCGTTGGGCATGAACACGTCGACCAGCGGCAGGATGCGTGCGCAGTCGAAATCCCAGGTCTCCGCCGGGTCAAACTGCACGTCCATCGAGAGCGTAGCTCCGCAGTCCTTGACCAGGCGCACGATCTCATAGAGGTCCCTGTGCAGGTTTTCCTGCAGGAACACGGAAGACACGTGCACGTGCTTCGCCTCCCGGATGATCTCCGGACGGAGGTCCTTCACGCCCATCCGGCTCATGGCACCGGGATAGGTGACGTTGGCTCGGTCGTTGTCGTAGTTGAGGATGGCGGTCAGGCCGGTGGCGGCATCGCCCACCTCGATCAGGTTGGAGATGTCGACATGGCGCAGCGCCAGCGTCGATTTCACCACGTCGCCGAAGCTGTCGCGGCCGATCATGCCGATGAACGACACGCGGGCGCCCAGCGTGGCGGCGTTGGCTGCGAAAATGGCGGTGGAACTGCCGAGCGTCAGGGTCATGTCCTCAGCGAAAATCTCCTTGCCGATTTCGGGGAAACCGGCGATACGGTTGAGGAGCAGATCGACGTTCAGCTCGCCAATGGCCAGGATATCATACTTTTTCATCAGAGTTTGGCGTTGAGATTGACCAGATTGAAGGCCACGTAGTATTTGTCGATGGCCCGTTCGATCGTCGACAGGACGATGCCTTCCGCATCGATGCCGTTGTCGTTCAGATTGTCGTAGAGCATCCGGCGGGCGGCAATGGCCTCGGGTTTCTGCCAGATGTAGCGGGCGCCCGTCTGGATGAGCCAGCGCTGGCGCTCCGGGGTGATGGAGGCGAAGTCGTCGGGCGACTCGTTGCCGTGTACCCATTTCTTCCAGCGTCCCGACTCGACTACGAGCCGTTTGAGGATCTCGGTCATGTGCGAATGCATCGGCACGCGGTCCTGCTCGTAGAGCCAGTCTTCGGCGGCCTCGAGTTCTTCGAGTGCATTGTATTCCGCCACGGTGAATTCGGGACCGACATTGGCGGCGCCCATGCCCGTGAGCGGATATTCTTCGGGGTTCTCCACGTCGTCGGTATAATGTCCCTTGATGAAACTGCCGTAGGCGGCCACCGTCGAAGTGAGCTGGCGGGCCACCACCGGATCGAAGAACGTGGTATGGAGGTCGGTGCCCACCTTGCCCACGACGAAGCAGGGCCAGGCATCCGCGCAACCGTTCTTCTCGAGACCGGCCTTGAGCAGGTTCAGGAACTTGTTGAAGACCGACATGTCGGCCAGGCCACCATGGACTTCTTCGGTACCGACCTCATAGGCGATCGGCGCGATGCCCCGCTGCTTGCGGAAATTTTCGATATGGGTGATCAGTTCGATGGTCCTTTCGGCCACCACTTCGATGTCGATGATCTTGCCGGCAGGCAGGAAACGGTCGACGGTAGGGTCGACGTGGATGAGCTCGTAGCCGGCCAGAAGGGCGTCCTCATACGATTGCTTGACGCCGGCCATGGCCTTCTCGTAGGGCCACATCTCGATGGTCTGGATATCCTTGAGCCAGGGTCCGCCGTGGTCGATGCAGGCCAGGAACGGGCCTGTGTAATTGTTGCGGCGGGCCTCAGCTTTCATCACGCGAACGAAATCTTTCTGGGTCATGCCGGTGTAGCCACCGTCGCCGTCCACCTGGTTGAGGGTGGCGGCAAACAGGATGGGCGCATTGTTGCGTTTGGCGGCACGGAAGGCCGCCTTGATGACTGCTGGAGAGTTGGGGCACACTGCAAGCAGTGTCATCGGTTTATGCCCCTGTGCAACCAATTCCCCGACCCGGTCCAGCAGTCTTCTCAATTTGGGAGTATCATCTATGTTCGTTTTCATACTCATTGCCTCTTTATTTTTCATATTCATAAATCATCACGCCACTGACCACGCGGGAAATGGTGCCGCGCACCGACGGCTTGTCGGGATCCAGTCCCTTCGACAGGGAGAAGTAGTAACCCAGCAACTGTCCGGCCAGGACGTACGGTACATATTTATATTCGCTTTCGTGCAGGATAGCCGAAGCCTCGGCGTCGATTTCCAGGTCGATGCCTTCGGTGATGCCCGAAGGGACGAGCGATACGATGACCTGTCCGGCCGGCCGGTTTTCCTTGCTCACCTGTGCGATGAGGTCGGCTTCGTAACGGCGGGTATACGGGTCGTCGTTGAGCAGGTACACCACCAGCGTCTCCTCGTTGATCACGGCCTTGGGCCCGTGCCGGAGTCCCAGGAAGGAATCGAACGAGCACATGATCTGGCCGTCCGTCAGTTCCTGCAGCTTGAGATGGCTTTCGCAGGCGATGCCCTTGAGAGGGCCGGAGCCCAGGAACACAGCACGCCGCACCGGCTTGGCCGTCATGCCGGCCAGGGCCTCCTGTACGTCGTTGCCCAGGATACGGGAGGCAAAGGCGGAAGCGGCTTGCAGCCGTGCCCATTCCGCGTCAAGCTGCTCGATATTCTTGCAAAGGATACTGGTGATCAACATCGAGGAAAAGCTGCTGGTCATGGCCAGGCTGCGGTCGTTGGTCCCGTCGGGGAGCACCACGACACAGTCTTTTTCGGGATCAGCCTTGCGGGCGAGGCAGCCGTCGGGATTGCAGGTGATGATCAGGTGCCGGGCATCGTGGCAGAATTTGCGGGCGATGCTGTAGGCAGCCACGCTCTCGGGGCTGTTGCCGGAGCGGGCAAACGAAACGAAGAGTCGGTCGTCGGGGTTCAGGAACGATTCCGGTGCCGACACGATGTCGGTGGTCGCCACGGAACGGGCCTGGGAAAAGCCGTCGCGCATAAAGATACAGGCAGCCGTATCGGCGACGAAAGCGGAAGTGCCGGCGCCGGTCAGGACGATACGGGTTTCTTTCGAAATGCCATTGGTGCGGAAAAACGTTCCGATGTCGGCCTTCATGGCCTTGACCACATCGAACGTCTCTTTCCACATCTTCGGCTGGTGCTCAATCTCACGGATTGTATGACAGTCTACCTTAATCATAATCAACATTCTTGTTGTTCACGTTGCAAATCTAACGAAAAAATTATTTTTCGACAATATTTTTGCAAAAATTTATTAATTTCCGTAAATTTGCATCCGACTCAGGGCTTTGAAACGAAAGTTTATGGTTAAATTCTGAAAGTTTTGAAATTTTAGGTTTTGCTTTGAAAAAATAATTTTCTATCTTGCAGCAGATTTTACAAAAGAAAGCAAATCGTTGCAAAAATTAACCTGAACTTTCGTTCCAAATCCTCAAAGGCCTATACCTATTATGAAAAGAAAGTACTCGATCGAAGAAAGAAGAAGCCGTATCCTGAACATGCTCCATACGGAAGGACGCGTCCATGTGGCCGATCTCGTCTCTTATTTCGGTGTGTCGGAAGTATCCATCCGCAAGGACCTCGCTGTCCTGGAAGAGCGCAAGTTGCTGGTCCGCGTCAAGGGCGGCGCCATCGTCCTCCACCAGTCCGGCGACTACGACGACCTGTCCATCAGCCACAAGCAGCAGCTCCATGCGCGGGAGAAACAGCTCATCGGCGCGTACGCCGCCTCCCTGGTCCACGACGGCGAACGCATCATCTTCGATTCCGGCACCACCACCATGGAGATCGCCAAGCGCCTGGAAAACGTCAACAACTTGACCGTCATCACCAACGCGCTCGACATCGCCATCACCCTCAACACCTACGGCAAGTTCACGGTCATCGTGCTGGGTGGCACCATGCGCGCCGTCTCCCACTCCACCGTGGGCATGATCTCCGAATACGCCCTGAAGAACATCTTCTGCGACAAGCTCTTCCTGGGCGTCGACAGCATCAGCATCACCGACGGACTCTCCACCCCCAGCCTGGAGGAGGCCAGCCTCAACCAGGCCATGATCGCTTCGGCCAAGGAAGTGATCGCCGTATTCGACTCCAGCAAGTTCGGGCGCCGGACCTTCGCCCACATCGCCTCGCTCGACAAGATCAACACCATCATCACCGACAGCAACATCTCGCCCGACCTGAAGGCCTACATCGAGAAAACCGGCATCACCCTGCACATCGTAGACATCGACAACTGATACATTTATTATAATGACCGAGAAAAGACACAACTGGCTGCTCTACGCCCTGATTACCATGATCACCTGGGGCGTCTGGGGCGCTTTCTCCGACCAGACCACCCTTCCCAAGAACCTGGTCTACGTCGTCTGGGCCCTGAGCATGGTTCCCTGCGCCCTAGCTGCGCTCATCAACATCCATTTCAAACTGGACGTCCGCCGCAAGCCCGCCCTCCTGAGCATGGCCGTGGGCCTGCTGGGCGCCGGCGGGCAGCTGGTGCTGTTCCTGGCCCTGGACTACGCACCGGCCTATCTGGTGATGCCGATGATTTCGGTGGCGCCCATCGTCACCGTGCTGCTGTCCACCATCTTCCTGAAAGAGCGTGTCAGCCGGCTGGGCATTCTGGGCATCGTCCTGGCCTTCGTGGCGCTCGTGTGTTTCGCACTGCCCGACAATACGGACGGCGGTGCCGCCAAGAGCTGGATCTGGATCGTCTATGCTTCGGTGGTGTTCATTTGCTGGGGCATCCAGGCCTTCGTGATGAAGCTGGCCAACAATTCCACGCCGGATGCAGAGAGCGTATTCGTCTACATGACCATCGCGGCCGTGGTGCTGATTCCCGTGGCCCTGCTCATGGGCGACGGCTCCTGCATCACCTCGCAGGGCTGGGGAGAACTGACCAAGGTTTTCTTTGTCCAGATCCTCAACTCCATCGGCGCCTTCACCCTGGTGTATGCCAACCGCTACGGCAAGGCCATGATTGTGGCACCGCTGGCCGATGCCTGTGCCCCGGTCATCATGTGCGTCATCTCCCTCCTCCTCTACGCCGCCGTCCCTACGGTCCCCCAGATCATCGGTATCGTGGCCGCCATCAGCTGCGTGCTCATCTTCAGCAGGGAATAGCATGAAGCAGGACACCACCGGATTCTGGGTCGGCAGCGATGAGGACCATTCCAAGCTCTACCGGCTCTCCTTTACTTTCTGAAACGGGCTTAAAAATCAGAGTCCGAAGGTGACGCCCAGCGTCCAGTAGCTGAAATCGACGCTGCCGGGAGCCAGGACTCTCGAGGGCTTCGGATAAAACTTCACGTAGAAGCCGAAGTCGTCGTAGGTCGCGCCGGCCACAAGGCCGAACGAAAACAGATTGAGGGCGGCCTTGGCTTCGGAGTGCGTGTCGCGGGTGTTGCCCACCCTGTGATTATAATAGGCTTTTCCGGCAAGGTTCAGGCTGCCTTCAACGCCGACGCCCACCTGAAAAAAGCCGAAGATGCCCTTGACCATCAACGGCGCGTTGATGTTGAACGTGCGCACACCGCCGCGGAAACGGGAATTGGACTTGTCCATCTCCGAAAAATCGGTCACCTGCACTTTCCGGTCGCTGTCGAGATAGAAATACGACGACTTGGAGGTATAGTGATTGAATTCGCAGTCCAGGCCGAACTGGATCTCGAGAAACTCCGTGGGGAACACGTCGAGTTGCACGAAATTGAAGAAGAACTCGCCGGCAGCCGAGGGCTTGAATTCCGAAGATTTCACGAAATGGAATCCATATCCGATGCGGGAGAGGGTCTCCACCTGCAGTTTATCGTTGGAAGAGGCGAGGACGATGGCACGGTCGCGGTTCTCCGCCGCCACCGGCAGCAGCACCATCACCGAAAGAAAAACAAAAAAAAGTTTTTTCATAGGATTCACTGATTCTATCCTACAAAGGTATGAAAAAAACAGAACGAAAAAATTCCAATAAAAATTTACAAAATAATTTGGTTTATAAAATAAATTACTTTACCTTTGCATCAGATTTGAAAATGACCCGGTGCGCAACGGGCGTTGAAACCTTTAAAAACCAAAGAACAATGGAAAACAACTTCTCAGCAGAAAACAGTCTCCGGCTCATTTCGGAGACCATCGAACGCAGCCGTCGCACGATGGCGAAGAACTCCGGCAAGCCGATGATCCTCTGGGGCACGCTCGTTGCCGTCACCTCTGTTATCATTTATTTCCTCTGGTCGAAGACGGGCAGCCCGATGTGGAATCTCCTCTGGTTCGCGATGTCCGCCATCGGAGCCGTCTGTTCCTACAAGATGGGGCGCAACCACGAAAAGGTCCCCGCCAGCGAGATCAACCGTATCCTCGGCAAGGTCTGGATGTGGTTCGGCATTTTCGCCACGGGTTTCTACGCCGTGCTCTGGATCGTCGCATGCATCCGCTATGCCGCGCATATGGACGGCGTCGTCGGGGTAGACATGACGATGATCATCCTGATGATGATGGGCCTTTGCGGCGCGATTTCCGGTTCCGTGATGAACCAGAAGGCCGTGTCCGCATCTTCCGTCACCGCAACGGCCCTGGCCGTCATCTACCTCCTGCTGTTGCCCGACGGTTCGCCGGCACAGATCCTGACCTTCCTGATCCTGGGCGTGTTCGCCCTGATTATCCCCGGTGTGATTCTTCAACATAAAACCAGAGCCTAGCCATGCCCGAGAATGGTAAAATGTTCAAGCCGCTCGATCCCCTGCTCCATTCGGAGCTTCGCCTGGCGGTGATGTCGATCCTCATCGATGCGGAAAGTGCAGACTTCGTCTACCTGAAAGCCGAGACGGGCGCGACATCGGGCAACCTGAGCGTACAGCTCGACAAGTTGCAGCAGGCGGGTTACATCGAAGTGACCAAGGGATTCAAAGGCAAGATGCCGCAGACGGTCTGCCGCATCACCGACAAAGGAAAGGACGCCTTCGCCGCCTACGTAGAGGCACTCCGCAGCTACATTTCGACCGACAAAGGTTGAAAATCTTGAAAAAATATTTGGGAGTGTAAAAAAAGTTTGTACCTTTGCATTCCCAACGCGGAAATAGCTCAGTTGGTAGAGCACGACCTTGCCAAGGTCGGGGTCGCGAGTTCGAGTCTCGTTTTCCGCTCAAAGACAAACAGGACAGCCTTCAGGTTGTCCTGTTTGTCTTTTATGGCAGTACCAGTCTCTCGAACTCGCGGCCCCGAAAGCCCCTCCTGAGGAGGGGTTTGGGGAGGGTCAGAAAGCAATTCGCGAGAATGCCCGCGCATCGCGCGGGCTCGAGTCTCGTTTTCCGCTCCCCGTCATGAAAATATGCCTTACAATGCGCTGTAGGGCATATTTCTTTTTTACAATAACCCCCAAAATGGGCCAAAAATCTCAAACCTGCTTCAAAGCCTCAGAGCGGGAACAATAACAGCCATTTTTGTTCCCTGCAAGAAACTCGAGCACGCCGGCGGAATGGACTGGCAGGCAAAGCGGCTCGAAGGAAAAGTCTTCACCGTGCGCTTTATAGACTCCGCCGGCCAGATTCACCTTGAAGAAACTGGAATCGCACTCATCCCCGGTGTCGATGAATATGAAATTGTGAAGTAACGCTATTGGAAAAAGGGCTCGTGCCCTTTTTCTTTTCGGCTGATTGTTTTATTTTTACACCGATAAATCGGAATTTACTGTACAATGGCTCTTAAATCTCCTCGTACTGCTATGATAGTTACTATCGTTATTATCGCTGTCACTTTTCTTGTTGTGGTGGGTGTAATGCTGGCCTATTGGCCCAAAGGCATCTCGGTCAACGAGAACAACCAAATCCTGTTGAGCACGTACATAGGCAAGCCGCGACTTATTCCTGCTGATGAAATATCTATCACTGAAATGCCAGAGGGCCTGTTGAACCATCTGATCAGGACCAACGGCATGAGCCTTGGCAAAATCAACTACGGCCACTTAAAGAACACAAAAACCGGGCAGAAGATGTTCCTCTATCTCACTGGTAAGGAAAGCAAAATCTGTTTTATTTACAATGGGGAGTTATATGTCGTGGATGATTGGCGACAGTAGTTAAATTCTTGTTTATCGAAATAAATACGCCTCGACATTCCATTGGCGGATTGTCGGGGCGTTGATTTGTGAAGCGCATCCTGTTCCATGGAAATACAGGAAAGGTTGCAGCTATCTATTGTTCAGGCGGATTTCTTCGTGATAGAAATAGTTGACGATGACCGGTTTTCCGGGCTTGCTTCGGCCGTAGGGAAGATCGTTTCTCAGATACGGGA